>PMXR01000017.1 GCA_003171035.1 Chloroflexota bacterium
GGCAAGCAGAAGATGCCCCGCCATGCGGTGGTTCTCGGGGCCGGTGGCGCCTCGCGGGCGGTCGTGTCCGCGTTGATCAGCGAGGGTTTCCAGCGCATCGTCATCTTCAACCGCCACCTCCACCGCGCCGAAGGTCTGGTGCGCCACTTCAATCGAAGTGCCTCGCACATGGATCTGCGCGCCATGCCGTGGCACGAATCCGTGCTCGAAGCGGAGCTCTCCAAGACCAAGGTCCTGGTGAACACGACTTCGGTCGGCATGCTTCCCGGCGAGACGCCCATTCCGGCGGTGTTGCTCAGTCCGGACCTCTTCGTCATCGACCTCATCTACAACCCGCCCGTAACGCAGCTGCTCAAGGACGCCACCTCGGCTCGCGACACCACGATCGGCGGCGAGTTGATGCTGCTCCAGCAGGGAGTGCGGGCGTTCGAGTTGTGGACCGGCAAGCCGGCGCCGGTAGAGGTCATGCAGGCCGAATTGGATCGGACCCGCGAGCACGGGCTGCGCCAGATCGCCGTGGATATGGGTCCGGCCGGTGCCGCGGCCCCGGCCGGTAACGGCGCGCCCGATAGTGGCTCCGCAGCCACGCCGTCGGCGTAGGGTCGCCGTACGATGGGCCGCCTCCGCTTCCTGACCGCCGGCGAGTCGCACGGGCCTGCCCTCTCGGCCACGATCGAAGGCGTCCCGGCCGGCCTGCCGCTGACCGCCGACGAGATCGCCGTCGATCTGGCTCGCCGACAGAGTGGCTACGGCCGCGGGGCGCGCAGCACCTCGATCGAGCAAGACCGCGCGGAGATACTCGCCGGAGTGAGGCACGGGCTCACGCTGGGTTCGCCGATTCTGCTGCTGATCCATAACCGCGACTGGGCCAACTGGACGCGGGTCATGCAGGTCGAGCCGCTCACCGACGAGCAGGCCGCGGAGCTGGCCGCGCTGGCCGCCGGCGGCGACAAGAAGGCCCTTCCTATAACCCACCTGCGGGCGGGCCACGCCGATCTGGCCGGCTCGGTCAAGTACGGCTTCTCCGACGCCCGGAACGTTCTGGAGCGAGCCTCCGCGCGAGAGACGGCGGCGCGTGTGGCCGCGGGGGCTGTGGCCCGAGCCCTTCTGAAGGAATTGGGAGTCGAGGTCTGGTCGTTCACGTCCGAGGTTGGGGGCGTGGCGATGGACGGCGCCGCAGCCGCTCGCACGCGCGAGGAGGCGGAGGCCAGTCCGCTGCGCTGCCCGGATACGTCCGCCGAAGAGCGGATGGTCGCCCGCATCGACGAGGCGAGGAATGCCGGCGACACAGTAGGCGGCGTCTTCGAAGTCGTCGCGAGCGGCCTGCCGATCGGGCTGGGCAGCCACGTGCAGTGGGATCGCCGGCTCGATGCGGCTCTGGCGGCCGCCGTGGTGAGCATTCCAATCGTCAAGGGCGTGGAGTTCGGCCTGGGGTTCGAACAGACGCGCCGGTTCGGGTCGCAGGTGATGGACGTCATCGAGCGCCGCCTGCCCGACGGTTCCTGGGCTCGTGGCGGCAATAACGCCGGCGGTCTCGAAGGCGGCATATCCAACGGCGAGCCGATCGTGATCCGTGGTGCCGTCAAGCCCATCTCCACTCTCCCCCGCCCCCTGAAGTCCGCGGATCTGGTGACCGGGCAGCCCGTTGAGAAGGGCCACTACGAGCGCAGCGACATCTGCGTCGTGCCCGCCACCGGGGTCGTGGCCGAGGCGATGGTCTGCCTTACGCTGGCCGACTTCGCTCTCGAGAAGTTCGGCGGCGACTCGATCGCCGAGTTGCTCGACAACGTCGCCCGCTATCGAGAGCGGCTCGCGGCCGGCCCCTCCCCAGATCCCGTCCGCAGCCTCGGGCGCACGCAGGGCGCGGGCGGGGCGGCCCCCGCCGAGAGCGAGTAGAACGTGGACCTGGTCCTGGTCGGTCTGTCGGGCAGCGGCAAGAGTGCCGTCGGTCGGCGGCTGGCAAGTCGCCACAAGGCCGCGTTCGTGGACCTGGACGACCTCGTCGAGCGGCGCACCGGACGCTCGGTCCAGACGATCTTCGCCGAAGAGGGCGAGGCCGGATTCCGAAGCCACGAATACGAAGCCGTCGTTTCGCTGGGGCCGGCCAACACCGATGCCAGGCTGCGCCGAGTCATCGCCACGGGCGGCGGGACGGTAATCGATCCGCGCAACCGCTGGCTGCTGTACCGCGGCCGCTTCCCGGTCTGGCTTGACGGTGCGCCCGAGATTCTGGCCACCAGGCTGGCCAGGAGCGCCAACGTCCGGCCACTCGTCGCCGGCCACGATCCCCTGGCCAGGCTCCAGCAGCTGGCCTCGGAGCGCCGCCGCTTCTACGCGCCGGCACTCCAGATCAGCGGCACGGCAGCCCTGGACTCGATCATGCGCACCCTCGAGAGCCGTCTCGCCGAGGGCCCCTCGACGGCTGTAACCGTGCTTCGAGCGGACACGGCCATCGGGCGTATCGAGATCGGCTACGGCATCGCGGCAACTGCCGTGAGCTCGGCGCTGAGGCGCGGCGAGGCGCGGCGAGCGATTCTGCTGGCCGAGCCACGGACCTGGGAGCTGGCCGGCGCGCAGATCGCGGCCGCTCTAGAGGCCGACGGCTGGCCGGTGGAGCGAATCCTGCTGCCCCGTGGCGAGAACGCCAAGCGTCTCCACGTCATCGAAGAGACCTGCCGCGCCCTGGCCCAACTCCACGTCGACCGCAAGGAAACGCTCGTGGCCATCGGCGGCGGGGCTCTCACCGATGCCGCCGGCTTTGCCGCCGCGACCTACCTTCGGGGCGTGCCCATCATCCACGTGCCTACCACTCTCGTCGGCCAGGTCGACGCCGCGCTGGGCGGCAAGACGGCCGTGGACATCCCCGAGGGCAAGAACCTCGTTGGGGCGTTCCACCAGCCCGTGGCTTTCATCGCCGACGTTTCCTTCAACGCCACTCTCCCGGTTCGGGAGCGGCGCGCGGCGCTGGGCGAGGTGGTCAAGATGGCCGCCCTCGGCGACGACCGGCTTCTCGAAGTGGTCGAAGAGTCGGGCGAGGCATACGCGCGCGGCGACGCGGAGCCGATCGAGTCCGGCGCCGTGGCCGAAATGGTCGAGCGTTGCGCCTGGGCCAAGGTCGAGGTCGTGACCGCCGATGCCCGCGAAGCCAACGTACGCATGACGCTCAACCTGGGCCACACCATCGGCCACGGCGTCGAGGCTGCCGCCGGCTACAAGGAGATCCTCCACGGCGAGGCCGTGGCCTACGGCTTGCGTGGCGCCTTCGCCATCTCGTTGGCGCTGGGCCTTGTCACGATGGAGCGAGCCGAGCGCGTCAAACTGCTCCTCGATCGGCTGGGGCTCGGTATCGAACCTCCCGAGGTCACGCGTGAGTCCGTCATCGAGCACATGGCAACCGACAAGAAGCACTCGCTCGGCCGCCTGAACTGGATCTTGCCGACCGATACCGGCGTGGTCATCCGATCGGACGTGCCGGACTCAGCGGTCGAAGCCGGCGTGACGGCCGCACTGCGAGGCGCACCGCACGCCGCCTCGGCAACCCAGACCCGTTCGGAGACAGGAGTTCCATGACCCGCGTCCTGGTAGTCAACGGGCCCAACCTCAACATGCTCGGAACACGCGAGCCGGATATCTACGGCCGCACGACGCTGGCCGAGATCGAGGCTGCTCTCCGGGCCAGAGGGTCGGAGCTGGGCCTGGAGGTGGAGTGTTTCCAGTCCAACCACGAAGGCGCACTGATCGACCGCCTCCAGCAGCGCGACTTCGATTGGGCCATCGTCAACGCCGCCGGGCTGACCCACACCAGCGTCTCGCTCCGGGATACGCTCAAGGGCATCGACCGGCCGTTCGTCGAGGTCCATATCTCCGACCCGGAGACGCGCGAGGAGTTCCGCCGGGTCAACTTCCTGCGCGACATCGCCGCGAGGCGGGTCGTGGGGAGAGGCCCTGCGGGCTACACGATGGCACTGGAATTCATCGCCGGTCGCGTCGCCGACGGGACCGGCCGGTGACCGACGACCTCGACGCGCTTCGTTCCGAGATCGACGCCCTCGACCGCCAGATCGTGGAGCTGCTCAACCGCAGGGCCAGACTCGGGCTCGCAGCCGGCAGGGCCAAAACGGAAAGCGGACGCCCCATCACCGACACCGAGCGTGAACGTGAAGTCATGATCCGCATCGCCATGGCGAACAACGGCCCGCTGCCGCAGGATGCCCTGCTGGCGCTGTACCGCCAGCTGATCGAGACCATCAAACGGCTCGAGGAAATCGAGAAGTCGGGGCCCAAGCCGGCCTGACGACCAACCCGCCGGCACCCGCGTAAGGTAAACGGCCCTACCCTCCGACACCTTGGGGGAATGAACAACTCCAAGGCAGCCGGGAGGGAAACCAATCCGGTCTGGGCCTTCGCGGAGTCGCATCTGCACTCAACCCGCAGACGATTGGCCCGCGTCGTACTCAGGCCGGATGTTGTCGTGTCTGCGACATTGCTCTGGACCGCCGTCTATCTCCTCCTGGCCGCCTCTGCCGGCCGGCAGCCCAACGGTCACTCCTTTGGCCCCGACCTCTGGCTGCTGCCTGCCGACGTAGCCGTCGGCATTGCCGGGTTCAGGGTCGCGCGGCGGGCGCAGCCGTCGGCCCGCGACCGTATGCCGTGGCAGTTGATCGCGCTGGCCGGGTTCGGTTCGGCCGTTGCCGAAGCTGCCTGGCTGGCCGCCGACGGCCCGGCCGGCGCAGGCTCGGTCGACCTTGCCACCGTGGTGGGCGCCGTACCGCTGCTCGCGATCGGCGTCGCGCTGCTCCTCTTCCGGCCGGCTCAGAAAGCACGGCCCGGGCCCCGAAGCCAGATCCTGCTCGACCTGATGGGGGTCTTGGTCGTGGCCGGGCTGGCGATCTCCTACATGAGCCTCGAAGCGCTCGCGCCCGTCGACGGCTGGAACCAGGTCGGCCGGGTGCTCGCGGGCGGTGCGGTGCTGGCCGCGATCGGGATCGTGGCCCGGATTGGGCTCCGCCCCACCGAAGGCCTCTCGCCCCGGCCCGCGGCATTGCTCGTTCTGGGTACGGCCGCGGCGCTCATGGGGCTCTTCGCCACGATCGGCCCCGGACCGGCTAATGATGCAGGGGCGACTGTCGGGCAGATCTCATTCGCGGTCTTCCGCGCCGCCCTGATCATCGGCTGCTGGCTGCAACTCAAGGCCGGTGACATGGACGAGGAGACCATCAACGAGCACGGCCCGAGCCCCCTCTTCTACGCCGTCGTCGCACTCGGTTCTCTCCAGCTGGCCATTCTCGTCGTCGACCTCGGCACTCACTACCTCGTAGTTGCGGTCAGCTGCCTGGCCCTGAGCGCGGTCGTCGTGGGGCGGAACTTCTTCACCGTCCGAGAGGCCGTGATGGCCGACAAGGCCCGCCGCAAGACCGAGGCTCGGTTCGGCTGGCTGGTCCGCAATTCGTCCGACTTCATCATGGCCGTCGATGCCGCCGGCACGATCGACTATGTCAGCCCGTCGGTCGAAAGGCTCTTGCGATCGCCGGCCCAGGATCTGCTGAACACGCCGCTCACGAACCTGGCTCACCCGGACGACATTCCGGAGCTGAGTTCACTCATCGCCCGCGCCATGGCCTCGCCGGGCCGCCGGATCAGCGGCGAGTGGCGCGTACGGCTGCACGACGGAACGTGGTTGCCCGTCGAGACTGTGGCATCGAGCGGCACCGGCGAACTCGACGCCGCCGGCGTCGTCCTGAACACACGCGACCTGCAGGAGCGCAAAGCCCTGGAGCAGAAACTGGTCTTCCAGGCCTTCCACGATCCGCTGACACGGCTGGCCAACCGCAGTCTCTTCCGCGAGCGTGTCGAGCACGCACTCGACCGCCGTAACTCCACCGACACGGCCGTGATGTTCATCGACCTGGACAACTTCAAGACGATCAACGACAGCCTCGGCCACGCGGCCGGCGACCATGTGCTGGTCGAGATGGCGCACCGTGTCAGGTCGAGCCTGAGAACGGAGGATACGGCCGCGCGACTCGGCGGCGACGAGTTCGCGGTGCTGCTGGAGGATGCCGAGGTGACGGCCGCGGCACGGGTGGCGGAACGGATCCGCACCGCCATGGGGATGCCATTCTGGGTTCTCGGCCAGGAGGTATACGTCAGCGCCAGTATCGGCATCGCCGTCCGGCGTGAAGGCGACACGGCCGGCGAACTGCTGCGCAACGCCGACGTGGCGATGTACACGGCCAAGTCGAAGGGCAAGGCCAGGTTCGAGTTGTTCGAGCCGGCCATGCACGATGCCGTCGTGGCCCGGCTGGGCATGGAAGCCGAGTTGAGGCGCGCCCTGGAGCGGCACGAGTTCGTGGTCTACTACCAGCCGATCGTCCGGCTCGAGACCGGCGAGGTCATCGGCGCGGAGGCGCTCGTCCGCTGGCAGCACCCGACGCGCGGCCTGGTGCCACCGCTCGAGTTCATTCCGCTCGCCGAAGAGACCGGCTTGATCGTCCCGCTCGGCAGCTGGNNAGCTCGCCGAGTGGCAGAAGCTCCGCGGCGGCGGCGGCGAGCCGTTCGTCATGAACGTGAACCTCTCCAGCCGGCAGCTGGTACGCGACTTGATCGCCGATGAAGTGGCGGAGGCCGTGGACGAGTCCGGCATCAGGGCCAGCTGGCTGGTCCTGGAAGTGACCGAAACGGTGCTCATGGCCGACCCGGTGGTGGCCGCTGCCGCGCTGGCCCGTATCCGCGATCTCGGCGTCAGAGTGGCCCTGGACGACTTCGGGTCCGGCTACTCGTCGTTGAGTCACCTGCGCCGCTTCCCCATCGACATCGTCAAGATCGACAAGTCGTTCGTGGACGACGTCGCCCACGACGGAGCCGAGTCCGCGATCGCTCGCGGCATCATCGAACTCGGACGGGCGATGCGCATCCAGACGGTCGCCGAGGGAATCGAGGTCGACGAGCAGGCGGAGATCCTTCGCACACTCGGTTGCGAGCTCGGGCAGGGCTTCTTCTTTGCCCGTCCGCTTGCGCCGGAAGGCTGGGCGGGGCTGCTGCGAGCGGACCTGACAAACGGCGGCGACCCGGCCGACGGCCGGCCGGCGCCGGGCGTGGAAACGTGTTCGGGCATCGAGAAGCCGGATTCGCTGGTCGCAAAAACGCCCAAGACGAGGCGCCGCGCCGCCGCCTGAGGACGCAAGCAGGTTGGAGCGGTACGATACCCTGGCGTAAGCACCAAAGAGAGTGCCGACCGGGCCCTGCTCCCTACCGTCTGAACGCCGGTGAGTCCAACGGACGATCTGGTTGGACCGGGGATGCGGCAAGAGTCGCCGGCGCTCGCCAGAGCACCAGAGGGTTACAACCAGATGACTATCCGCTCTCTCAACAACGGGAGCTTCGCCCCGAGCTGGTCCTTCGCTCGAAGGACCTGCCTGGGCTTGACCGCTCTGATCCTTGCCGTCGCCGTAGCCGGATGCGGCAGCGCCGCGACGCCATCGCCCAGCCGGACGCCCAAGCCGACGCCGACCCCGATTGCCACACCGACGCCGTCCCCGACTCCTACTCCGACCCGCGCCCCAACGCCCCTCCCGTCCAAGGGCCTGACCTCCGTCCCCAAGATGAACACCGCCCGCCTTGGCCAGACGGCGACGCTGCTGACCGACGGCCGCGTGCTGATTGCCGGCGGAACCACCGCGCAGGGCCTGGGCCTGGCTTCGGCCGAACTGTTCGACCCTCGCACCGACACGTTCACGGTCACCAAGCCGATGGTCGAGAAGCGAAGCAATCAGGCCGCGGTTCTCCTGAAGGACGGCCGCGTCCTCGTCGTGGGCGGAGCGGGGCCAACGGCCGAGATCTACGACCCCGCGACCGACTCATTCGCTGCGACCGGCGACATGACTAGTTCGCGCTACAGCCCAACCGCGACGTTGCTCAACAACGGCCTGGTACTGGTAACAGGCGGCAACAGCGACAGCGTCGCCGTGCTGGCCACGGCCGAGATCTACGACCCAGCGACCGGTGCGTTCAAGGCGACGGGCAAGATGAATGCCGGCCGCGTTGGCCACACCGCCACCATTCTCACGAACGGCAACGTATTGATTGCCGGCGGCGGCTCCGGTTCTTCCCAGCTCAACTCGGCCGAGATCTACTACCCCTCGACCGGAACGTTCAAGGTCACCGGGAAGATGTCGACACCCCGAGCCAGTGCCGCAGCCATTCGATTGGCGGATGGCCGGGTGCTGATCGAAGGTGGCTTCCGGACCACGATCACAGGCGGGCTCAAGAGCAAGGTGACCACCACCTTCCTGGCCACCGCCGATATCTTCAACCCGAGCACCGGAAAGTTCGGCAAGACCGGCGGAATGATCGCCTCTCGCCAGGACCAGGCGGTCGCGCTTCTCAAGGATGGGCGGGTGCTGGTGGTCGGCGGCCTCGGAGCCAAGAACGCGACCCGGAATACGATCGAGATATTCAGCCCGGCCAAGGGCGGCTTCAGCGCCGCGGCCACGATGGCGACCGGCCGCTGGCACTGCACCGCCACGACGCTCCAGGATGGCCTGGTTTTGATCGCCGGTGGCTTCAACGGTTCGATCGCCCTGGACACGGCTCTTTTGTACAACCCGTAATCCCTGGCTGGGCCCGGCGCCTACGCCCGCTTTGTCGCGGCGCGCAGTTCGGCGACCAGGCCGCTCAGGGCCGGGATATCGTGGCCGTCGAGGCCCAGCGAGTCGATCAGGGCCGATGCCACGATGACCCCGTCGGCGCCTGCGTCGACGAGCTTCTTGACGTGGGCCGACTTGCTCACACCGAAACCGACCGCGACGGGCACGGGCGAGGCGGCCTTCGCGGCGGCCACCAGGCCGCTCACGGACGGCGGCAGCGATGTGCGTGCGCCCGTGACCCCAACCAGGGATACGCAGTAGAGAAAGCCGCCCGACCTCCGGGCGACCTCGATCCGGCGTTGCGGAGTCGAGGTCGGGGCGATCAGATAGACCACGGCCAGGCCGAGCTCGCGTGCGACCGACTCGAAATCCCTGCCCTCGTCGGGGGTCAGGTCGGCGACGATCACTCCGGCTGCTCCGGCTTCGACCAGGCGCGACGCCACGGCGCGGCCGTCACCGCCGCCGATGATCTGGTTCGCGTAACACATCGGCACCAGCGGTGTGTTCGGTCTGGCGGAGGAGATGGAGCGGATCAACGCCAGCGATCCAGCGAGGGTCGCCCCGGCCCGGATTGCGGCCGTCGTCGCCCGCTGGAGAGTGGCTCCGTCTGCCATCGGGTCTGAATACGGCAATCCCACTTCGAGGAGATCGGCGCCGGCGTCGATGGCCGCAAAAGCGACCGCGAGCGAGGATGCGGGATCCGGATACCCGGCCACCACGTACGGGATCAACGCCGCCCTGCCGTCGGCCGCGGCCCGGGCGAACGCCGCCGCGATCCGCCGCGCCCCCGGCGTGGCGTTGGTGCCCTCGGCATCGCCGAGGGAAGGCGCGGCCGTGCCCGTTGGGGTTGGCACGGCCGCACCATGAGTGGCGGCGGCCGAAGAACGAACCCGGGTCGTCATCGACCGGCCTCCGTGGGTTGTGCGAGTTGGGCGCGGCTCTGCGCATCGCCCGTTTCCGCCAGGGCGGCTCGGCTTTGGGCCTGGCCGAGTGGGGCCCGGCCTTGGGCTCCGTCCAAGGCCGAAACCTTGCCGCCGGGAGCTTCTGCGAGGGCGGCTCGGCTTTGGGCCTGGCCGAGTGGGGCCCGGCCTTGGGCTCCGTCCAAGGCCGAAACCTTGCCGCCGGGAGCTTCCGCGAGGGCGGCAAGGTCCTTGTCGCCACGACCCGAGAGACCCAGGACGACGACAGCCTCGCGGGGCAGAGAGCCGGAGGGGCCGGGTGAGCCGGCCACTCTCTGGCGGGCGGCTCGGGCGTCGTGGCCGCCACCGCGGGCGTCGGCGGCGGCGGAGCCACTCCCCTCCTCCACGGCCGTTCGGGCCAGAACTTCGGGCAGCGCCGCGACTGCGTGGGCCGATTCCACGGCCGCGAGGATGCCCTCGGTCCGGGCAACCTGCCGCATTGCCGCAACGGCTTCCGTATCGGTCGCGGACGAGACGATGAGCCGCCCGGCCTGCATCAACGCCGCGAGCTGCGGGCCGATCCCCGGATAGTCGAGCCCGGCCGAGATCGAGACCGCCTCGATGACCTGGCCGTCGGCGTCCTGCAGCATGTAGGAACGGGAGCCGTGGAGGATCCCCGGCGTTCCGCCCAGCAGCGCGGCCGCGTGGTGGCCCGTCGCGATCCCCTCGCCGGCCGCCTCAGCTACGGCGAGCCGAACATTCGGCTCGCCGATAAATCGGTGCAACAGCCCAAGCGCGTTGGAGCCGCCTCCGACACAAGCGATTGCCAGATCCGGCAGCCGTCCTTCCGTCGTCGCCAGCTGGGCGGCAGCCTCGTCGCCGATGATTCGCTGGAAGTCGCGCACGATCATCGGATACGGGTGCGGACCCATCGTCGAGCCGAGGCAGTAATGCGAGGTTTCGACGTTCGTGACCCAGTCGCGCAGCGCCTCGCTGACCGCATCCTTCAGCGTGCCCGAACCGCCGTGGACGGGCCGGACTTCTGCGCCCAGCGCCTGCATGCGCAGCACGTTGGGAGCCTGGCGGGCAATGTCCTCGACGCCCATGTGGACGACGCACGGGATCTCGAGCAGGGCGCAGGCGGTGGCCGTGGCAACGCCGTGCATTCCCGCGCCGGTTTCGGCGATGACCCGGGTCTTGCCCAACCGGCGACTCAGCAGAACCTGGCCCAGGGCGTTGTTGAGCTTGTGGGCGCCGGTGTGGTTGAGATCCTCGCGCTTGAGGTAGAGGTGGATCCGGTCGGGCAGCAGGTCGGCCGAGGAACCCGGCACACGGCCTTCCGCGATCAGCTTTCGGGCGGCATCCAGAATCTCGGCGCCAAGCCGGTCGGCTCGGTAGATCGGAGTCGGACGGCCACCGTAGTGGAACTGGAGTTCGCGCAATTCGGCCCAGAAGCGGGGGTCGTGGCGGGTTTCGCGCCACGCCGCCACCAGTTCGTCCAGCGCCGCGACCAGGGTTTCGGGCACGTAGCGGCCGCCGAGGTCGCGGTCCGGGCCCCACTTCCCTCCCTCGTCGGGGTCGAGAAGAGACTCCGGAACGGGCGTTGGTCGCGCCTGGATGTGGGGCCGGTCGAAGCGGGCGGCTTTGGCTCGCTTGACGAAGAGGGCGATTCGGAGGGGGTCCTTGCGCGGGCGCGAGCCGACGGCTGCCGTCGCTCGAGCGGTGACCGCGGCGTCGATAGCGGACGCCCTCGCCGGCCGGATCTCCACCCCGGAAGCGACATCGACGCCGACGGCCGGGACTTCCAGCATTGCCTGGCCGACGCTGGACGCGGCAAGGCCGCCGGCCAGCATGACCGGGATCTCGCGCGCGACCGCGGCCGCGATCCGGCGGGCGACCTGGCGCCCCGTCCCTCCGGGGAACGGGCCTCCGGCGGTGTCGAGAATGAGGCGCTCGGCGCCGGCGGCGAGGTACGACTTGCCTGCCTCGATCGCCGCGGAGGCAGTTGTACCTGCGTACGCGAGGCCCGCAAAGGCGCCGGCTTCGCCGGCAGTGCGGGCGTCGGCGTCGGTTTCGGCGGCGGCGTCGGCTGCGGGCAGGTGCAGCACCTTCCAGACGGGCCGTCTGATCGCGGCGATGGCTTCGACCGGCTCGTGGCCCGAAAGCTGGATCGCGTCGGGGTCGAACGCGGCGATGGCGGCGTCGATCGCGGCCGGAGCGGCATCGGCGAAGACTGCGACGATGAGCGGCCGCTTGCCCGTGACGGAGCTGTCGCGCGCCTTCGTGGCGAGGTACGTGGCTTCGGCCAGTGTCAACGCCCGGGGCGTGCCCGGCACCAGGTTCAGCCCGATCGCGTCGGCCCCGGCGCGCAGCGCCGCCAGAAGCCCATCGGAATCGGTGATACCGCAAATCTTGACCAGCGGCTGACGGGCCTCCGCAGCCACGTCGAACGGCACGGAACCCGCGTTCACGAATGCACGGGCCGCAGCGGCCGGCTCGGCCGAGCGCATAAGGGCCTCGCCGACGAGAGCAGCGTCAAGCCCGACCGCCCGCCAGGCAACAAGCGTCCGGGGCTCGGCAACGCCCGACTCGCCGATCACCAGTCGATCGTTCGGAACCAGCGGTCGGAGCCGCAGGCACAACTCGGGGTCGACCTTGAGCGTGCGCAGATTCCGGTTGTTCAGCCCGATGAGCCGGGTTTCCGTGGCCAGGGCCGCTTCGAGTTCGCGCTCGTCGTGGGCTTCAACCAGCGGTTCCAGGCCCAGGTCGCGGGCCAGCTCGACGTAGCGAGCCAGCTTCTTGCCGGGCAGGAGAGACGCGATCAGCAGCACCAGGTCGGCGCCGGCCGAGCGAAGAATCGGCAGCTGGCGCTCGTCGACGACGAACTCCTTGGCAAGAATCGGCAGCGATACCGCTGCTCGGACCGCCCGCAGATCGTCGACCGAGCCTCCGAACCAGTGCGGTTCACATAGCACCGAGATGGCGCTGGCGCCGCCGGCTTCGTAGGCCCGCGCCAGAGCGACCGGGTCGGCGTCGGCGGCGATATCCCCTGCCGACGGCGAGCGGCGCTTGACCTCGGCGATCAGATGGAGCCCCGGCGCCGCCAGACGATCGGCGATCGGCCTTGGCGCCATTCCGGGCTCGGCCGAGGCCTCGGCTGCGGCATCGCAAAGGGCGGCGTACTTGCGGGAGCCGAGCTCACGCTCAATATCGACTCGGCGTCGATCGGCGATCTCAGCGACCACTCCCGCCCGGCCGGTGGCCGCGGGAGAGCCCGGGGGGGCGCCGTCGCGAGTGGCGGCGCCGATCTTCTTCTTGTCGGCTACGTCGGTCATGCGGGCGTCGCTTCCAGCTTGGCCGCGTCGCGGGCGGTCTTGGCTTCACGGAGCCTGATCAGCTGCGCGGAGGCCGCGCCGCTGTCGATGGTCCGGGCGGCGAGGGTGATGCCGTCGCCGAGTCCCGCCGCCCGGCCCGCGGCCACGAATGCCGCGGCCGCGTTGAGCAGGACGACGTCGCGGTGAGGACCGGGCTTGCCGGCCAGAACCGCCTCGACGAGGGCCGCATTCTCGGCCGGCGCTCCACCGGCCAACGCCGAAAGTGGCGCCGCCGTGAGCCCCAGCTCCGCGGCGACGACGGACCGTTTCGTGACGCCGGCCGGAGTGACGTCGTACATGACCCCCGAGCCATCGAGCGGCAACTCGTCGACACCGGCACCGTGCACGACGAGAGCACGTTCCGAGCCGAGCAGCCGCAGCACCTCGGCCATCTTCGGAGCCGCGGCCGGGTCGCCCACGCCGACGACCTGGCGGCGCGCGCCGGCCGGGTTGGTCATGGGGCCGATCAGATTGAACGCGGTCCTGACACCGATCTCGCGCCGGGTCGGTCCCGCATACTTCATTGCCGGGTGGTAGCCCTGGGCGAAGAGGAACGCGAAGCCGTCGGTACGCAGTGCCTCGGCCGCCTCCAGCGGCGAGAGATCCGTGGCCACGCCGAGCGCCTCGAGAACGTCGGCCGAGCCGCAGGCCGAGGTCATGGCCCGGTTGCCGTGCTTGGCGACGGGAACACCGGCCGCGGCCACGACGATGGCCGCCGCCGTGGAGATGTTGAAGGTGTTGCTGCCGTCCCCGCCGGTGCCACACGTGTCCACGGCGCCATCGGGCGCCTCGACGCGCAGAACCCGTTCCCGCATCGCCGTCGCGAAGCCGGCCAGTTCTTCGACCGTTTCGCCGCGCATTCGCAGTGCCACGAGCAGAGCGGCAAGTTGCGCCGAAGTGGCCTCGCCGTCCATCACCGAGCCCATTGCCGCGCGGGCTTCCTCCATCGAGAGCTTCCGGCCCTCGACCACGGCGGCCAGGGCCGCCCTCACCTGATCGCTCATCGAACTGCCTCCACGCGGCCGGACGCCGCGACCGAATGAGCCGCCGTGGCGCCTGTGGGCGCGGGGACCGGCGTGCTTCCCTGGGCCGGGGCCTGGGCCGCGCCCGGGGTGAAAGTCGCGGCCGGCTTCTGGGCGCCGAAGCCGGTCAGGGCGAACGAGCCCGAGGCCTGGTCGAGCAGGATGCCATCCCCCTCACCGCACAACCTCAGGAAGTTTGCCAGCAGGTGCGGACCCTGCGACGTGAGGACCGACTCTGGATGGAACTGAACGCCCTCAACTGGAGCGTGGAGATGCCGGATGCCCATGACTACATAGTCGTCCACCGTGCGGGCCGTGACGACGAATTCGGGCGGAAGCGTCTCCGGCGCCACGCTCAGCGAGTGGTACCGCGCCGCCGCAAACGGCGACGGCATTCCGGCCAGCAGACCTTTCTGGTCGTGGCGCACATCCGAGGCCTCGCCGTGAACGAGTGTCGGGGCACGGCGGATCGTGGCGCCGAAGGCCTGCGCCATGGCCTGCATCCCGAGGCAGACACCGAGAAGCGGAATACGGCGTTCGACCGCGACTCGGATCGCGTCCATCGAGACGCCGGCCGAATCGGGATCGCCGGGGCCGGGCGAGACGACGATGCCACGAAGGTCCGCTGCGGGATCGTCGGCCAGAGCCTCGATGCCGGCGCGATCGATGGTGTCGTTGCGCAGAACGCGGACGGTGGCTCCGGCCGCCTCGAGTGCCTGAACGAGGTTGAAGGTGAACGAGTCGTAGTTATCGATCATGAGAAGCATGGGACGCCTCCTATCGGACGCTGGCGGCGGAGGGATCGAGGGTCGCGGCGCCACGGGGCGTTGTCGTGCCACTCCCCGTCGTGCCACGAGCGACCGCGCCGCTTTCGGCAGAGCCGCCTTCGAGGTTCTCGACCGCTTCGGCGACCGCCATCTCGATGGCCCGCTTGACCGCCCCGGCCTTGTGCTCGGTCTCCTCGAACTCGCGCTCCGGCACTGAGCCTGCGACGATGCCCGCGCCGACGTGGAGATGGATGCGGTCCTCGCACATGACCGCGGAACGGATCGTGATGGCGGTGTCGAGGTTGCCGTCGTAGCCGAGGTAGCCGACGGCGCCGCCGTAGAGTCCGCGGCGCTCGCGTTCCGCTTCTGCGATGAGCTGCATGGCCCGGACTTTGGGCGCGCCCGAGAGCGTCCCGGCCGGGAAGATGCTGCGCAACGCGTCGAGGGCGTCGAGTTCGGGCTTGAGCCGGGCCTCCACGTTGCTCACGAGGTGAAGCACGTGGCTGTACCGCTCGACCTCCATGTACTTGGTCACGGCCACGGTCCCGGCCTTGGCCACTCGGCCGAGATCGTTGCGGCCCAGGTCGACGAGCATCACGTGCTCCGCCCGCTCCTTGGGGTCCTTCTGCAGGCTGTACGCCAGGGCATCGTCTTCGGCCGGGGTCGCGCCGCGGGGACGGGTGCCGGCGATGGGATGTGTGGTCATGCGGTCACCTTCGACCCGCACCAGCAACTCCGGGCTCGCGCCGACGACGGTGAACTCCGGCATCCGGACGAAGAACAGGTACGGGCTCGGGTTGATGCGCCGCAGCGAGCGGTACAGCGACACCGAGTCGAGACGCTCGCCGGGCATGCCCGGCCCGGCCCCGATCAACGGCCGCTCGAAGGTCTGCCGCCGGGCCACGACTATCTGGATCGCCTCGCCCGCGGCTATGGCCTCCTTGGCCGATCTGACCTCCGACTCATACTTGTCGCGACCCATGCTGACTTCTATCGGCTCGAGCCCGACACGT
This sequence comes from Chloroflexota bacterium, assembly GCA_003171035.1. Taxonomy (GTDB): domain Bacteria; phylum Chloroflexota; class Limnocylindria; order Limnocylindrales; family CSP1-4; genus Fen-1039. The sequence goes on from PMXR01000017.1 coordinate 15,721, forward strand.
GGAGCCGCGACCTGCGGGCTCTCGACGGACCCGGCCCTGCTTCGACGGGTCAGGCTGGCAAGCTCGGATTCGGTCGGCCGGGCGGTGCGTTCGAGGGCTTCGAAGATGGCCCGTTCGGCGATCGCGTAGCGGCCTTCCAGGTCGGGGGCGTCGGTGTGGAGCGACGCCACGGCCGACAGAGTGTGGGTCAGGTGGTCGAAGACCAGGACCAGGTCCGACTCCTGGAAGGCGGCCATCGGAACACCGATCGGATCCTTGTCCGGGAGCGGCACCGTCGGCTCGAACATCGAGACGGCGTCGTAACTCAGGGCGCCGACGGCTCCGCCGGAGAAACGTGGAACGTCTGTGGCGGGCAGGACACGGCGCTTCGGCACGAACTGGCGCAGGGCTTCGAGCGGATCCGCGACCGTGAACGATTCGGTCGGCAGATCCGCGCTGAAGTCGACGACTCCCACGGGCCGCGATTGGATCGTGGCCGTGTGGCCGCTGACCGTCAGCAGGCGCCTCGGGCCCACGCCCAGGAACGAGTACCGTCCCAGCCGTTCGCCGCCCTCAACGGATTCGAGCAGAAACGCCGGGCCGCCGTCGTCGAAGCGCATGAATGCCCCGATCGGGGTTTCGAGGTCGGCGTTGCGCGAGGCCGTCAGCAGGATCGTGTCGGCCGAGCCGGCCAGCTGCCGGACCTCGCGAAGACTGAGCGGATCTGTGAGTGCCATCGGTATCGCCTGTCGCCTTTCTGGTTTGCGCCGCGCCCCTCCCCGCGCTGCCGGCGAACCGGGTTCCCGCGGGCCGGGAATCAAAAACCTTTCGTCCATCAGGGACGAAAGGTCGATCCTTCCGCGGTGCCACCCACATTCGGCAATGCCGCTCTTTGGCCGACGGAGAAATCATCGCTTCGCGTTGACTCCCGATCGGTGCTGCCCTTTATCGCTGGCGCTCTGCGCCGGAGCCTACTGGCGAGCCCTGGAAGCTCGCGGTTTGGTCCGGTGGCTCACGGGTCCATTCCTGCTCGTCGCCGCTCCAGCTTTCACCAACCGCTGGATCTCTACGCCGGCGCCGGGGAGTACTCGTCCCGATCACAGCCCGTATTCGTATGTGGCGGGAGTCTATGGGGAAGGCGGCATCGATGTCAAACGTGAACCAGATCCGGCCCACCAGCTCGAACGTATCATTGGCATACAGCCTGAAGCGGCTAGAGGGGAGAGACCATTGACCACTGGCGGCGGTAGCCAAGGCGCCGGGAACAGGACTTCTGAAGGGGAGCTCAGCATCTCGGAGACTTGGGGATGTGGATGTCTGCTGGCCCTACTGGTGGCGATCGTCCTGGGTGTGGTGCTGCTTGGGCCGTCGCTGACGTGCCACGTCGACACCGATTGCGGGTGGCACCCAACGCCTACGCCGCCGATGCGGGCCCAGCCGAGCCAGACGAGCATATCCAGCCGTGAAGAGCGGCTCGGCTCGGCCAGCTCTACATCTCCGACGGGCTTCGCACTCGTCACAGCGCGACTCAGTAGTCCGCGGTAACGGTCTCGTCCATGAGCGGGGCCAGCGGCACCCAGACCACTCGGAGACGGGACCGGCCGCGGTCGTCCATGTAGCTGTCGATATGGTCGACTCGGCGGGTCTGGTTGTCCGAATCGACGAGCTGCGCGGCGAGATCGCCGTTGGTCACCATCGCCGTGCGCGCACCCATCTTCGACAGCGCCGTGGCCCTCTCCAGGCCCAGGAGAAACGGCGACGGCGAGAACACCGCAAGCTGGTCGGGTCCAAGGTCGCCGATCTGGCGCCGTGCCTCCTGCACACCATCGCCGGGTGTTCGAGCCGTAGCCAGCAGCCGACCCAGCAGGGACTCGAAGGAGTCGGCAACCGGCTCGTCCGCAACCTCCATCAGGAAATGGTCGAGCCAGTACACCACGCTGCGGCCGAGTCTGAGATCGTTCAGCCGGTAGACCAGCTGATCGCCCCAGCCCGTCTGGCCGATCGAGAAGTAGTCCTCCAGCTGCCGTGGCCAGGCGAACTTCCAGGTGTGGTAGGCGTTCCATGGGCCTATGTCCTGGCATCCGTCACCGACTCCGAAGAGGCGCTGATAGCCGAAGCTCGTGGTCAGGCCGTTGGCGGCAAGCAGCAGCGCTCGATGGGCTGCGGGGAGTTCGGCGCCTACAAACGCATCGACGCGCTCGATCTGGCGCAATGACCCGGGAGCCGCAACGGTGACTCCCGGCAAGGCACGGACCTCGTCGAGGAACTGACAGATCGCGCGCTCATGGTTCATCGGCTGGATACGTGAAATGCGAAATCAAGCAGGGCGCAGTTGTCCGACTTCACCGGGGAGGTATCGGCTCGACGCCCTCATCTCGATAGGTAGCGCGGCGCCCGAGCGACGGCCGGCTCGTGGCCCTCTCTACCAGTATTCCTCGGTGTGGAGCGTGCCGATGTCGTGGCCCTTGTCGCGGGTGAAGCCGCGCTCCTCGGCCCAGCCGATGACCGTTTCGATCATGCCGGGGTTGCCGCACAGGAAGATGTCGAAGTTCTCGGGCGTGAGTGGCAGGCCCGTCTCCTCCTCGATCGCGCCGGACGCGATCAGGTTCTGGAGATAGCCGCTTCGGCCCTTCCAGGTGACGTCTTCCTTCGGCCGGGTGACTACCGGGATGTAATGGAAGTTGCCGCAATGGCGGGCCAGGCCGGTCAGCTCGGTGCGGTAGCCCAGGTCCCACGAGAAGCGGGCGCCGTGGACCACGACGAATTGCCGCTGGTCGTTGCAGACGAGCTCGCTGCGCATCATGGACATGTACGGCGCCAGGCCCGTTCCGGTTCCGATCATCAGGATGTGCTTGCCGGGCGCCTTCTCGAGGGTGAATACGCCTACGGCCTTCGGCCCCACGTACAGCCGGTCCTTGATCTTGAGGTTGAACAAGCGGGGCGTCAGCTCGCCGCTCATGACCACGGTCAGGTAGAACTCGAGGAACTCGTCGGCGCGACTTTCCGAGGCGATCGAATAGGCGCGGCGGATCATGCGCTCGGGATCCGCCGAGGAGCGCGCGATGGCGACGGTCTGGGCGTCGACGGCGTCCCGGCTGGCCTGCGTACCCTCGATCGACCCCGGCTCCGCCGCCACGGCCACCGCGTCCACGACGGCCTCGTCGCCCTCAGATTCGTCGATGCGCGGCTCCGAGGCCTTCAGTCCCAGAACGACATACTGGCCGGATTTGAACTCGAACGGCAGCTTGTCCGGGGCGATCCTCAGGATGACCAGGCCGGGCGCGACCTCGACCCTGCTCGACACAGTCGCGTTGTACTCAGCCGCCATGTGTCCTCCGAAGTTGCCATTTCCCGAGCGGGAGGTTCCCGACCGGCAATGCCGTCCGGGACAGGATACGGGCCTCCGGCCGTCGTGTCAGGAGAGGCCGGTCAGGTCGGCCACGGGACCGGTGGTGTTCATGATTGATCGAAGCGCACTCCACGGCACCACGATCGAAGGCAGGGCCAAGCCGTTGGAAACCACCTGGTGCTGGTTGAACGTGATCCGCAGACCGGTCCTGGTGACCGCCCAGTTGTTGTAGTTGGAAAGTAGCGGACTAGTGCCCTCGTCGACCACGGACTCCACGTAGGCCACCCCGAGCTGGGGCCTGAGGAGCCCGGGCGCAAGCCCGGATATGACCGACACCGCGGACGTAGCGTCGATGAATACGTCGTCCAGCGTCAACCGCTGCCCCGTGCTCAGATCGAAGTTGAGAGTCTCGACGGTTGTTTCGGGCCCTCGGGCCGAGCTGTCGTCAACCACGAAGTACGTCCAGGAGGCGATCGCCGGGCTGACCATTTCGGTGTTGAACGAGCCCGTGAACGTATTCGTCCGGCCTTTGGCCCATCGGTGTGAGGCCGGCCCGGACTCCCACTGCCCGGCCCGGGCATTGAGGTCGGCCCTTATGTCGGTGTCGATCTGGATCGCCCAGGGAGTCTCGTTGGTCACAAAAGCCGGGTAGCTGAGATACACGCTCCAGGCGCCGCCGGGGTCCGAATCCTTGATGACCGAGTGCACGAACCGGGGCTGGTGGTTGGACAGTGAAGCTCTGGGGGCCGGCGTGTCGGTCGGGACGATGGATGCAAACGGCAGCAACGACGGCGTGTCGGCGAACGACGGTCCGGAGCTGGGCGTCGACGAAGCCGTGGCCGGGACGGTGATAGGCGGCGCCGTCACCAGGAGGTTCATTGCCACGACTACTGCGGCGGCGCCGGCGCCAAGGACAACGACTGCCGGCGCCAGGTCGAGGACGCGCTCGAAGACCGACTTGCGGTGAGACCTCATTGACCGAGTATGCGGGACTCAGGCCATGCCCGCACGGCGGCGTCGATCCGCGACCTAGGCAGCCTGCGAAGCGGCCTTGACCTTCGTCCCGCGGGGAGTGGCGGCCCGTTCGAGGCGGACCACCTGGGCNNTCGAGCAGCAGGTCGATCAGGTCGGCGTTGGGGACCTCGGGCAGCTTGCGCGTAAACACCTCTGGATCCTCCAGATTCGGCCGCGATGAGGGCAATGAATTGCGACCAATCTAGGTTTCGGTCGATCTCAACCCCGGTCGGCAGGCCTGATGGTCCCGGTCGCGTACATCCTTTTGGGCCGGTTCGGTCGTACCACCGACCGTGCGCCGGACGCGCGGCGCGAGCGCGAGTGGCGCGGGCGAGTCGCCCTCAGGCAGCGAGGCCGGCGGCCAGGGTCAAGGCGCTTCGGGCGCGGTTCAGGATGTAGAGATGGAAGCCCGGCGCGCCGTGGTCCAGGAGGTCGCGGATCTGCGTGAGGGCCCAATCGATGCCGACGGCTTCGATGATCTCCGGCTGGTCGCCGGCGGCTCCGAGGCGCTTGATCAGCCGATCCGGCAGCGACGCTCCGCACAGGCCCGCGATCCGGGTCACTTGCTTGAGCGACAGCACCGGCATGATGCCCGGCACGATCGGCACGCCGATCCCCACCGCCCGGCAGCGATCGACGAAGCGGTAGTAGGCCTCGTTGTCGAAGAAGAGCTGGGTGGTGACGAAGGAAGCCCCGGCATCGACTTTGCGCTTCAAGTTGGCGAGGTCAAGCTCGAACGAGGGCGCTTCCGGATGCTTCTCCGGATAGCCGCCGACGCCGACGCAAAGGTCGGGGTTGAGCTCCCTCAACAGGGCGACGACGTCGGAGCCATACCGGAGGCCGTCCTTGAAGGCGGAATCCGCCGGCAGGCCGTCGGGCACGTCGCCACGCAACGCCATGATGTTTCGGATGCCCAGCGCGTAGTGCGCATGGGCGATGGCCGCAATCTCGGCCCGGGTGTGGTTTACCGCCGTCAGATGCGGCATGACCGTGAAGCCGAACTCATCGCGCAGCAGCGCCGAAACGTGGCCTGTTCTCTCGCGCGTGCCGCCGCCGGCCCCGTAGGTTATCGACACGAAGTCCGGCTCGATCCGTTGCAACGCCGCGGCGGTCTCGCGCAGCGCCTCTACGCCGGCATCGTCCTTGGGCGGGAAGAACTCCAGGGAGCGCAGCGGGCGACCCTGATCGAACAGTTCGGAGATGGGCCGGTCGGGGCGGGATGTCTCGGACACGACCGCGATGATACGGGCTAACGTGGCCGCTCATACTGCCGGATCTCTCGATCAGCGTGTTCTCGTCGCGCTGGCCATGGTTGTGTTTCGGGGCGCGGCGGAGCCGGCCGCGCAAGCCCCTCGACCACAGCCACCCCCGGTAGGGTGAGCAGAATGGAGGGCGAGGCGAGCACCTTCCAGCGCCGGCTGCCGCCGCCCAGCACGATGCGGGGGCGCTCCATGACCGCGGCATCTACCCAGATCGAGAGCCCGTCGAGCAGGCCAAAGGCCGTGACCCCGCCGATCTCCTGACCGGTCAGCGCCCGCGTCTCCTCGGCCGAGGCAAACGAAGCCCGACGCGTGCCGAGTCGGTCCCGGATCGAACGGTTCACATCGAGCCGGTGCGTGGCGAGGACGATGCAGGCGGCGTAGCGAGGTGGGTCCGCCTTGCCGACCACGACGATCGTGTTCGCGGAATCCTCCAGCGCGAAGCCATATGCGGCACAGAAGGCGGCCGTATCGGCCAGCGCCGGGTCGCAGGCGAACAGCTCGTACTCGCCGTGACCAACGAGCCAGCCTTCGAGGCGGGATCGATCGGGGTCGTGAGCCATGCCCGCAACGGTAGCTCCTGGTCGCAACCCCGTCCACGATGCCGCGATCGATCACGACCGCTGCGGAATTAGTCAGGTCGCTCGTGTCGGCGGAGCGGGTGAGATTCGAACTCACGGGACTCTCGTCCAGCGGTTTTCAAGAACTACAATCGGCCGATGGTAGGAAGCTGGGATGTCGCCGGGGATCTGCCGCCCGTCGACCTTCGCCCTCTGATCTCGGCGGACAGAGCGGAGCTGCTCACCTTTCTGCGCTCGCTCGACGAGTCGGGTTGGGCTGCCCCGACGGTCAACCTCGGCTGGAATGTCCACGACGTTGCGCTTCACGTGCTCGGTAGCCAGATCGGCAGGCTCAGCTCGACCCGAAGCGGAGCAGCCCGCGAGGGCCGGATGGCATTCGACGACCTCGCGGGGCTCATCGAGCGCTCGAACGAAGAATGGGTGCGCGCGGCGCGCCGGATTGCGCCACCAGTCACGGTCGAACTGCTCGCGTTCATCGGCCCCCAAGTCGACGACGCGTTCGCCGCGCTCGACCTCGATGCGCCGGGCACTTCGGTCGGCTGGACCGGTGATGGACCGACCCCATGCTGGCTCGATATCGCCCGCGAATACACCGAATTCTGGGTCCACCACGCCCAGATACGCCTTGCTGTGGGCGTTGCGCCGCTACTGGAGCGCCGGTTCCTCCACCCGGTGATCGACACGTTCATGCGGAGTCTGCCGCGTGCCTACGAGGCGGTCGATGCGGATGCCGGAACGCGCGTTGACATTCTGGTCGAGGGCGAGGCTGGAGGACGCTGGACACTCCGGCGAGAGGCCGATCGGTGGCACCTCGTGCCAGCCGACGAGCGAGTGGCCGCCGCATGCGTCCGGGTGCCCCAGGATGTCGCGTGGAAGCTCCTGAGCCGGACGATCGCCGTCCCGGAGGCACTTCCCGAAATCGCGATCGAAGGCGACGAGCGCCTCGGACGGCCGGCTACCCAAGCGGTCGCCATCATGACGACGCAAACATGATCACGCGGCCTCCGCTCCAATATCCAGCCAAACCGAGCCGTGGCGATCGGGTGGCGATCGTGTCGCCTTCGTCGGGCCTGCCGGGCCTGTTCCCAATCCCCTACGAGCTGGGCCTGCAGCGCCTGCGTGAGGAGTTCGGGCTCGTGCCGACCGAGTACCCGACGACGCGGCAGATGGACGCCGACCCGAAGGATCGAGCGGCCGACCTGCACGCCGCCTTCGCGGACCCCTCGATCACCGCGATCATTTCGACGATCGGCGGAGACGACCAGATCCGCGTCCTGCCGCACCTCGACCGCGCCCTGATCGCGGCCCATCCAAAGCCTTTCTTCGGCTATAGCGACAACACGAACCTGCTCGCCTTCCTCTGGAACGCGGGCATCGTCGGCTATTACGGCTGCTCGGTCATGGTTCATCTCGGCCGGCCGCTCGAGCTGCATCCCGCGACGCGGGCGTCGTTCGAGGCGGCCCTCTTCGGCTCGGGCGAGTACACGCTCGTCGAGCCGGCCAGGACCGGCGACGTCGATCTGCCGTGGTCGGACCCCGAGACATTCAGGCGCGAGCGGCCATCCGAGCCCGCCGAGCCCTGGACGTGGCAGGCCGCCGACCGGGTCGTCGAGGGCATCGCGTGGGGCGGCTGTCTCGAGGTGCTCTCATGGCTCGCGATGGCCGATCGGGAGATCGGGCCGCCTGAGAGTTATGCGGGCTGCGTGCTAATCATCGAAACCTCCGAGTCGATGCCGAGCGATGAAGAGGTCTACTGGATCCTCCAGAGCTTCGGCGAGCGCGGCCTGTTGCGCCAGTTCGCCGCGGTCCTCGTTGGGCGGGCGAAGGCATGGACGAGCTGGCGGCCACTGGACCACGACGCGAAGCTGGCTTTCCGGCGCAGCCAGCGCGACGCAATCCGGCGCGCGTTCGAGCGGTACGGTCAGAACCCGCTGATCGTGTTCGATGTCGACTTCGGACACACGGAGCCGCAGTTCGTCATCCCGATCGGCGGTCTGGTCCGGGTTGATGGCATCTCCCGCAAGATCACGGTCACTTACTGACCTGAGCCGAGTCGCTGACGGCCGCCAAGGCTCAACTCCGTGCGCGCCTACTCAGTGGCGCAGCCCGTCGATTGCCTCACCGATGACTGCCTTGAGCGGCTCGTGCTGTGGCCCCAGCAGCGTCCCGACCTCGCTCCACCGTGAGTCGGGATAGCGCCACACCGGACCCACCATGAGCGCCGCCGGTTCCCACGTGTAGCGCGGGAAGACGTGGGCGTGCAAGTAAGCGTCCGTGTTGCCCAGGATCTCGAGGTTGACGCGTCGCAGGGCTGGGTCGAGCCTGCGGCAGCCGATCTCCACCGCTTCGGCCAGAAGCTCCAGGTCGGCCAGGTATTCCAGCCTCAGCGGTCGCGGCATGTCGCTCAAACGCGTCACCGACGGATCGTCTACCAGCAGCACGCAGTAGCCGGGCAGGAACTGGGCATCGCCCATCACGGCGAAGCCGCGAGTCAATCGCCGAACCACCGTTGGGTTCTCGCCTCTCAACGCCGATCCGATGCGATCCTTCCGCCAGCTCTCCGCAGCCACGTCAGTCATGAATGTGTTCCCTCCTCCTTGATCGGCCGGCCGCCGATGCCGCCAGGTCGTGGGCCGCCCTGGTAGCCGCTCACCGGGCGCAGCGCAGTCTGGCGCAGCCTAGCGGTCCGGCATCGCTCCAGTAGGCCAGGAGGGCGTTGAGTCCCTCGTACCCGCCGTACACCGGCAGGCCAAGGTAGTGGTCGCAGGTCGGCTTGCCGAGCTCCTCCTCGCAGTGCTCGTGGGCGGTCACGCCCAGGCGCGCGAGGTATGCGGGGACGTCGTGCATGTGGAAGGCGCGTCGCCTGTTCGCGGGGTAGTCGATGAGGTCGTACGCGTACTCGGCGCGCTCGTACCGGCCATCCCCCGCCGGATTCCAGATCTCCTGCGCGGTGATGGCCGCGGGCTTGGGATCGCCCGGGCCCGGCAGATCGGCCGTTATGGCGAACCCGATCTCGCCGGTGTAGTAGCGCTCGAGGGAAGGTTCGGGTACCTCGGCACCCAGATTGCGCAGATAGACGGCCAGCCCGCCGAGGTATGAGGCGACCTGCGCCAGGGACTCGCTCACGCGCTGCGAACGCGGGCGACGGCCTCGGCGGTTCCTGCGGCTTCGGGCAGCGGCTCACCGGCTCCGATCCAGGGGCGCTTGCTGACCTCGGGCGAGAGGCTGGCGGGCGATGGCGACTCCAGCTTCCCCGCCTTGTACTTTTCGAAGGCGGCGACCGGAATCCTGTAGATGCGCTCGGACACGCGAATGGCAGGCAATCGTTGCTCGTGGATCAGCCGAAGCACTGTCGAGGCACTAACCGACAGCTCCGACGCGATGTCGTTAGGTGAGAGGAACTGTTTGTCCTGCACGTTATGGCTCCTATGACCTATCGGCAGGATAGCCCATGGCCTTCAGGAGTCAAGTCACCGATGCAGCCCCAAGGGTTTGCGTCCCACCGGCGGAAGTTGGGATCGCCTTCACGCTCGCTCGGCTACCCGCCCAAACGGGTATGAGGGCAAAGGTCACAGCAACAGCGCCATTATGAGACAGTCGATTTCGACACCACCTTTGATGAAAGCCCGCCGCCGCATGCCCTCCGCTATGAAGCCCATCTGTTCATAGAGGTGGATCGCCCGCGCGTTATCGCTGAACGCTTCGAGTTCGATGCGTGAGACGCCTTCGGTCCCGCGGGCCCACTCAATGGCGCGGGTCATCAACGCCCGCCCGACTCCTCGGTCACGCCGGTCCTTCGCGACGGAGATCCCCAGAGTGACGGAGTGGGCGCTCTCAGGCCGTCGGCCGCCCATCATGCCCAGCATGCCGACGATGCGCTCCCCATCCAGGGCCAGCAGCAATTGGGCGTTGGACTGGGTGTGATGCTGGCGGATCAGCTCCTGCTCCGATTCGACCGTGAAGCTCATTGCCCGCTCATGTGACAGGAGGATCGGCAGTCCCGGCTCCAAGGTCAGTTCGTCCAGATAGTCAAGCATCGCCTGTGCGTCGGCTTCCTGCGCCTCGCGGACCGTAAACCCGACCATGCTTCTCCTCTCTTCCGAACTGCCGGTACGGACAGTATCCGGACCCGCGCAGGCCAGCTGCCCTCGGTTGAAGCCGGCGAACGAACCGCTGCTGCTACCGGTGCCGGACAGAGTCCCACGTCGTGGGGCTCAAACTGGGGATTTCACGCTCAGAATGTTGGCGNNGTCAGGGCGTTCGCGGGGGTTCGTCTATGACCGATTCACGAGGGATTCGGCGATTTGCCGGGCCTCGAATCCGCCGGCATTCGGCTCTGTTGCTACCGGCTGTTGCTACCGGTAGACGGGTCGCAGCGAACGTGAGGTGGTTCGAAGTTCTCGACTGGCGGGAACTCCATCGGCGAGCCTGCGTAGTGGACGATCTCTAGCGTCTTGAGCCAGCCTTCGTCATCGAGGAACAGGAGCAGGTCGTGATATCTCTCCGGCGGCGCCTTCTCGATCGTTGCCGTCTCGGTCACAGGCGAGCATAGCCCGGGGACAGCGGTTGCCCGGCTGCGGTCCACCGAGAGATCGATGGTGGCGCAGCATCCCCAGTTCCCGGTGACCAACACGGCCTCCGCCTGACCACGCAGCGGTTCAAGCCGTGGATCGTCGGGCGACAACATCAGCCTGAGCGTTTCAGCCTCACGCTCAGACAGCGGCCTCGGGAAGTCATTGGGCTCGTCCATGTGCCAACGCTACAGCCTGTGCTTGGCGCTTGCTCGACTCAGGGACGGACGCTCCTGCTAGTTGGCTGTGTTGCCACCGGGCACGTCAAGGACCTGTGTGAACTCTGCGTACGGATGGCCGTTCAGGATGCCGAACTCAACCGGGGCCGGAAAGAGGCCGAACGCGTCGTTGCCGCCCTTCTCCAGGACCAAAGCGACGGTGGCGACAGCCCAATCCATGAGCCCGGAGGGGAGACGGAAGACACTGCCATCGGTCGTTTCAACCCAAGCGAATGGCTGGCGCTCGCGAGTGACAACGACGCGACTTATGTCGAGGACGACCCCTGTCTCGCGTTCCGATGACAGCTCCGGCAAGTCGAGGATTCGAGACCGTTTGGCATGTGCGATGTCATCCATGCGTGAGTCCCCTATCGGTGCAGCCGGACGAGTTGACGGTCACCCTTCGATCCACTTCCCGAGGCGCTGTTCCACATAGTCCCTGCCTGCAGGCGAAAGCGTCACCATGCCGTCGACTTGGTTGTACTCGATCAACTTGGCGGCGTGCGAGGTCTTGAGCACGTGTCGACGGTAGTCTGTCGGGTTCTTGGCCTCGGTCCAAAGGCGGAGGGTCGCCTCAGGGACAGCGCCAGAAACACCGTGCATCAGAAGCAGGCTCCTGTCCTTCAGCGAAAGGGCGGGATTGAGGACACGCCTTGCGCCGTCCACTTCCCACACCAACGGCGTCTCACGTTCGATGAGAGCATCGACGAATGCGGTCGCCGTAGCGGTGTCAACGGAATGGAACAATCTCACGGTCTCTGCGACCAGCCACTTCGCCATCGCCAGCACGACCGTGGCATCCATTTGGTTACTGTCGACCTCGCCACCGACATGGCCGACGTCCCGATTGTTCCTGAGGTCGTAAAGGGCAACGAGCATCCTTGGCATGGTTATGCGGACGGAGTGAGGGAACCCAGTTGCCCTAGAGAGGGCAGCGCAGGAGTCAACGAAGTTACTTGGCTTCGATGCCGCAGCCGGCATGCTGCCGTCGACATAACCCTTGAGAATTGAGTAAACGACCTCGCACAGTCTTCCACCATCGAGTTCCGCAGGCTTCCAACGGTGCTCTCGGTAGTTGCGCTCCACTCCATTGAGCTCCGCGACGAGGTCGGCGCGCAAGCCTGGGGGCAGGTTTGCCAGAATCGTCGATGCGGAGGCTTGAGGTTGCGCCGGAGTCAACTTCTGGGCGACGGCGGCCTTACGCTTCGTTGCCATTCGCGCTGGCCTCACCGCGTAGCATCTTCTTGACTACATCGACACCGGCCGTGGACAGCTTGTAGGTCTTGCGGGCCTGCCTAGTGTTGCCGTCCTTCCGAAGCTGAAGCACGAGCTGAGGTTTCATGGCAATGAGGGAGTCCAGTGCCTGAGTGATGTTGCCGATGTGATGGCCCAGGTGTTTCAGGTCGGAGTTCAACTCCTGTGACTGGAAGCTCGCCTTGTTGCCGATTATCTGTGCCCAATAACCAGCCACTAAGGCCTTGTTGATGTCGGTCTTCGGGCTGGCCGCGGCGAACAACTCGGCGAACTCAGTGAAGGTGCCGTCCTCCGCGACTCGAGCTGCCGTCCCACCTTGGACGGCGCCGGCCGTGCGGGCGCCTGTCGATCCGATTGCCACACCGAACTTCTTCACCGCCCAATCCAGAACGCGCGTCTGTTCGTCGGGCTGCAGATCCTTCAGCGCGGAAGCCACCAATGACATAGCGGCTATCTCAGGATCGTCTCCCATTGTCCACCCCATGTACTTCAATAAGTCCGCCCATAGTCTATGGCGCCTTTGCGGACCGTACACCGAACGGGCGTTCAAGTCCAGTCAAGGGGACCCCATTTTCGCGGCCACCGCGACTGCTCTGTTCTGTATATCGGCCGCCTTCACAGACTCATTCACCGGCCCGGCCGCGAGGGACCAGCCCGCTCGGCGGCGGCGAGTTCAGCGATTGCCGAGGCGGGAACGAGGCGGCGACGGCCAACCTTGACCGACCGGAGGCGGCCGGCCCCGATCGCAGCGTAGATGCTCGTCCTGCCGACTCCCGCGAGTACGGCCGCTCGATCGATAGAGAGCAGTTGCTCGGGTCGGGCGTCGTTACTGGCGGCCTCGGCACGGACCGCGGCCAGGATCGCAGCGGCCAGTGCATCGGTGGCGGCTCGGATGGCGGCTTCGTGATCGCCAGTCACGACCGGACGGCTTCGGGCTTCATGCCAACGCGCGGCAGCAGCATGCCGAGCATTCCGCTGCGGTCCAACCTCGATGTTCAGTACGCCCGTTCGCGTTCGTGGTAATCGTGACAACTCCGGTCCCAGACTCCAGATGAGACCGATCGGCCGAGCTCGCACCGGGCCAATCGCCGATCCTGACCATACGGGAGACCGGCCGGGAGAGTCAACGGAGTTTGCGTACCATCGTGCGTACCAAATTCGCAGCCGACGCTCTACGCGAGTGTCAGGTCGAGGCGCTTCTTGTGCTTCGTGACCGCCTCGGCGTAGCGGTCGAGCGTGGAGTAGCGGACGTCGGCCTTGGACGACTCGATCTCGGCTACGACCGACTGGCTCACGTTCATCTCCGCGGCAACTTGGGCCTGGGTCAGGTGATTTGCCTTCCGCTCGGCGATGAGGGCCGCGATGAGACGCTGACGACGAACCTCCGCCTGGAGCATCTCGGGGTATCTGGGGTTCTTGGCTGTACGTCGGGCGATCGAGCGATCGAGGTCGTCCACAGGTGGTCTCCCTTCTGGCAGAGTTATCGGGTATTACCGATATTCTGTCAAGTGGTCCGTCACTCGGCGCGCCATCGGTCACGGCGATCCTTCGCCAGATCGATCACGTGTTTCGGGGTCTTCTGGGTGTGCTTCTCGTGCAGTACTACGGCGAGCAGGATCCGACCCTTGCTGCCTTCGGTCGAGAACAGGAGGCGATAGCTGTTGTCGACACCGTGAGCCTCGACCTCGTAGACGTCCTCGACGAGATGCCGTGCGGCTCTGAGCCCGTCCTGCCTCACGATCTCCATTTGGGCATGGATGCTCACTGCGTCCTCGTCCCCTAGCCCATCCATTTCCTTGTCCACTACCGGGTGGATGCGCCAGCGATGAGAGACGTCACCTTGATCCGGCCGCGCCTGGGCCGCCTCGATGCGTCGCTTGTCAGCCATGAACCCTCCGCGGTGACGGGTCCCGTCCCGGGGCCATTCTCTCAGACCGTTCTTCATCGGCGGTTCTCACGGCGCCAGTGCCCCGTTCTCCGTCTCGCCCCCGCCGGCGGCCAGGAGTTCGAGCCAGGCGCGCGACCCGATCCGCGTCGACAGGAGCCGCTGCGGCGGCCTTAGAAGCGACCGAAGCGAGCCCGGCGTCTGCGCTGCCGCAACCGTCTGCAGGACCGTATCGAGCGCAGACTCGGCCAGTTCGGCGAGGGTGAAGACCGACGCCCGAGAGCCCAGATTGACCGCGCGGACCTGGCGGAGCATCCATTCGGCCCGGAGCTGGGTGGGAACGACGATGAGCAGGTGCCAGTTCGGACGTGAAGCGAGCGGACGCCGATAGGCAGCAAGCTTGGTCCGGACGGCTCGCATCTGAGTCAGGCCTTCGTCGATCTCGAGCGCGAGCGCGACGGAGCCGGCGTCGGCCGTGACGAGGATGATGCTGTCGGGTCGCAGGAAGCGGCTGAGGATGTTCGTGGTCATCGTGGCCGTGTACCAGATCTGGACGGGCGCATGCTCGCGGTCGTCGGTCTGATTTAGGGCGCAGACCGCGGCCACGGTGTCGAGCGTATGACGGAGGTAGGTCGCGGGCGAGGGTGCGTTGCCGGTTCCGAGACGTTCGTGAGCGATGGCACTGAGGCGGTAGGCGTACTCGGCTTGACCGTAGCGTTCGTCAGCAATTGGGATGCGTTCGAGAAGGCCAGTTCGAAAGAGTCCGAGGAGGTGCTTCTGGGTGACGCGGAGCGATCCGTAGACGAGTTGAGCCAGCTGAACTGAGGTTGCAGCACCGGCGCGGTTGAGAAGACGAAGACACGCCCGATCACGGATTGGAAGAGCGTATAGATCTACTGCGTGAGCGCTGGCGGGATCGATCTTTCGGAAGGCAGCGCTCATATAGGGTCTTCCCTTCCGCCACAGCGCTCTTTCGTGCTCAAATCGGGCATTTCGTCCACGTATTAACGCCTAGCCAAGCGCGGCCTCCGGCGAACGCTCCGGCGAACATGGAGTGCCTCCGGGCCGTTCCGGCGGCGACCATCCAATGACAGGCATGCCGAAATCCGCTCGGTCGTGAGCCGGCCAAGCGGTTAGTGGAGTTGCTACCGGATGGGGTGGGACGCATCCTCGGGATCGAGCCGGCCGTCAGCCGCGGGGTTCCTGGGCTGATCGAGCCGCGCGTGCCCGAGCACTCAGATAGGCGAGGCGAGCGTAGTGGGCGGCTCGAGCGTGACTGGCACGCCGAGCACGCTCTTCCGGTTCGAGCAGGCCATCGGGGTCGACCTCTCGCTCGAACGACAACCAGAAGGCGCTTCTCGCGGCCTTGGTTGTTTCGCGAGGGTCGTGTGTCGCGTGGAGTCGGTGTGCGCCGATCCTTCCGCGAAGGGCCCGACTGGCCCGTTCGGCCTCGTCCATCTGTAGATGCTTCCTGTTCTTCTCCGGCGGTAGCCGTCCTTGCTTCTTGCCCGGCCGTTCGAGCTGGAGCCCCTGCCCTGCTGGGTCAGCGAGCGATCGCTCGGTCGCCGAGCTGATGTCCTGCTTCGCTTCGCCGGTCTGGCGCCGACCGCGCATGGGGCCGGGGTCAGGCGGCGTCGCGAGGCAGGGCTTGAGGCTATTCCGTCATCGGCCGAAATGGAAGGCTATTTGCGTACCATCGCGCGTACCAAATTCGCCGGTTCCCGGGGTGCTCACGACTGACTCGACAAGAACAGCCTCCACCCTCCGCCGACTGCTTAGTAGCTCGACGTGACCGCTTGAAGGACGACGATGATCAGGATCGGGACACCTACCAACTCGAACGCGACCATCAGATTGCGTATCCGCCATGGCCACGATCGTTTGGTCCTGAGCCACCGCATGAAGAAAGTCCCCTGCATTATCCAGCCGGCCGGGATGACAAACGCGAGTGCGGCGGCGCCAGCCCAGAAGAGCGTCGGGTTACGTTGAAGCTCGACGAGGAATGGCAGGACGCAGACGACGCCAATGAGAATCGCCCCGCAGGGTCCCAGGAGCTTCTGCGAGCGCGTTCCCAGGAAGAAGGTCTGCTCAAAGCCGTCGAGCGCGATCGGCTTCCTCGCCCGCCAGGCGTCGAGGGTTTGGCCGTCATCGATGCTGGCCCCGTCAACGAAGACGAGCGTCCTGAATACATAGGGCTGAAGCTGCGCCTGAACGACGGTGACTTGGGGGTCGCTGCCCGGCAGCGGGCATTCGACCCAAGGATCGGCGAGCGTCCCACGCACCGGGGTCGCCACAACAACGCCGTCGATCGTCACGCTCGTCGATTTCCCGAATAGCGGCCGAGAGATCCCAAGGCGACCGGTCCCGCCCATCCACGGGATCGGTCTGCCTGACCCGCTGTAGTCGTAAGCGGGCGGGATGTAGGTCGGCAGCAACGGGATCGCAGGACTGGGTGGAGGTGCCGGCGTGCGGTTACGAGCCCGCCAAAAGATGACCGCGTTTGTGCCGCTTCCTGCCGCCATGAACAGGAGGAGCACGACATACAGTCCTGCGCGGGGCGACGCCAGAACAACCACAAGCGAGCATAAGACGCAGGCAGCTGAAATGCCCGCCATCAGTACCGAGATTCGCTTCGCCTGGTTCATCGCTGGTCTATCGACCCGAGCTGAGCGTCGATCTCGTTTCGCACTAACAAAGCCACCTGCTGACAGCGCTTCTTGTAGCGACCCCGGCCCAGATAGATACCTTGAAACGGCAATCGGTCGCCGACCCCGATGACCAAGGCCCGCTGCCCAGGCGCCTCCCGGATATCCACTTCTCGCACATCCACGGTCACGACGACCGGGAGCCAACTCAACGGGCAGAAGAGCCCCACGAAGGCACGCGTGGCGAGGATAGACCCCAGGTCCGCGGATACTCGCCAGCTTTCGACGACGGGTCTCGATCCAATCTCCAGCAGCACCGTTCCAGCAGCCTCGATGCAATCGGCGGCCGTCCGCGGCGAGACGAGTGTTTCCTGGTAGTAGACGTCGTGCACCGGGCCTCCTCTTCGTCGTCGGCGCTTAGCATGGCACGGACATGCGGCCACAAACGTCTCGCCATGTGTCGGGCGAGCCGGCTCTATAGCCTCGGATCGACAGGCTCGCTCTCGAGCGCGAGCACAGCAAAGGCGCACTCGTGGACGCGGCGGAGCGGCTCGTTGCGGACAAACCGATCCAAGCCCTCAATGCCCAGGGCGAACTCTCGAGCGGCGAGACCGCGCTTGCCGGCAAGGTGTCGCGAGCGCAGGCGCTCCAGGTTCTCTGGCAGGGTGTATTCAGGCCCGTAGATGATCCGCAGATACTCGGCGCCCCGGCATTTGATCGCAGGCTGGACGGGCCTGCCGGACTTTCGACTCGGCGCGAAGTCGAAGGGCTTGACGACCATGCCCTCTCCCCCACCCCCGGTCAGCTCCAGCCACCATGCAACGCCTTCGGCGACGGCCTCGGGGTCGGTCACATCGACCACGCGATACGGCGTAGCGAGAAGCAGTCCCTCATCCTGCTTGCAGATCCGAGCAAGCGTGCCCATGTGCCAGACGTGGTCTCGGTCGCTGTGGACGTGGCCTTCTGACGCGAGGAGGTGGAACGGCGCGAGCTTCAGGTCGGCAAGCGAACCGACCGCCCATGTATATCTCTGATAGGCATCGACATAGAGGCCGGCCATCTCCTGACGGGCCTCCATATGGGCGGCCAACGCCGGAGTGGCCACGCCGCGCGCGGCGGCGGTCTTGAGCGCGTCGACGACGGCAGCGAGCGAAACCTTCGCGGCCACTCCGACCGGTGCGTATTGAGACCGGATCAGCTCCTGGGCCTTGGCCGACCATGGCATCAACTCGGCGTCCATCACGACCCAGTCGCTCGCGAGCTCATCCCAGGTTCCGGCAGCCGTCAGCGCGGACTGGATACGCTTTAGGAATGCCGTCTCGAGTTCGTGATCCTCGAAGAAGCGCCGGCCGGTCCGGGTAAAACAGATCCCGAAGCTGCCGTCGCTCACGCCGAAGCGCCGCGTGGCCGCCGCCTTATCGCGGCAGACGATCACCACGGCGCGCGATCCCATGTGCTTCTGCTCGATCACCACCCGGCCGACACCGTTGGATCTGAAGTAGGCGAACGCCTCGGTCGGGTGCTCGAGGAGACCCGGTTCGTTGCTCGTCTCGGACGGCGACATAGTCGGCGGCAGGTAGACGAGCCAGCGCGGATCGACAGCGAACCGGCTCATGACCTCGATCGCCGCGGCTGCATGCTCCTCGCTGACGGCGACTCGGCCGCCCAGGCGCGTGTCGATGAAATGCTTGCCGGCGACATCGGCCAAGTCCAGGACATCGTCATTGACCTGCTGGGCCGAGAGCTTCGGCGCCTGATCCTCGGGTGGCAGGAACGGGCGAGCCGGCTCGTAATAAGTGCGCAACGCCGGGACGGAGACCAGTTCCTTCTCCGGGTAGCGGAGCGCAGTCAACTTGCCGCCGAAGACGCAGCCGGTGTCGACATTGATCGTTCGGTTCAGCCATTCGGGCTCGGGAACCGGCGTGTGGCCATAAACGACCGTCGGAGCGCCGCGATATTCGGCCGCCCAGTTGTATCTCACGGGCAGCCCGAACTCGTCCGTCTCGCCGGTGGTGTCGCCATAGAGCGCGAACTCGCGGACCTCACGCGAGCCGCGACCGTGCATCTCCGCCTTGAGCCCCGCGTGCGCGACAACGAGCTTGCCGTCATCGAGGACGTAGTGGCTGCGACGCTCATCGAGCCAGTTCTTCAGTTCGGTCCGGACGGCGGGCCGCACGTCTTCCGGGATCGCCTCGACCTCCGCGAGCGAGTCGGCCAGGCCGTGCGTGATCTGGACGTTCCGGCCGCCCAGGGCACGAACCAGCTTCTGCTCGTGGTTGCCCATAACGGCCAGGCCCGATCCAGCCTCCAGCATGTTCCGGGCGATGCGAACGCAGTCGAGGATGCGGGGGCCGCGGTCTACGAGGTCGCCAACGAAGACGACCATGCGGCCATCGGGATGTCGGTATGTTGGCCCGGCGTCGAGGCCGAAGCCGTCCCGTCGTTCCGCGGCCACGTATCCGAGCTGCGCCAGCAAAGCTTCGAGCTCGTCACCGCAACCGTGGACGTCGCCGATGATGTCGAACGGACCATGCAAGTCCTTGCGGTTGGTCCAGAGCGGGGCGCGCGTGATCTCAACCGAGTCGAGGTCTTCGAGAGTCACTGTCCAGACGTGCCGAAAGCCTTCGCGGCCAAGGCCGTGAAGCGACCGCCTCAAGGCAGTGCGCTGGCGGCCAAGGACGTGACCCAGGCCCTGGCGGTCGGGTCGGCTGCTGTTTCGTTCCTCGCAGACCTTCTCCGGGATGTCGAGCACGATTGCGACCGGCAGGACGTGATACTGGCGCGCCAGTGCGACCAGCGGCTTGCGGGCATCGAGATTGACGTTGGTGGCGTCAATCACGGTCAGGCGCCCAGCGGCCAGCCTCTTTCCGGCCACATAGTGGAGCGCGTCAAAGGCGGGCGTCGTCGCCGCCTGGTCGTTCTCGTCGTCGGCAACCAAACCCCGGAAGAAGTCAGAGCTCAGCACCTCCGTCGGCAGGAAGTGCTGTCGTGCGAACGTCGACTTACCGGATCCCGTCGTCCCGATCAGGACGACGAGTGACATGTCTGGGAGTTCGATCTTCATCGTTCGAAGACCGCCATCTGGGTTGCCGAGCCGACGACAGGATCGAGCGGTCCGATCGGGAGCCGACGAACCTCGTAGCCGAACTTCGCCGCGACGCCGTCCGACCAGGCTGCGAACTCGTCGCGCGTCCATTCAAAGCGATGGTCGCGGTGGCGGAACCGGCCTTCGGGCAAGCTCTCAAAGCGGACGTTGAACTCCGCGTTCGGTGTGGTGACGACGACGGTGGCCGGCTTGGCGAATTCGAAAACAACCCGCTCGAGGGCAGGCAGGCGACCTGGTTCGAGGTGCTCGATGACCTCCATCAGGACAGCGGCGTCATATCCAGCAAGTCGGGCGTCGCGATATGTCAGCGACCCCTGAATCAACTTGAGGCGCGCGCGCTGGCGCTCGTTCATTCGATCGGCGTGGAGCCTCCGCGCCGCGATCTCGAGCGACCGCGCCGAAACGTCCATTCCGACGATCTCGGTGAAGGTGCGATCCGTGACCATCTCGGAGATGAGTCGGCCCTCGCCGCAGCCCAGGTCCAGAACACGGGCGGCCCCGCTCGCACGCAACGCAGCCATGACCGCGCCCACTCGCTCGTCGGACAGTCGCATCGGCTTCTCGACCGCGGCCTCTTCAGCGTCGCGTTCGGCTTCGACCTCGTCGGGATCGGGCTCCTCGTCTGCTGTGAGCTGACGCAGCGCCTCGCGGGTCAGGCTGCCCTGGCGGGCAAGATAGCGGTTGGCGATGAACTCCCGATCGGGATGCGCCGGCAGCCAGCCTTCGCCATGTCGAAGGAGCTTGGCGATCTCGTCTTCGGTTACCCAGTAGTGCTTCTTCTCATCGAGCACGGGAATGAGAACGTAGAGATGCGAGAGCAAGTCGGAAAGCTTCACGTTGGCGGTGAGCGTGACCGAGTAGTAGGGACTGTTGCCCCAGTCCGCGAAGCTTTCCGCAAGCGGGTGGGCTTCGGTCGTGACCGCATATCCGAGTGGCTCGAACAACCGGCGGATCAGGTTCTCGCCGCCGCGCGACGGGAGTGCCGGAAGGCAGACCTCGAACGGCAGCAGCTCGTCGACGAGCTCCGGCCGCCCGGTGCTCCGCCCACCCATTGCCGATCCGAAGACCTGGCCGATAGCCACGCTCATGAACGACGAGGCGACATACGGCCGGTCGTTGACGTATGGCTCGAGCGACGATCCCTGGTGCCGGCCCCTCGCTAGGCCCACCGGGTCAATGTCGAGCAACAGCGCCGCGGTGCAACGCTCGGCCGTCGCTTCAGGGTAGAAGACGTGCGCCTGCCCGAACGCAAGCTCGCGCGAATGCACCCGATCGGGGCTCTTGTGGAGCAGGTAGCCCAGATCGGTTGCCGGCGGCTTGGTCAGAGTGATGGTGAGAAGCACCCGCGGATTGTGACAGGGAGCGGCGGTCCTCGGCGGTAGGCGTGGCAACGGACCAACCTCTCCTCGGCTGCGGCGCCATGCCAGAGGCGTTCGAGGACTTTCGCCCGAGGCTGTTGACCGCCGCCCAACGGCTGACCGGCTTGGGCTCAGGGCGCGATTGACACATGCACTGACGTCTGTTAGAAATACTGACATCGGTGGACACGCCGCTGAGACGCAGACAGGAAGAATCGATGACCGCATCCTCCCAAGTGATCTACGCCCGGGTCCCCTCGGAATTGAAGGCGCGCGCGCAGGACTACGCGGACGAGCGTGGCCAGAAGCCCGCATTGGCGCTGGCGGAGCTGATCGACAAAGGGCTCCAGAAGACCGAGACGATCCGCGATCTGCGCCTACGAGTCGACCAACTCGAAGCGGAGTTGGTCGCGGCACGCGGTCATCTGTCCTCCACCGAAGCGGACATGAATGTCCTTCGCGACAGGCAACGAACGCTTGAATCTGCCTATCAGGCGTTAGCCGGCCGCTTGTCGCGGCCACTCGGTGCTTGCCCGAGCTGTCACAAGTCGGTGACCGGGCGTGACCTGTTCGTCGACGGGCGCTGCTCCAACCAGGCATGCGGGAAGGACATCGCCTCGCTGCTAGCCCCCGATCCGACGGGGTTCGATCGGGGGGAGTTCCTATTGCTGGTTGGTGCCGTCGGGCTCGTCCTGGGCATCGCGCTCATCCAATCCAAGAGTGCCTAGGAGGCAGTCCGTGAACACTCAGAAGGTCATCTGGTTACTGGCGGTCAGTCTTGCAGCGTGTACGTGGATCGCCTACGCGGAACATCCAACGGCGAGAAACCTGAGGAGAGCCATCGGAGATACTTGGCCGCTCCTCTAGGCAGCATGGGTGACTTCATATCAACTGGCCCCTCGACACGAGGGGCCAGTTGCCGTTGGAGGACGCGGGCGACCTAGGGGGCAAGGAGACTCCAGGAACGTCTCAAGGCTCAATCTGCTGCTTCGGAGGGGCGGCGTCCACCTCAACGGTGATCGTGCCCTTGGCTGCGCCCTCATGCCACTTGAGTCTGAGCACGCCGCCAGGCGCGGCCCTGATCGCTGCCTTCAATATCCGCCAATCGCCGCCGTACCGGGCGAGGGCGTACCGCAGGATCGCTCCGCTGTTCTCTTCACTAGGTTCGTAAGCCAGTAATTGACTCCTTTGCACTCGGTAATCGAATTCGACCAAGCGTTCGCTTAAGGATGCGCCTTCGAGAAGGGCCGGCGTCAGCGAGCGCTATCTACCACGAGCAAGGCAGTCCCTCTGAATGGACTCACACTCGCAGCACGATTTCACGGCACGGGGTTGGCATGAGTCGGACCAGCCTTGTGCCACTCCGTCGCCATCTCATTGCCTCACGGGTCAACAGTGGGCACGGACCCGTGCAGCGCCCGATCCATCGCGTCGGCGGCATCGCGACGAAGAGTCGGCACGATCGCGGCGTAATGGCTCGCCGTGATTTCGATTCCGGAGTGGCCGAGCCACTCGGAGATCACCGCCAGCGGGACGCCCTCGGCAAGCATCAGCGTCGCGGCGGAGTGCCGGAGGTCGTGGAACCGGGCTGCCGGCAGTCCAAGAGCTTCACGCGCGTCCTGGAAGCCGTGCGAGACCGATCCGGGTTCGACATGTCGGCCGATCCTGTCCGTGAAGACAAGGTCGTCGCGGTCCTGCCAGGCGTTGCCGGCCGCCTTCCGTTCGGTCTCCTGGATCGCCTTCTGCCGCTCCAGAGCTTCTCTAGCGATCGACGGGAGCGGGATCGTCCTACGGCTCGTCGCCGTCTTCGGCTGGGCCAGCTCCCAACGCTCCTCGCGACCACGCGCCAGAGACCGGCGAACGGTCAGCGTGCCCGCGACGAAATCGACGTCAGGCCAGGCCAGACCCAGCAACTCGCCGAGCCGGAGCCCGGTCGAAGCGGCCAAGGCGAAGATCGGCCCGAGCGGATCGTCGCACGTGGCGTCGAGGAGACGGCGCACGTCCGGCG
The DNA here is from genome assembly GCA_003171035.1 of Chloroflexota bacterium. Lineage (GTDB taxonomy): Bacteria > Chloroflexota > Limnocylindria > Limnocylindrales > CSP1-4 > Fen-1039. The sequence goes on from PMXR01000017.1 coordinate 38,948, forward strand.
CCGTCATATAGCCGACCGGCCGATGAGGCACGTATGGAGGTCGGGCGTCCGCTGCGGCGTTGCGACCAACTCGGCCGTCGCGAACCGCATCCGCCAGGGCGCGGCGAAGAGTGGCGCGCACGTGCCGAACCGTCACTGGCGAGACCGGACGAGGCAGACGACCGCCCGGAAGTGTCTCACCGTCCTTGGGCCTGCCTGCCTGGACGAAACGGGCCATGGCGCGCTCAACCTGGATGGGAGTCAGTCGGGCCAGAGCGACCTTACCGAAAGCCGGGATGAGGTAGGCGCGGACGTGCTGCTCACGCTCTCGCCACGTCGACGGGCGGATGCGCGTGCGCTCGCGCTCGAGCCATTCGCTGAGGTACTCCGCGACGGTGCCCGTTCCCGCGGGGGTGATGGTGCCGAGCCTCAGCTCGCGCCGGAGTTCGTCGAGCTTGTCTCTGGCGCCTTGTGATGTCGTGCCTCGAACGACCCGACGGTGCCTGGCGCCGTCGTCGTCGGTCCAGGTCATCGCGCCACGCCAGCCCTCGGCCGTTTCGTAAACGGATCCTTCGCCGCCGGATCGGTGGCGTTCCTTCCGGGCGGTACGGGTTACTGCCACGGCAGTCTTCCTTCGCAGATCGCTCAATACGGCCGCCGGTTCGCCCTCCGGGGCCGTTGCTTACCTGTTCCGGATTGTATTCCTGTTGCTACCGGTGTTGCTACCGGTCCCGCGCAGAGTCCCACGCCGTGGGGCTCAAGATGGAGATTTCACGAGGGAAATCTTGGCGGAGAGGGTGAGATTCGAACTCACGGGACTCTCGTCCAGCGGTTTTCAAG
>PMXR01000134.1 GCA_003171035.1 Chloroflexota bacterium
CGCCACTCCCCGCCGGCCGCGCCGCTCGACCGCACCGTGGTTTCGACCCACCCTCACTGGACAGCCCGGAAGTCCGGAGGCAGACTCAGCCGATGAGAACCACGACCGCTCGCACGCTGCTCGCACTTGCCGTCGCCGCAATCGTGGCCGGCTGCGGTTCGACGAGCCCGTCCGCGTCCGTCTCGTCGGTCGCGCCGTCGGCGTCGGCAAGCGCCGCGGCTTCAGCTCTCGCGTCGGCGTCGGCGTCGGCCGCGGCTTCAGCTCTCGCGTCGGCGTCGGCGTCGGCCGCGGCCCCCACTCCATCGGCGACGCCCACCGAAAGCCCGTCGAAGTCGGCTGATCCGGCCACCGCCGACTGGCCCGTATACCACCTAGACTCGACTCATTCGGGCAACGCCGTCCACTTCCCCTCGCTGAGCGGCGCATTGACCAAGGCGTGGTCGGTCAAGCTGGATGGAGCCGTCTACGCGGAGCCGCTCGTGGTGAACGGGACCGTAATTGCCGCGACCGAGGGCGACAGCGTCTACGCCCTCGAGCCGGCGACGGGACGGACGATATGGAGCAAGAACCTGGGCACTCCGGTCCCTCGTTCGACACTCCCTTGCGGCAACATCGACCCGCTCGGGATCACGGGCACGCCGGCATACGACGCCGCCACCAAGACCATCTTTGCGGTCGCTGAGGTCAAGGGCCCGGCGCACATCCTCTTCGCCCTGGACGCCGCCACGGGCGCGGTGCGATGGTCGAGGAACGTGGACCTGGCCGGACACACGCCGCGGAATCACCAGCAGCGACCGGCCCTGGCAGTCGGCAACGGCTACGTCTACATAGGCTTCGGCGGCCTGGCCGGCGATTGCGCCCAGTACGAAGGCGAAGTGGTCGGAGTTCCCACGTCGGGCAGCGGCGCGACGATCTCCTACACCGTGCCGGTGAAGCGCGAGGGCGCGGTCTGGGCTGCCGGCGGGCCGGTTCTGGACGCCGCCGGAAACCTGTACATCTCGACCGGCAATGGCAGCTCGACGACCACATACGACGGCAGCGACTCGGTTGTCGAGCTTTCGTCGACTCTCAAGATGATTTCCAGATTCGCCCCGACTCGTTGGGCCAAGGACAACGCCACCGACGCGGACCTCGGATCGCTGGCGCCGGTTCTGGTGCCGGGTGGCTTCGTATTCATCGCCGGCAAGGCCGGCATCGGCTACGTGCTGCGCCAGGGCAATCTCGGCGGCATCGGCCACCAGGTTTCGTCGGCCGCGGTTTGCGCAGCCTTCGGCGGCGCGGCACAGGACGGGGCCACGATCTTCGTTCCATGTGTCAGCCAGCTGCGCGAGGTCGCCGTCGGCGCCGACGGCTCGCTCCAGATCGGCTGGACGACGAGCACCGCCGGCGGTCCTCCGGTCATCGGCGGCGGTGCGGTCTGGACGGCGAGTGGAAGCCACCTGTACGAGCTCGACATGAACACCGGTTCAACACGGGCGAGCATCTCGGTCGGGACCCTGCCCCACTTCGCCAGCCCAACTCTTTGGAATGGGCTTGTGCTCATCGGGACGATGTCGGGAGTGTTTGCGGTCAAAGCGTAGGAGAATGACTGCCGGCCGGTCCCGCCGGCTCGGCCAAGTCTGGAGGAAAAGCGATGGCTCGGATGACGCCGGAGGAGGCCGACGAATTTCGTCGCCCCGTCCTGGATNNCAGGCCGGAGCTCACCTGCGCACTCGCCCGGAACCGGGTGAGTGGTCCGTGCTGGAGTGCCTCGGCCACCTGGCCGACTCCGAGCTGGTCACGTCGGCCCGCTACCGCTGGGTCCTCTCGGAGACCGAACCGACGCTGATCGGATACGACCAGACGGCCTGGGTTGCGGCGCTCGACTACTCCACGGTGGATGCGGCATCCCTGCTCGACTTCTTCGGGGCGCTGCGGCGTGCCAACGTGGCGTTGTGGCGTCGCACGCCGGCCGCCGACCGGACTCGTGTCGGGCTTCACGCGGAGCGCGGCCCCGAGTCCTACGAGCTTCTCTTCCGCATGCAGGCGGCCCACGGCCGGGTCCACCGGGCCCAGGCGGAACGTGCACTGGCCGTCGTTCGCCGGCCGAAACCGGTTGGTTGAGGCATTCGCGGTTTGGGCTGCGACCGGCCCTCGCAGAGGCCCGGGCGTCTGGCTAACCTTCAGCGCAGCGACAGCAACGCCCGTCATGGAGGCCATGAGACATCAACGCGCCAGTAATCGCGGCGGCAGGCATCACCGTTGCGGCGATCTTCCTGTTCCTTGCCGAAGGTGACGGCCTTTCCGAAGGGCATGCCCGCGTCCGGACACAGATTCTCAACGCGGCTCGCTGGGCCGTGGTCATCGTCCTGAGCTGGGTTCTCATCCCGGCGGCAGCCGCGGATTCCAGCCCGCAGCGGGCGGCCACGATAATCGGGCTGGCGGGCCTGATCGGGGCCGTGATTCTCATTCCGGTTCGATGGTTCGTTCGCCTTGGCGGCCGTGAGCCCACCTGGGAGTTGCGCCGAGCAAAGGTCGAGGTCGCCCAGATCGCGAACAGAGTCAGGCGCAACCCAGCGTCCGTTTCGGTCGGCCGACTTCAGGATTCGATCGCCCGGCTGGCGCTGCTCCGCAATGCCGAGACGGCCGAGTTGTGCGACCTCTTGACGGCCGAACTGAACGATTTCCTGACCGGATCTGAGTCGTGGAATGAGGCCGGCCGCAGGTCGATCCGGATCGACCACCTCTGCCGCTCGGTCTGGCCCGATGACATGCCGCCGCCCGACTTCGACGCGCAAGAAGCCACGTTCCGCTGGCGTCTGTATCGGACCTTCGGGCGAATGATGGAACTTGCTACGCCGCAGCCGAGCCGCACCGCCCTGGACACTTTCGAGCGGCTGCGCGATTCACTGGCGCAGTTCCGGCGCGACTCCACGTATCGCTTCATCGACGCCGCCCGGCAGTCGGCCGATCGCTGGCTCGCCCGACCCGTCGCCGATCGACCGTGGATCGAGTCGTTCGAGTTCAAGGCACTCGGCCCGGACGGTCTGGCCGAAGTCAAACGCATCTGGGGCCGAGAAGCGGCGATGTGGGGAGCGGAACTGGACGACGACGACAGGCTGGCCGTTGAGGCGGACCTCGCTCGCCGTGCGGCGGCGCGGCAACACAAGCCCGAACCCGCGCCCGTGGGCGCCGCGATCGACGACGCCGTCTGATCGACCGCGCGGCGGCCTAGTGCCAGGGTATCGGCAGAATGCCGTTGGCTCGCTGGGCGGCGACATCAACCCAGCCGTATTGCGCGTCGCCGGCATTCACCGAGGCCGCCGCGTCCTTCCATTCGCTGACGCCCGTACTGCCGGCCTGCGAGTACGTGGCGCGGCCGATGACCGTCGTTTCGATGAAGTAGTAGCTGTCGCTGGTGCCGTCGACACGGACGGCGACGTAGGCGTGGCCGGGGACGAGGACGATGCTCGGCTGCATGCCCATGGCCTCGACAGCCGAGGCGTATAGCAGCGTCAGTTCGATGCAGTTGCCGCTGCTCTGATCCAGCGTTTCGGCGGGGAGCCTGATCCGCTGCGATGAAGTCGACGCGAACGAGTCGGTCGTGCCGATGTAGGTGAGGTGGTAGCTCGCGTCTTCCGCCTGCCAGATGTCGGCCAGCCGCTGATCGACCGAGCCGCTGGAGTCGTCCTGGCTGTCGTAGCCGCTGGTCATGATGCCGTTGGGGTCGTAGTTGGCCGCGGCCCTGATGAGCGCTTCAACGCCGGGATCGGTGGGCGTGACCATGGCCGCGAGGAGGTTATAGTCCTGCTGCTCGGTCATGCCCTTGATCGTCCAGGGGAAATCCCGTCGAGAGGTGACCAGGGTCTGGTTCGTCTGATCGAGGACCGTCCGCGGCTGGCCGTTGTCGAGATACGACACGACGACGTGCAGGTCCGCCTGCTTCTGGCTGGTCAGGCTGTCGATGGCGGAGGTGGTCAGGCGCGGGTTCTGCCGGACCTCCTGAGTCGCTCCCCCCGCGACGGTGACGGTGTCGGCGGCCGTGTCGGTGAAGCCGCTGATCTCACTCTCGACCACGACCTTCACGCTGGCCGAATTGTGGTTGACGATAGTGACGATCACGAAGGCTTCCAACCAGGTTCCGTACAGGTGGGCGATCGGAGTGATCAGCATGTCCTTGTACGTGTACGTCACCGTGATCTTGTCTACGGTTGCGGCAGCGGCCGTGGCTCGTGGACCGCCCGACGCCGCCGCGGCCGACGAATCCGGCACCACCACGCGTACGCTGGACGCGATCGGGACCGGGGGCCGGGTCGCAAACGACTGGGCGACCTCGCCGCAGCCCGCGATCATGACCGCCAGCAGAGCCAGAGCTCCGAGTCGCGCGCCCGTTTCGCTGAACTTGCGCATCGAACTCATCGGAACCTCCACTTCGCCCGGATTGGACTCCTTACCCCAGGAATCGATCGGCTGATCGTAGCGTCGGCCGGGGCCGCCGACCAGACGCAATTCGTATATCAGCCGCGAACAACCCGCAGGTCGCGGTTCGAGAGATTCAGGGCCGTGCCCGCGGTCTCACCGCACACTACGATGTCCTCGATGCGCACTCCCCACCGTCCCGGCAGGTAGATCCCCGGTTCGACGCTGAAGGCCATGCCGGACTCCAGCGGCGCGGTATTGCCGGCGACGATGTACGGGTCTTCGTGGACCTCCAGGCCGATGCCGTGGCCGGTTCGATGGGTGAAGTACTCGCCGTAGCCGGCGCCGGTGATGACTGAGCGCGCCGCGGCATCGACCTGCTCGGGCGCAATGCCGGGGCGGACGGCCGCAGTCGCGAGGTTGCCGGCCTCACGAACGAGGTCGTAGATGCGGCGGAACTCGAGGTCGGGTTGAATTCCGCCCTCGCCGGCGACCCAGATCGTGCGCGTCGTGTCGCTCATGTATCCGGACAGGGACCCGCCGATGTCCAGGACGACCGGCTCGCCGGCCCTGATCCTGCGGTCGCCGGCGTCGTGGTGGGGCGATGCGCTGTTGGGCCCGGAACCGACGATCGCGAACTCGGCCAGGTCGTGGCCTTCGTCGACAAGCCGGGTTCGGATCTCGCGGCTCACCTCGGCCTCGGTGCGCCCTACCAGCGGCCCGGCGGAGATGGCATCAACGGTCCGATCGGCGGCCGCGGCAGCCAGCCCGAGGAGCCGTGTCTCGTCCGAGTCCTTGATCTGCCGAAGATCGCGCATCACCTTGCCGGCGGGTTCGAACCGCCGGCCGGGCATCGTTCGCTGCAACTCGAGCACGTGCATTGCCCAGAGGCGATCGGAGATGCCGATAGGTTCCCAGGCCGCCGCCCCGTCATCCAGTCGCGCCCCCGATAGCAGGTTGGCCACGCGGATCGCGGCGTCTTCGGTCTCCTCGAACGGGACCACTTCCGCGGCTCCGGCCCGCACCAGCGGCGTAGCCTCGGCCTTGGATGCCTCGAGGCGCGGGACCACGAACCAGACCGGCCCGCCCTGTGGAATGGCGAGCAGCGTCAGGCGTTCCATCGGATCGCCGACGAACCCGGTCAGGTAGCGCAGATCGGGCCCGACGCCGAGGAGCACGGCCGCGAACCGGTGCGCTGCGATGAGCTCCCGGCCGGCGGCGAGACGTTCGGCGTACCGGGCCGCCGGAATTAGGCGGGCGGCAGGTCTGGGACCGGAGCCGGTCGTCACTTGCCTGTCAACGCCTCCACCAGCGGTGCCATCGTTTCCATGGAGCGGCCCGGGAACGTGTAGTAGCTGATGCCGAGCTTGTCGCGCCGACGCAGCAGCTGATCCCGCACTCCCTTGAGCGTGCCGTACAGGACGTAAGGGCTGCCGTACAGGGAAGTGGCCGCTTTCGCCGTCGCCGCAGCAGCCGAACCCAGCAGCGAGTTTCCGCTGCCGACGAGCCCGGCCGAGCTGACCCACAGGTTGATCTCGAGTTGCTCGAAGCGGTCGCCTGCGGCTTCTCTGACGATCGCCATCTTCGCTACGGTCGCCTTTTCGGTGGCCTGGCCGAACAATGGCCAGCCTCGCTGGCTGAAGCCCGGGGTCAAGCCGACGATGTCGGCCTCGCGCGCCGCCAGCCTGAGCATCCGCGGGCCGCCGGCGCCGATCGCGAGCGGAGGCCGTGGCCGCTGCACCGGCGGCACGCCGGCGTAGGCGCGGTCCAGGTTGTAGTGCTTGCCGTGATGAGTCACTCGCTCGCCCGCGAGCAGCTGCTTCACGAGCGGAACAGCTTCCTCGAGCCGGTCGACACGTTGAGAAGCCGGTTCGTAGGTCATTCCGATTTCGCGGTAGTCGCTGGTCATCCAGCCCGCGCCCATGCCCATTTCGAACCGCCCGCCGGAGAGGAACTCCAGCGTCGCCGCTTCACGTGCCAGGATCAGCGGGTGGCGGTAGTCGTTGGCGAAGACAAACGCCCCGACTCTCAGGGTGGTCGTGGCCGCTGCCGCCGCGGCCAGCGCCGCGAACGGCGAGAGCTGGTGGCCGAGGTGGTCGGGCATGACCAACACGTCGTAGCCCAACGCCTCGACCCGGCGCGCCAGAATTGCCCAGGCCCCGCCATTGGGTGCGGATTCCTGCTGGACGGCGAAGCGGAACGGGTGCATGTGCCAAGGGTACGCCGACCGGATATTCGGTGGGAATGGCGCGGCGCGGGGTGGCGCGGGGCGCGGCGCGGGGTGGCGCGGGGCGCGGCGCGGGCGGGGCGCCACGCCTCCCCGGCCGGCGCCTCGGCGACGCCACGCCTCCCCGGCCGGCGCCTCGGCGACGCCACTCCCCGCGATCACGCCACGCGGCGGAATCGAAGAGGACCGGGCGCTTTGCCCGGTCCTCTTTTGTACAGCGGTTCGGAGGCTAGACCGCTTCCGCGATCGCGCCCTCGAATTGCGAGTTGTAGAGGTCGAAGTAGAAGCCCTTGCGAGCCATGAGGTCGTCGTGGCTGCCCTGCTCGACGATCTTGCCGGCGTTCATGACGAGGATCTCGTCGGCGTTGCGGATCGTGGAGAGGCGATGGGCGATTACGAAGGCCGTGCGGCCCTTCATCAGGCGCGACATCGCCTGCTGGACCAGCACTTCGGTTCGGGTGTCGACCGAGCTCGTGGCCTCGTCGAGGATCAGGATCTCGGGGTCGGCCAGGAACGCCCGGGCGATCGTCAGCAGCTGCTTCTCGCCCTGTGACAGGTTCGAGGCATCGTCGTCGATCACGGTGTCGTAGCCGTGCGGCATGGTGCGCACGAAGTGGTCCACGTGGGCATCCTTGGCGGCAGCCACGATCTCCTCTTCGGTAGCGTTCTCGCGGCCGTAGGCGATGTTCTCCCGGATCGTGCCACCGAAGAGCCACGTGTCCTGGAGGACCATGCCGAACGTTCGCCGTAGGTTGTTGCGAGTCAGAGTGGTGGTATTGATGCCGTCGATGGTGATCACGCCGCCGTCCAGTTCGTAGAACCGCATCAGCAGGTTGACCAGAGTGGTCTTGCCGGCCCCGGTGGGACCGACGATGGCCAGTACCTCGCCCGACCGGACGTCGGCGGTGAGGTTGTCGATGAGCGGCTTCTCGGGCTCGTAGCGGAAGGAGACGTCGTCGAGGGCGACGTGGCCCTGCACGTGGTCGAGTACCGCCGGCTGGACCGGATCCGGGATCTCCTCTTTCTCATCGAGGAGCTCGAAGACGCGTTCGGCCGAAGCCATGGTCGATTGCAGCAGGTTGGCGATGCTCGCCGTCTGCGTGATCGGCTGGGTGAACGAGCGCGAGTACTGGATGAAGGCCTGGACGTCGCCGAGCGACATGGTGCCGTTCGCGACCTGGACGCCGCCGATCACCGCGATGGCGACGTAGTTGAGGTTACTCACGAAGTTCATCGCCGGCATGATGATGCCCGAGATGAACTGGGCCTTGAAGCTGGCGTCGAAGACCCGGGCGTTCTCTTCGTCGAAATGCCGGATGGCATCTTGCTGATGCCCGAATACCTTGACGATGGGGTGGCCGGTATGGGACTCCTCGACGTGGCCGTTGAGTATGCCGGTCCGCTCCCATTGGGCGGCAAACTGCTTCTGTGAGCGCCTGGCGATCAGCATCGTCAAGACCGCCACGACCGGGATGACCAGCAGCGAGATGACGGCCAGCAACGGGCTGATCCAGAACATCATCGCCAGGATTCCCACGATCACCGCAATCGACGTGATGATCTGAGTCAGCGACTGTTGCAGGGTGTTGGCGATGTTGTCGATGTCGTTCGTGACGCGGCTCAGGATGTCTCCGCGCGGATGCGTGTCGAAGTACTTGAGAGGAAGCCGGCCGAGCTTCTGGTCGACTTCTCGCCGCAGCCGGTAGACGGTGCGCTGCGATACACCGGCCATGACGTACCACGAGACCCAGCTGAAGAACGTGGCCATCAGGTAGAGGCCGATGAGGCCGATCAGGATCATCCCCAGGGCCGTGAAGTTGACGCCGACGCCTGGAATGGCGTTAGTCGCCGCGACCAGATCGGCCCGAGGGTCGTGGGCGGCTCGCAGAGCGGCCACAGCCTGATCGTGGGTCATGCCCTTCGGAAGCATCTTGCCGACGAGGCCGTCCATGAGCTGGTTGATGGCGTTGCCCAGGATCTTGGGTCCGAAGACCTGGCCGGCGGTGCTGAAGAGCGCCACGATGGCGACCAACCCGATCCACTTCCGCTCTGGGCGAAGTTCACCCAGCAGGCGGCGGAAAGTGGCCCGGAAGTGCTGGGCCTTCTCGGTCGGCATCATCATGCCGCCCATCCGACCGCCGCCCATCGGGCCGCCCCGGCGAGGGCCGCCGCGACCGCCCGGACCACCGAATCCGCCCGGAGCGCCGGCCCCGGCGCCGGCCGGTCGTCCGTTGCCGCCGGCCGGTCTGTCGCTCGTGCTCGCCGGCGCGTGTCCGTTGCTGCTTCCGGGGCCGCTCATGCGACTTCCTCCCGGCTGAGCTGCGAGTACACGATCTCTTGATACGTCTCGCACGATTTCATGAGTTGCTCGTGAGTCCCTATGCCGACGATCTGGCCGCTGTCGAGGACGACGATCTGATCGGCTCGCATGATGGTTCCGACGCGCTGGGCGATGATGATCACGGTCGCGTCCTGGGTCTCATGCCGAAGGGCAGCGCGGAGCTGCTGGTCGGTCTTGAAGTCCAGGGCGGAGAAGCTGTCGTCGAAGATGTAGACCTTGGGCTTGCGGACGATCGCCCGGGCGATCGCCAGTCGCTGGCGCTGGCCGCCGGAGACGTTCGTGCCGCCCTGGTCGATCTCGGCATCGAGCGTGCCGTCCATCTTCTCGACGAAGTCCTTGGCCTGAGCGATGGAGAGTGCCTTCCAGAGCATCTCGTCGTCGGCCGACTCATCGCCGTAGCGCAGGTTGCTGGCGACGGTGCCGCTGAACAGGAACGCTTTCTGCGGCACGACACCGATGACGTGCCAGAGGCTCTCGAGCTTCAGCTTGCGGATGTCGACGCCGTCGAGCTTGACGCTGCCGGCAGTTACGTCGTAGAAGCGCGGGATCAGGTTGGCGAGTGTCGTCTTGCCCGAACCGGTGCTGCCGACGATGGCTGTGGTCTGGCCTGGACGGGCGGTGAAGCTGATCCCGCACAGAACGGGATCCTCCGCACCGGGGTACCGGAACTCGACGTCCTCGAATACGACGACGCCCTTCGGGTTCTCGATCTCGACCGCGTCGTCCGGGTCGCAGACGTCGACCTCGGTGTCGAGGACGGCCTGGATGCGCTCGGCGGCAGCCGCGGCGCGCGGTACCATCACGAAGATGAGGGCCGCCATCATGACCGAGAAGAGGACCAGCATCACATACTGCAGGAACGCGGACAGGTTGCCGATCTGCATTCCGCCCGAGTCGATGCGCAGCCCGCCGAACCAGACGATGGCCACCGTCGAGAAGTTCATCGTTCCAAACAGGAACGGGATCATCAGGGCGAAGAGCCGGTTTACGCGCAACTGAGTCCGTGTCAGATCGGCGTTGGCTTCGTCGAAGCGAACCTCTTCGTGCTCGGTCCGGACGAATGCCCGAATGACGCGCACGCCGCTCAGCGTCTCGCGCATGACCTGGTTGATGCGGTCGGTCTTCTTCTGGACGGACCGGAACATCGGCAGCGCCTTGATGGCGACGATGGCGATCATGCCGACGACGAGCGGAATGACCACTACCAGCACGCCCGAAAGCGGCACATCCTCGCGGAGCGCCATGATGATGCCGCCCACGGCCATGATCGGGGCCATGATCATGATGTTGAACGCCATCACCAGGACCATCTGGACCTGCTGGACGTCGTTGGTGTTGCGCGTGATCAGCGACGGCGTCCCGAAGGTGTTGGTGTCCTTCTGCGAGAAGTCCATCACCTTGCGGAAGATCGCGCTGCGGACATCGCGGCCGAACGACATGGCCGTCATCGAGCCAAAGTAGACGGCGATGATCGAGCAGACTCCGAGGGCCAGCGTGACGAGCAGCATGAAGCCGCCCGTGCGGATGATGTAGTTGGTGTCGCCCTTGACCACGCCGTTGTTGATGATGTCGGCGTTGAGGCTCGGCAAGTACAAGTTGGCCAGGGCCTGAACCGCAACCAGCACCAGCACGATCGAGAGGGGCAGGCGGTAGGGCCACAGATACTTGGGCAGCAGCTTGGTCATCGGCGTCGGTCCGTTCTACTCATTGGTATTGGAAATCCTCGTCTGATTGGTGGTGTCTTCCGTAGCGTCGCGAGAACTTGTGAAGGGCCGGTGAATATGGCCGGGATATCTGGTGGTCGACTCACGTCCGTGGCTGAGTCTCTTGTTCGGGCAGGGCGCTGGGCCACGAGTTGGAGGCGAGGACCTTGTGTCTGGCGACCTGCATGGCCCGGATGCCCGTCAGGAGGGCGACCATTTCCGGCTCGCTGAGTTCGCTCAGGACTCTGGTCAGGGCTTCGCGCCGGTGGGCGGCCATGTTTGCGAAGACCTGGGCGCCGGCATCGGTCGGGTAGACCAGGACGACTCGCCTGTCGGCAGTGTCGTGCCGTCGCTCGACCAGGCTGCGCTTCTCCATCCGGTCGACGATGCCCGTGGCGCTGGCGTCGGAGACGTCCATCTCCTCCGCAAGACGGCGCATCGACAGCGGGCCCTGGGCCTCGAGCGCGGTCAGGACGTTCAGGTGGACCAGGCTCAGGGCGTGCCGGTGGAACGACTTGAAGACTCCGCCGCGGTCGCGAGTGAACCACGACATCATCTCGTCGAGCAGCTCGCGCTCCAGAGACGCGCGGTCCACTACGGCCTGTTCGGCAGGGGTTGCGGCAGGACCGTCCGGCGGATTCTCGGTGGCCGGCGATCGACCGATCTTGGGTTCGGGCGCGTCGTTGATGATCGACTCCATGTTGTTGCTCAGCGTCATCTAGATAGTTTACATGACGTTGAGCATTATCTCCGCTGGGCCTCCGGGCGGGAATACTGCGTTCGGGTGAAAACGCGGCGGGACGGTCGGTGTCGCCCGCGATCGACCGCCCGCGTACGACTGCCGCCGGCGATCGGGCCCCCCGCGATCGGCCGCCGGCGCGGCGCGGCTCCGCGGGGCGGTCAGCCGCAGCTCAGAAGCCCGTACGCGTCCTTGGCCTCGAGAACCTTCAGCGCGGCTGCGTCGACAAGGGTCGCGAAAGCCGCGTCCCCTCCGGCACGGCCGACAACCGCCGCCGCCATGGCACCGGTCTGAGGACCGCCCTGGACGATCATCAGGTCGCCGCCGGCGGCGATGAAGTCGATCGCCCGATCGCCCGGCGCCACCGCCCCGACGGCCGCGGCTCCGCCCAGATCGTCGGAGATCACAACGCCGTCGAAGCCGAACTGGCCGCGGAGCAGGGTGCCGATGATCTTCGACGAGAAGACCGCCGGCACGCCCGGATCGATCGCGTTGTAAGCCGCCAGCGAGATCATCACGAACGGCGCGCCAGCCTCGATCCCGGCCCGGAACGAAGATAGGTAGGGGTCGCCGGCGGTGGTCGCGGTGTCGGCTACCCCGGCCGTGTTGTCGGTGTTGCCGCTCACTCGACCCAGACCCGGGAAGTGCTTGAGGGTCGTGGCGATGCCGGCCTGGGCCATGCCACGAACCACGGCCGCGCCGTGGCTGCCGACGGTCTGGGGATCGTGGCCGTATTCTCGGTCCAGAGCGCCGATCGGCGGGTTGGCCGCGTCGGTGCCGGGTGGAACGACGTCCATCACCGGCGCCAGGTTGACGTTGATGCCGGCGCTCGCGAGTTCGCGACCCCACGCGAGGGCCTCCGACTCCAGCGTCGCTACCGGAACCCCGCCCTGTACCAGTGCGGTTGGGATCGTCGAGAAGCCGCCGCCCTTCAGCCGCTGGACCAGCCCGCCTTCCTGATCCGCGGCCACGAAGAACCCGACGCCGTGAGTGTTCGCGGCGGTGGCCATAGCCTGTATCTCGGCGGCCAGCGGCTTGATGCCGGCGATCCCGACACGTCGGTTGTTGACCAGCCAGACGGAGCCGAGGTGGGCGGTTTCGATGGCCCACTTTTCGGACGACGCGAGCGCGCTGCCGTTGACGCCGAGCATGAACAGCTGGCCGGCCCGCTGCTCCTCGGTCATCGCGGCGAGAGTCCGGCCGGCGCACGACGCCGACTGGGAGGCGTCCGGTGTTGGGCCGTGGCCTGTCAAGGAGGAGGTCGGCGGCGCCTCGGTCGGCAGGGGCGCCCTTGGCCCGCAGGCTGAGGCGATCGCCAGAGTCAGACAGACGAGCGTCACACGTAACCACTCGCGGTCGTGGCGGGGTCGCGGTAGGGCCATTGCGACAGGGTAGGCGATCGGCCCCGAGCCGACGCGCGGGCGGCTTCGGCGGCGGCACCGTCGGCTTCACCGGCTTCACCGGCTTCACCGGCTTCACCGGCCTGCCCGGCGGCGGCGGAGGCGCCATTCTCGCCAAATGCAAGTCCGGGTAGAACGTGCCGAGGTTGAGTCCGCAGAATGCTTCCAGAAGGGACGAGCAGGTCCCGAATCTGGCTTGGCACAGCGTGGTGAGCGTGGAATTCGGGCGTTCCGGACGCCGTCACCCCGCATTAGCCGGCCGAGTCACGGCCTTCCGCTACGGGGATTTGCAGTTGGCCAGATCGCGGGCGCGCCCGCCCGTTCGCGGCTGCCGGGGCGCGCCTGCCGGCTCGCGCACCAGCGGCGGCTGCCGGCTCGCGCACCAGCGGCGGCTGCCGGCTCGCGCACCAGCGGCGGCCGCTGCCGTAACTCAATCGAAAGGCACCGCGCCGCAGTCTTCCGGCATGCGCTTCAGATTGAACTTCCGCCAGTACGATGCGGCCTCGCCCGGGACCCCTCCTCCTCCCGCGGCGAGGCGGCATCGCTCGCCGCTCGCGGCCGCCGCCCGCCGCGCTCTTGCCAGCGCCAACGCCACATCCGCCGCGGCCGCGCCGGGCGCTACGATTGGCACGGCGATCCCCAATCGCGAGGCAGTCGGTCACGCCGAACTCCGGTTCCTGCCCGCCAGCCCACGTCACTGAGCGAGGAGCATCGATGCGCGTTCTCGTGGCCGAAGACGATCCCGGGCTGCGTGAGGTCCTGGTCTTCGGTCTCAAGGACCAGGGCTATCAGGTCGATGCCGCCGAACGGGGCGACGACGCCATCGATCTGCTCAAGTTCTACGACTACGACGTCGCCGTCGTCGACTGGCGAATGCCCGGCGCCGAAGGCATCGACGTCGTCGCGTGGGCGCGCAAGAACGGCAAGCCGACGGCGATGCTGATGCTCACCGCCCGCGACGCCCCGCCGGACAGGATCCGCGGCCTCGATGCGGGCGCGGACGACTACCTGGTCAAACCGTTCGACTTTGGGGAGTTGCTGGCCCGAATCCGGGCTCTGCAGCGCCGGCCCCGCGGAGTGGATGCCCCGGCCATAACTCGCGGCTCGCTGACCCTTGACCCGGTCCGCCGCGAAGTCACCGTGAGCGGCCGCGCCCTACCGCTCACCGCCACCGAGTACAACATCCTGGAACTGCTCATGCGCCGCTCGCCGGCGGTCGTGGACCGCAAGGCCATCGCCGAACACGGCTGGGACGACGAGACCGATCCGCTTGGCTCCAATGCGATCGACGTCCAGCTGAGCCGTCTGCGCGCCAAGCTACCGGCGGCCGGCATCCGGATCGTCACCGTCCGGGGCGCCGGATATCGGCTGGAAGAAGCATGAGACTCCCCGGATTCCGCCGCGGCCCGCGCACCGAAGCAAGCCACGAACCGTCGGTCGGGATGCTCACAATCCGCGTCGCCATGGCGGCAAGTGCCATCGTCGGCGTCGCCTACCTGTTGATCGCCGTGGTCGTGGCGGTGGTCGTCGCGAACAACATGACCGCGGACGTCGACCGGCAGCTGGCCGACGCTCTGGTGCCCGTTCCGGTGCAGCCCGGCTCGGGCCAGCCGTTCGGCCCCACCGGCTCGCCCGACCGGCCGTTCGGGCCGCAGGTCGCGATGTGGCGGATCAGCCCCGACGGAACGATCGCCGCCCTGAACAACTTCAACGTCATTCTGCCGGAGGAATATCGACACGTCACGGGGCCCGTGACGGTCACGGTCGGCGGCGCCGCGATCCGCATCGAAGGGGCGGCCCGTGGTGAAGATTACGTGGTTGTCGGCGAGACTATGGAAGACGTCAACACGGCCGAGTCGACGCTGATCGTTTCCGAATTCGGGATCGGCTGCGCACTCCTGATCGTGGTCTTCCTGGGAGCGTGGGCGATTGGCCGCCGAGTCGGAGGCCCCATAGAGCGCGCTCGCCAGCGCCAGCTCGAATTCACGGCCGACGCCTCGCACGAACTGCGGACGCCGCTCTCCGTCATCGAAGCCCAGGCGACGCTTGCCATCGCCCGGCCGCGCGACGGAACCTGGGATGCCGCGGCCTTCGGGCGGATCAACGTCGAGCTGAAACGGACCCGCCGCCTGGTCGACGACATGCTCTGGCTGGCACGTTTCGATTCGACCGGCGGGCAGCCTCAGGCGGAACCGGTCGATCTCCGCGTGCTCGCGGCACAGACGGCCGACAGGTTTGGCGCGATGGCCGAGACTCGAAGCCAGCATCTCGAGGTGCAGGCGGGTTCCGGGGCGGCTGATGCGATCGTGACCGCGCCGCCGGAATGGCTCAACCGGCTGGTAGGGATCCTGCTCGACAACGCCTGCAAGTACTCGCCGGAGGGCGGCAGCGTGATCGTCGGCGTGACCGGCGAGGGACGCCGCGTGCGTCTGACCGTGGACGACTCCGGGCCGGGAATCCCCGAAGACGAGCGCGGCCGGATCTTCGACCGGTTCCACCGCGCCACCGATCAGCCGGGAGGCTCCGGGCTGGGTCTGGCGATCGGCGCCGCAATCGTTCGATCCACGGGCGGGCGCTGGCAGATCGGCACCTCGGCCGCCGGCGGCGCCAGCGTGAGTGTCAGCTGGCCGCGGTCGATGGGCAGCCAAGGCGACACGCCGTAACCCGTTCGACAGCATCGAGGCGCGAAGCTCTGAGCATCGGCGAAGGCGCCCGCCCATCGGGCTCGGGCAACCGGCAAACGCTCGGGAGATACCACGATGTCCACAGCCAACGAGTTCGGACAATCCGCGACCGCGCCGGGAGATGGCCCGGTCTGGCAGCCGGCGGTCCCCGAGGCGGAGCCCGCTGCGGGCGGCGCCGAAGCGGCCGGCATCGAACCGGGCGCCGCATCCGCGCCCGTTCGCTCGGCACCGACACGGACAGGCCGGGCCAAGCGCGCCGGTTCGACGTCGGTCCTGCTGGTCGTCTCCGCCCTCATCGCCCTCGGCGGAGTCGGCTTCGCGGTCGGCCGCGCCACGTCCACCGGTAGCGGCGGCACGGGCGACACCAGCGTGGCCGCGCTCAACAACGGCTTTCCCGGCGGCGGTGCAAACGCGAGCGGCCGGCCCGACTTCGCCGGCGGCGCCAACGCCTTGACCTCGGCCACCACGGTGTCCGGGACCGTCGTTTCATCCACGGCCGACTCGATCACGATCCAGCTGGCCAACGGCCAGCAGGTCACTCTCTCGACCGGATCGTCGACCGCGTATCACAGCCAGACTTCGGCCAGCGGCTCGGACGTGGCCGTGGGCGCGAGCGTCATCGTGAAGACGGCAGCCACCACAGGCTCGGCGGCCAGTCCCGCGGCCAGTCCCGCGGCAAGTGCCGGTACCGGCACGGGCGGCACGCGCACCGCCACCGACATCACGATCACGGGCAACTAGATCCGGCGCCGGTCTAGCGCCGCTTGACGACGATCGTTCTGGCGACCTGGTCGTGCCAGGCCCGCTTGAAGGGATCCTGGGCCGTCATGACGGCCGAGATGATGCCCACCGGAACGATGATCGTCACGAAGAAGAAGACCAGGTAGCGAATCAGTACCCGACCGATGTCCATGTCCGCGCCGTCATAGGCTCGGGCGATGCGCAACCCCAGGGCCTTCTGGCCCAATGTCCCACCGACCACGTACCAGCAGACCGGGTGGTAGACGAGGGCGAACACGATCCAGATCAGCCCCATGGCCGTGGCGATCGGGGACTCGGAATCGGACGTTTTGCCCGCAGGTGAGACCGCGGCAATGACCAGGCCCATGGCGAAGAGGGCGACCACCATGACGATGACGTCGAGCACGAGAGCTCCGAGCCTCACGCCGACGCCGCCCCACAGCAGAGACGGCTCGGGGCCCGGCAGCCCATATGAAGACGGTCCCGCGGGCTCGTATCCCCAGGCCGGGTAGCCCGGCGGCGGACCCCAGACGGTCGGCGCGACGCTTCGAGGGTCGGTGCCGCGCGCGACGGAAGCGCCTGGTACTGCGGGCTCGTCCTGGGCCACTGCTTGCCTCTTCTTGTCGGCACCGGATGTCGGGGCGGTCATGATAGTAGCGTCGGCCCATCCCGCGGGCCGCCGATTGCGGGGCCTCTCCGCAGGGTCTCTGCGCAGGTTTCGCCGCGGCCGCGCCCCAAGATGCCGGGCTCAACATGGAGATCGAGATGAAGGTTCGCTTCGACCGGATCGCCCGCATCCAGGCGGCGATGCGCGAGCAGCACTGGATTGCGATCGTGGTCGTGAACCACGACGACTATCGCTACCTGTTCGGCACCGACCGGGCGCAGCCTCGGGCGATCATCCCCTTCCAGGGTCCGCCCGAACTCGTCGCCTTCACCGGCGAGGAGCCCGAGTTGCGTGCCGCGCTGGTCGAGGGCGAGGTGCGAGTCTTCGGCAGCGTCGGCGGGCAGATCAACGACGTCGTCGGCCGGCTGCGCGATCTCGCCGCGGAGGCGCCGGCGGAGTGGGCGACCGGCGGCCGGTTCAAGGTCGGGTTTCAGATGTGGTTCGCCACGCCGGCTTTCCTGATCGACATGTTCCGGCAGGTCAACCCGAAGGTCGAGGTCGTCTCGTCGGATCCGGTCATGGATCCGCTGCGCACGGTCAAGGAGCCGACCGAAGTTGCGCTGCTTACCGAGGCCCAGCGGATCGCCGGCCTGGGGATGGACCGAGCCCGCGCGCTGCTGCGGCCCGGCGTGACCGCACAAGAGATCGCGACCGAAGCCACGTACGCGATGATGAAGGCCGGCGCCGAGGGCACGAGCACGCCGATCTACGTCAACTTCGGCGTCGAGACGTGCATGCTCCACGGCCGGCTCAGCCCCAAGCCGCTCGAGCGCGGCGACCTGGTGCTGATCGATCTGACGCCGACCGTCGAGGGCTACTGCGCCAACCTGGCGCGGACGTTCGTGTTGGGCGAGCCCGATGCCCGCCAGGCCGAGCTGATCGCCGCGTATCGCGAGATCGTGGCGGCGGTTCGGGCGAAGATGCTGCCGGGTGTAACCACCGCCCAGCTCGACGCCGCCGCCCACGAGGTTTGTGTGGCCCACGGCTTCGGCGACTACCAGGTCTACGGCATCGGCCACGGCATCGGCCTCCGCTTCGAGGAGCCGCCGGCCTCGACGATCATCCCGCCGCACAAGAACCTGCCGCTGGTCGAAGGGATGGCGGTCACCATCGGCCACACCATCCTGGCGATCCCGGGCTTCGGCGGCGCGCGGTTCGAGGACGTCTACCGCGTGGGTTCCGCCGGTCCCGAGATCCTGGCCGACTATCCGATCGACCCGATCGTGACCGCTAGGTAGGGCGTTGGGGGCGCCGCGCGGTAGGGCGTTGGACGGCGCCGCGCGGTAGGGCGTTGGACGGCGCCGCGCGGTAGGCAGGAATGGCGCGGCCGATTGGCGCCGCGCGGCCGACGCCGAAGCGGCGCGCAAATGCGAGTGCCTTCTACTCTCCGGGCGAGTGTTATGGAGCAACCATACGCACCGAGTGCCGCCTCCGCCCCGGCGGTGCCCTGTGGATAGTCGCTAGCGGCTACCAGACGACGCCGTTCGGGTCGACTCGGCTGCTTCTATCGACTGCCCGCCCGTGTAGCCACGCCACGCACTGAGATCACGTTCCATTGCACTCCCCTGGGGAGTACAAGGGAATTGCCCCGGGCCCGCGCCGCGCTACAGCCCCCGGGGCCCAACCCGCTCCCCCGCCACTGCCACTGGAAACCGCGCCGCTCCGCCGCGCCACTCCGCCCGGGCCGCGCCTCGCCCTCTCCTACGCCCCCGCGGCCGATAGGATGAAGTCCGTGGCGAAGGCGACGAACAGCCCGATCGTCAGCGCCACGCCGGTAACCATCGGCAGCGAGAACTTCCGGGCCACGGCCATCATCTCGTTGAAGACGAAGATCAACGCCCCGGCCGCCAGTCCGAGGAAGAGGATCGAGAGCACCGGCGACACGACGGCGTAACCGAGCACGCCGCCCACGAAGGTCGGGCCGCCGCCGACCAGCCCCGCGCCGGTGAGGAACCGCCAGCTCGGCCGGTCGACTCCGCCGAGTGGCGCCGAGATGGCGAAGCCCTCAGTCGTGTTATGCAGGGCGAAGCCGATCACCAGCAGCAGCGCAAAGGTCGTGGCCCCGGTAGCGGCCGACTGGCCGATGGCCAGCCCCTCGGAGAAGTTGTGCAGTCCCAGCCCCACTGCCGTGCCGAGCGCGATCTGCTGCGGCGTGATCGCCGTCCCCACCTCACGGCGCCGCGCCATCCGCGAAGTCACGTACGTGACCGACAGCAGCCCGAACGCAACCGCGAACCCGAGCGTCGCGGCGTATCCGGCGAACCGGGCAGGCGAGTCGCCGCCGCGCGCCGAATTCAGCGCCGCGCTCACGGGCTCGACCGCCTGCGAGAGGACGTCGTAGATGAGGAAGAGGATGACCCCGCCGGCGGCTGTGGTCAGCGCCGCCTGCCACCCGCGCGTGAGCCCCCGCATCCTGCCTACCGGGAGACCAAGAAAGATGGTTCCGCCCGCGAAGGCGGCCAATAGCACGGTCTCTGGGAAGCTCATCTACCCTCTCGCGGTGGCTTGCTGCCTAATCCTTAGTGGACTACTCGGAATTAGCTCCGGCATGGTACCGGGAGCCATCGAGGCGGTCAAGATGAACCCGCGGTGACCGCCAAGGCGGCCCATAGAGTGGCGCGGCGCCCCAAAGCGGGGCGCCGCGCATCAACGACGAGTGGCAGGAGCGCCGACGCCCACCGGCTGCAGGCGGCGGATGGCGTTACGGAGCCGCCGACGCCGAAGCCGAGGGCGATGGCGATGGCGATGGCGTGAGTGTCGGGGTTGGCGTGGGCGTCGGCGTCGGGCTCGGGCTGGGCGTAGCAGTCGGACTCGCGCTTGGCGACGCGGATGCGCTGGCCGAAGGCGACGGGCTGGCCGACGGCGTGTCCGTCGGCTCCGGCGTGTCCGTCGGCTCCGGAATATCCGTCGGCTCGGGAGCCGCGCAAGTCAGCGTCTGAGGCTTGGGCCCGGGGGCCATCGTGTCTACCGGGATGTCCAGCCTGATGACGCCCGAATCGTTGGACATCCATACCTGGCCGTCCGCCAGAGTCAGCCAGGATGTATCTGTTGTTGGAACCAGCCAGGTAGGTCCTACCGGGACGGCGACCTGGTCGACCTGGTTGATGGAAGTGCGATCGCTGGACATCGCCCACAAGGTGTCACCGAGAACGAACGGCTCACCGATGAATGCAGCTCCGGTCGTCCCCAGGCACGCAGGGCCGAGCTGGGCGAGCACGTCCGGATCGGTGGATGGGTCGCTGTTGGGGTCGGTGGATGGGTCGAATACGGCCCAGCAGGTGTCCCCGAGCTGAAGGACATCCATCCACCCACCGGCCTGGGCATTACTAGAGTCCAGGTCGGTCTCATCTCCACTGACCGGGTCGATGCGTCCGACGTAGGGTCCCTCGGAGATGTCCCAAAGCATTCCGCACGCCACGGGCACGTACAACTGGGGATCGGCGATCGCGTCTGCGCCTTGGGGAGCATGCCAGACAGCCTTGGTGCCCTTGGCGGGGTTGACCTTGTACAGCGCCTTGTTCTTGTCGGCCAGCACGATGGTCCCGCCCACGTCGCCGATGAGTGTCGAATCCTTGAAGTCGGTCAACTTTGCGCCCGTTGTGAGGTCGATACGCTGGACATCGAAGGCCGTGCCGTCGTCGTTGCTGGTGCTCACCCACAGTGCGTTGTCCACGACCATATTGTCGGGCGGGCTCTTGTATGGGTTGCTGATCTTGTAGGTCTTGGCCACTGTGTCGGTCGCCAGATCGATCGCCACTACCTGCGAACCGTTCGCGCATGAGACGTACAGGCGGCCGCCGGAGACGACGGGCGTTGTCCAGTCGGCGGCGCAGTCGATAGTGGCCAGGACGGGGGCGTTTCGGGGCGGACCGATCGTGGCTGCCGCGGATGGCGATGCGGATCCGGAGGCCGCCGCGGATCCGGAGGCCGCCGCGATCCGCGGTGCGCCCGAAGAGTGACTCGACGAGCCCGCCCCGTGGCCGGAAAGCGGCCCGAGTAGCAGCCCGGCGAGCAGCACCAGAACCAGCACGCCGGCACCTGCCCCCGCCGCAATCCGCCGCGTCCGCGGCGCCAACGCAGCCCACCGCATCCCGGCGCGCGAGGCGGCCCATTGAGTGCCTACCTTCGAGGCGGCAAGGCGTGCCTGTGCCCGGCCGGACGCCTCGCGACAGCGAGTCGCAAACGCACTCATGCGCAACCTGAACGAGTTCACTCGAATCCCCTTCAGCTCCCCAGATTCCCCTAGATCGACGGATTATGGCTGAAGCCGGAGCGGGTTTTCGGGAGGATGCGACCTCGCGCGGCCCGCGGTAGCTGCGAAGACGGCCCATAGAGTGGCGAGGCGCCCCAAAGCGGGGCGCCTCGCATCAACGACATGTGGCTGTCGCGCCCGGACCAACTCGGCCGCAGGCGCCGGATCCGTTACGGGCCGGTCGATTCCGAAGCCGATTCCGAAGCCGAAGCCGAAGGCGATGGCGATGGCGATGGCGATGGCGATGGCGTGAGTGTCGGGGTTGCCGTCGGCGTGGCGCTGGCGGACGCAGAGGCGCTGACTACGGGCGTGGGAGTAGCCAGCGGCGCCTGGCATTTCAGCGTTTTGGGCGTGGCCCCGGGCGTCATCTTGTCCAGCGGGATGTCCAGTCTCGAGAGGCCCGCAGCGTTCGTTACCCACACCTGACCATTTGTCCCAACGATCCAGCTGTCGTCGGTGGTCGACACCAGCCAGTGACGTCCTTCCTTCCCGCCGAAGGGCTCGACCTGATTGATATACGTCTGGTCGTCCGACACCAGCCAGAACGTGTCACCGAGCATGTACGGATCTGAGGCGATAGTGCTCGTTACCATGTCTCCGCACGACGTGCCCAGTCGGACCAGGACCTCGCCGCCGGACTCGTCTGTTGAGTCGACGACACCCCAGCAAGTGCCTCCCGACGGGACGACGTCCTCCAGCGTGCCGCCGTCCTCGAAGTTGCCCATCTGGGTCAAGACGTCGGTGGCCGGGTTCAGCCGAAGGATCTCACCGTCTTTGGTCTGCCCCCAGAACATGCCGCATTCGGCCATCACGAACTCATCCCCGTTCAGCAGGTCGGCCGCGTTGGGCCCGGCCTTTGAGGTCTTTGCCGTCGCCGGGTCCACTTTGACGATGTTGCCGTTCGTATCACTCATCCAGATCGTCCCGGAAACGTCTGCGATCAGATCCGCGCCGGGAAGATCCTTCGTCTGGTTGCCGGTGGTGAGGTCCATGCGCTGAACGTCGCCGTCCTCGCTCCCGAAGCTCACCCACAGCCCGCTGTCGACGATCAGGGCGTCGGGGGCGTCAGAGGTGGGGTTGTCGATCGTGTACGTCTGAGCAACGGTGTCCGTAGACAGGTCGATCGCGACCACCTTCGTGCCGAGCGAGCACGAAACGTAGAACCGGCCGCCGGATGAAACCGGCCACGTGGAGTCCGGGCTGCAGTCGGCGATCTTGGCGAGGACGTCCGGGACTCGCGGCGAAACGCCGTCGTCGGGTGTCTTGGGCGTCGCCGACGCGGAGGATAGTGCGGACGCGGACGATGACGGCGCCGCGGATCCGGAGCCGACGGCGATCCCCGGCGTTGCCGAGGCACTGCTCGACCCGTGGCCCGAAAGCCCGAGCACCAGCGCGGCCAGAATCACGAGGACCAGACCGCCGGCGCCGGCGCCTGCAGCTATGCGCTGCGTCCTGGGCGGCAGCGCGGCCCATCGGATCCCCAGCCTCGACGCGGCAAACCGGGTATGCGCCCGGCCGGCGAACTCACTAACACGCAGCTTGAATCCGCCCATTCGAAACCCCTTCAGCTCCCCAGATGCCCCCTGGATCGGGGAATCATCTCAGGGATTATCACTGAAGCGAAGAGTGAGTTTCAGGGCGCTGCGACATTTCCGACACGACCCGCCCGGCCGGGATAGGGCCTTCGGTTTCAGCGGACCTGGAACGAGCGCTTGGCGAGGCCCAGCCAGTAGCCTTCGATCGTGAACTTGGGCGCCTCGGCTGGATCGGTGGCCGCGCCCAGCGCCACGAAGAGCGGCGCGAAATGCTCGACCGTGGGGTGCGCGTAGGGCATGCCCGGGGCGCGGTTGCGGAAGTCGAAGAGCGCGTCGAGATCGCCGCTCGCGAGCTTCTCGGCGGCCCACAGGTCGAACTCGGCGGACCACTCTGGGGCTCCGGCGCGGCCGTCCCAATACTGGTCGATGAACTGCAGGCCATGGGTCATGAAGCCGCTGCCCATGATCAGGACACCCTCGTCGCGGAGCGGCGCCAGCCGGCGGCCGATCTCGAACAGGTGCCGGGGCGCCAGGTCCGGCATCGACATCTGCAGGACCGGGATGTCCGCCTCGGGGTACATCATCAATAGCGGCACGTACGCGCCGTGGTCCAGGCCGCGCTCGCGCTGGGCGACCTGCTCCTCGGCCGGCATCATGGCCTTGACCCGAGCAGCGAGTTCCGGTGCGGCGGGTGAGTCGTAACGGATGTCGTAGTAGCGCTGCGGGAAGCCGTAGAAGTCGTAGACGAGCGGCGCCGGATTCACGGCCCCGAGCGTCAGCGGCGCCGACTGCCAGTGGGCGCTGACCACGAGGATCGACGTGGGGCGCGGCAGCGCTTTCGCCCACGCCGCCAGCTCGACGGGCCAGAGCTCGTCGTCGACGAGTGTTGGGGCGCCGTGGCCCAGGTAGACCGCGGGAAGTCGGTCGGTCGCCGGCATCTCGTCGCTATGCATTGGCGGCCCGCCCGATCTCCGCCGACTTTGCGGCGTCCGCGTGCATTCGGTCGTGAAGCGTTGTCAGAAGCCGCAGCAGGGTACGTCGGTCGTCATCGTCCAGGTCGGTGAACAGGCTCCCGATCGAGTCCTGGAACGCCCTGAACTGCGACTCAACGCTGTCGGAACTGCAGGTCAACTCGACCATCGTGACACGGCGATCGGTGGAGTGGGGGACGCGGCGGATCAGGCCGTCGGACTCGAGCCCGTCGACGAGGGCGGTGACGTTGCGCGGCGTGACGGCCAGCGCTCCGGCCAGGTCGGCCATCTTCTGCGGCCCGTGGCAATGGACCACGTTGAGGAGGCGTAGCCGCTGGGCTCCGAGGCCCGCCTCAACGGCCCGGCGATTGGCCCAGCGCTCGAAGCCGCTGGCGAACCCGGCGGCCGCCGCAGCCAGAGCATCCGTCGAGGCCTCCGCGTCGGCGGCTCCGTATGGCGGGCGCGCCCGCCCTCCGGCTGAGTCGGTCGTCGATTCGGTTGGTGTAGACATTCACTATGTTCCTTGGTATTGTTACCCGCGCAACGTTACCACAGTGACGATGCATGTGTTCAGCATATTGAGCAGAAGCATTCGGGCTAGCCGCGGAGCGAGTCGTCACCCGAGGCGGGACGGACGCAGTTGGCTCGCTTGCGGCGACGGCCGGCGCGGCCGAGATGCCGAGCTTCTGCCACTTCACCGGAGATCCAAATGACCATGACCCAGAAGCCCGCCATCGAGCGCCTGCCGATCAACGCCGTCTTCGCCGAGCCCGCCGACTCGGCCGCCCTCGAGCGCGCCGCCGATGCACTTCGGGCGCACAACATCGCGGTCGAGATCGTCAGCGACGGCAATGCCGCTCGCGACCTCCTGCTGAGCATGATCCCCGACGGGGCGGAGGTCGGGGAGGGCGCATCGGTGACGCTCGACTCGATCGGCGTCACGGAGATCATCGAGAAGAGCGGCCGATACAACGCCGTTCGGCCCCGAACCCGCGCCATGGACCGTGCCACGCAGATGCCCGAGATCCGCAAGCTGGGCGCGGCCCCGGACGTGCAGATCAACAGCGTTCAGGCCGTCACCGAGGATGGCCGGCTCGTCGGGGCGTCATTCGGCGGCAGCCAGCTGGCCCCGATCGCTTTCGGAGCCGGCCGCGTGATCCTGGTCGTCGGCGCGCAGAAGATCGTGCCGGATCTGGCGACGGCGTTCCGCCGCATCGAGGAATACAGCTTCCCGATCGAAGACGTCAAGCTCCAGGAGATGTTCGGCCGACACAGCGCCATCGGCAAGATTTTGATCGTGAATCAGGAGGTCGCCACGGGCCGGATCACGGTCATCCTCGTTCGCGAGCCGGTCGGCGCATAGCCCGAGCGGCGCATAGCCCGAGTCGCGGCAAGACGCGGCGAGGCGCGGCGAGGCGCGGCGAGGTGGCCGACTAGGACGCCGCGGGCGGATCTGTCGGCGTTGGTAGATCTGAGGGCGCGGGAGGTTCTGGCGCGGACGGCTGAGCCGGTCCGGATTGGGGCGGTGCCAGTGGACCCGGCGCGGGCGGAGCCACCCAGCCTTGCGGTGCGCTCGGATATGCGGGCGCCGATGGGGGCGCGCCGGGGACGACCCAGCCCGAGCCGGGTTGAGCCTGACCCGGATAACTGAACGCGGGCGGTTGTGGCGCCGGATTGACCCAGCCGTAACCGGGAGGCGGCGCGCTCGGATTCGCCCAGCCCGGCCCGGCCGGCGGCTGCGCCGGATAGCTCGGATAACCGTACCCGGCGGGCGGCTGCGGCGGGTAGGCCGGATAGGCCGGGTAGGCCGGGTAGCCGTACGGCGCCGGTGGCGCGCTCGGATCGATCCAGCCGGGGATGGCCGGCGGCGCCGACGGATACCCGTACCCGCCATACATGGGCATCGGCACGGGCCCGTACAGGTTCGGATCCTTGCGAGCCCGCTCGCTCTCGTAGAGGACGGCCATCATGAAGACGGTGAAGCACGACGCGGTCAGGCCGATGGCCCCCGACATCGCCTGGGCAACCGGCGCCGCTCCGGTCGCCGTAAACGGGGCCGAGACCAAACCTCCGGCGATGCTGAAGGCGATGGTGATGAGTATTGCCATCAGACCCCAGCCGAACATCCTCAACACCGACCCGTTGGAGAGCCGCCAGGCTTCCTTGATGCCCTCAATGGGGCCGAAGCCGTCGAAAATCGCAAGGCTGATGAAGATGAGACGGATCTCGATGTAGATCCCGAGCGGGATGGCCGCAAAGGCAAGCAGGACGCCGATTGGGAAGAGAATCACCGTGACTATGACCCAAGCGATGACCGCGACAAGGACCGCCACCACGATCACTATCCCGGCGACTATTGTCCATAGCCCTCGTTCGACGACGCCGGCGATGGTGAGGGGTCGATTGCGCAGGCCGCTGATGGCGGTCGCGGCGAAGACCCAGCCGGCCACCATGTTGAGGATCACGTACACGAGGCCGATCGCAAGCCCCGGCAATACCAGAGACCAGAGCTTGGACTGCGCGTCCGGCTCGAACACTATCTGGCCGGTGTAGCTGTCGACGTAGTAGAGCGACCTGAAGTCTGTCGAGCCGACATATGAATAGACGACGGCATAGATGACCAGAGTGAACACCGAAATGAGCAGGACCATGGGCAGCCACCGGCGCCACGATGCGCCCAGGTAGCGGAAGGCGTCCTGAATGCCCTGAGTGACGGAAATCATCGCGGGATGAGCGCTGAAGCTGAACACGGACCCTCCCTGGCAGGCCCTGGTCTCGGCACCGGACGCCGGGGGCGTGCGCCCCGGAGTCTACTCCGCGGGCCGCCGCGATTTGAGTCGAAGCCGGCGGCGCCGGCCGCTCACCGGCGGGATCGCCAGCCGGTGGCGATCGTCTTGCGGAAGACGGCCGCGCTGTTGGGGCACGCGTCGGTGAATTCCGGCGACGCCGCCAGAGTCGCGGGCACGGCGTTCCGCGTCGAGGCCTCGTACCCAAGCCGCGGAAACCAGTCCTCGGCGCTCTCGGTCAGCAGAAAGAGCGTCTCGATTCCCGACTCGGCGGCGAAGGCCTCGGCCTCCGCTACGAGCCGTCGACCGAGACCCGTGCCGCGCAGGGTCTTTGTGACGGCCACGGACCGGAGCAGGCCCGCGGACCCGTACGGTTCCACTGCGGCGCAGCCGACGACGTTGTCTCCGTCTCGAGCCACGACCGCGGTCGCGATGGCGAGTTCCAGCCCGATGAGCGGCAGATCGGCGGCCACGAGGAGTGTCTCGATGGCCGCCCGGTCGGCCGGTTTGGCTCGCTCGATCGACGTCATTCGGCCGCTCCGCAGTCGCAACCGGTGCCGCAGCAATCTGCCTGGGAGGCTGGTGCGGCTGTGACTCCGGCCGGGACCGTCGCCGCCTCGGCGCCACTCGCGCCGGCGTCACTCGCGCCGCCGGTCGCCGGCTTCGTGGCCTTGACCAGGGCGCTGAACATCCCGCCGCCGACCTCGTGGCTGACGGTGATTGCCACGTCACTCATGCCGGCAGCCGCCAGCCCGGCCCGGTACTCGGAGAACGAGAGCGCGCCGGCGATACAGCCGGCATACGAGCCCAGTTCGGCGCGCTTTTCGGGCGTGAGCGAGTCGTCGGCGAGGATGTCGGCGATGCCGATCCGACCGCCGGGGCGCAGGACGCGGGCGATCTCGCGGAAGACCGCCGGCTTGTCCGCCGCCAGGTTGACGACGCAGTTGCTGATTACTACGTCGATGGACCCGGCCGGGAGCGGGATTTCCTCGATGTGGCCCTTGAGGAACTCGACGTTGGTGGCCCCGGCCGTGGCGGCGTTCTGCCGGGCCAGTGTCAGCATCTCATCGGTCATGTCGAGCCCAAAGGCGCGGCCCGTCGGCCCCACGCGCCGGGCGGAAAGCAGGACGTCGATGCCGCCGCCGGAGCCGAGGTCGAGCACGCGCTCGCCCTCGTGCAGATCGGCGACCATCATCGGATTGCCGCATCCAAGCGAGGCTAGAACGGCGGCGTCGGGGAGCTCCTCGCGTTCGAGCGCGGAATAGAGCTGGCTCCCGAAACTGCTTTCATCGGAGCAGCAACTCGTCCCCTGGAGGACGTCGCGTGCCGCTTCGGCGTAGTGGAGCCGGACGGTCTCGTGGATGTCGGCGGTCATTGGTGGCTCCTAGCACTCGGCCGCGCAGGCGGCGGGGGACTGGCGGCGGAAGATGCCCAGCAGGCGGTCCTGGATGGAACGCTCCGGCTCGTCGGCCTCGAGTGCCATGCAGCAGTGGAGGATCGATTCCTCACGAACCTCGCGGTTGCGCTCGTTCATGAGGGCCTTGACCAGTTCTGGACTGTAACTGTAGTAGATGGACATTGGTTGTCTCCTTTCGAGGTCCTAACTTAGGGCATATATCGACACTAGTCAATATCGAAGTGGGTCGATATTATCGACACATGAAACGCACCACAGACCCGGACGTTCTGCTGCTCCAGGCGGTCGCCGACCCGATGCGGCTGTCGATCCTCCGGCAGCTCAGCGCGCAGGGTCCGGTCTGCGCCTGCGACTTCACCGACTGCTGCGGCATCGGCCAGCCCACCGTGTCGCACCACCTGCGCGTCCTGCGAACGGCCGGCTGGGTCACGAGCGAGCGCCAGGGAACCTGGATCTACTACTCACTGCGGCCGGAGGCGGTTGCCCGCTTCCGCGAGCTGGCGGGGGAGATAGTGGTGGGTCCCGCGCGGCTGGCGAGTGCGCTGGCACTTGCCGCGCCGGCTGCCCGGGCTTAGGTCCGCCGACCTCCACGAACCAGGACTGGACCACCTTGACCTTCAAGTGACTTGAAGGTATAGCCTGGGCGCATGAAGGTTTCCGAACTCGCCAGACGCGCCGGCATCGCCCCTTCGGCGGTGCGTTTCTACGAGGAACTGGGTGTGCTGCCGCCGGCCGCGCGCCGCGACAACGGCTATCGCGAATACGGCGCCGATGCGCTGGCTCGGTTACGGCTTGTCGTCGCGCTGCGCCGGCTGGGTCTCGCGCCCGTGGATGCGGGCCGCCTCGCGACCCTGTGCATGGAACGCGGCGAGGTCGACCTGGACCTGGCGCCGCTGATCGCCGAGCAACGGGCCGCCGTCGATCGGCAGCGCGCCGACCTCGACCGCCTCGACTCCGAACTCACCGATCTGGAACTCACGATCGAAGCAGCCGGCCGCGCCCGGCAAACCCATGAGGTGGCGACGATGCCTTCCGATCCGATACAGGTCCTGTTTGTGTGCACCGGCAACTCGGCCCGAAGTCAGATAGCCGAGGCGCTGCTTCGCGACTTCGGCGGGGGCGAATTCGAGGTCAATTCGGCCGGGACCCAGCCCGGCGTCGTCAATCCGTACACGATCCGCGTCCTCGACGAGATCGGCATCGACTGGTCGGCGGCGCGGAGCAAGTCCGTGACCGAGTTCATGGGCCGCCCGTTCGACTACGTGATCACCGTCTGCGATCGCGCGCGGCAGACGTGCCCGGTATTCCCGGGAAACCACAACACGCTGCACTGGGGCCTCGACGACCCGGCCGAGGTCGAGGGCACGGACGCGCAGAAGCTCGAAGCGTTCCGGCGGACTCGGACGGAAGTCGCGACGCGGCTGCGGCCGTTCGTCGAGCTGGCGCGGCGGGCGCGAGCGACGGGCGCGAGAGCCGGTTAGGGCGCGGCCGCCGGGTCCTGAGTCGAGGCGGGGCCGGGCGGGGCGAGGCGAATCGGGCGGCCGGGCGGGGCGCTCAGTCCACCCGCCCAGCGAGAGCCCGGAAATTGCCATATACGTCCTGGGGGAGTGTTATAGAACGCGATCGGCTCGCGAACGTCACTCTGGGCCCGCGGTGGTCGCCCGTATAGCCGCCGCCGGCTAACGTCGCCGAGTAGATGGCCCAAATATCGGCTGTTCGCGGCGCTAGGTAGGCCCGGACGCCGCGCATCCGCGTCAGTTCTGTGCAGAACACTCCCCGGGGGAGTAAATGGGAATTCGGCCCCGCGCCCCCGCGCCCCCGCGCCGAGCGCCGCCGCCGCCGAGCGCCCCCGCGCCGAGCGCCCCCGCGCCGCCGGGCCGCCCGCGCCGCAGGCGCGGTTTGGTCGGGCTACCCCTCGCCCAGCCAGGCGGCGATGTCGCCGGCGGAGGGGATCCGGCCGGTCGACACAACCTTGCCGTCGATCACGAGGCCGGGCGTGCTCATGACGCCGCGGCTGACGATTTCGCCCGGATCGGTGACGTGATGAACCTCGGCCTCGACTCCGGCCATCTTGACGGCCTCCAGAGCGTTGGCCTCGAGGCGGCGGCAGTTGGGGCAGCCCGAGCCCAGGACTTCGATCGTTCGCATCGTTTGCTCCTAAGGGTGGTGGCGCGGCCGGCCGCGTCAGCTAACTACGAAGTTGAACAGGTAGCCGATCGCCACGATCCCGGTGCTCACGACGCCGATGAAGATCGCCAGCAGCGGCAGCTTCATGACGCGTCGCAGGATCACGAACTCGGGCAGGCTGATGGCGGTGACGGCCATCATGAAGGCGAGCGTCGTGCCGAGCGGCATTCCTTTGCCGAGCAGCGCCTGGACGATCGGGATCGTGCCGGCGGCGTTCGAGTACATCGGGACCGCGAGCAGGACGACGATGGGAACCGCGAACGGGTTGGATCGGCCGCCCACCGCGGCGACGAGATCAGTCGGCGCGTAACCGTGGATGAGCGCGCCCAGGCCGATGCCGACGACAAGGTACGGCAGCAGCTTCCGAACGAGCGCTTGGGTGTAGGCCCAGGCGTCGCTCAGGCGATTGGCCCACGTGAGGTGGACCTCTATCGGGGCCGCGGCGGTGCCCTGCAGCTTCCAGACGTAGTCCTCGACGTAGCGTTCCAGGCGAAGCCGGCCGATGACCAGGCCGCCGATGATCGCCACCGTCAGCCCGGCGGCCATGTACGCGAGAGCGATGGCGGGCCCGAACAGACCCCACAGCATCACGAGCGCGACTTCGTTGACCATCGGCGAGCTGATGAGGAACGCGAACGTCACGCCGAGCGGCACGCCCGCTTCCACGAAACCGATGAAGAGCGGCACAGCAGAGCACGAGCAGAACGGCGTGATGATGCCGACGCCGGCGGCGGCGAACGAGCCGGGGACGAGGCCACGGCCGACAAGAAGCGGGCGGATCCGCTCGGGCGGGAAGAAGCCGCGGATTAGGGTTACGACGGTGACGATGCCACTCAGCAGCAGCAGCACCTTGGGCATGTCCTCGAGGAAGAACGCTACCGCTTCACCGGCGTGGGAGCCGTGTTCGAGATTCAGTACGGAGAAGGCGAGCCAGTCCGCGGCCGGAGCCTCGACGATCCAGGCGACCAGCCAGACCACGGCCGCACTGCCGGCAACGAGCGCCAGCGGCGGCCGGGGCCGTCGGAAACGGGGGATCGCGATCGCAGTCATCGGAGCAGTTCGCTGAGCGTGGCGGCGGCCGCGGCGCAGCGCTCGTCGTCGCGCTCGTAGAACATCCAGCGGGCATCGCCGGAGTGGCGGACGGCGCGGACGAGTCCGGCATCGCGAAGGCGGGCGAGGTGCATCGATACGTTGTTCTGCCGCTCGCCCAGAGCGGCGGCCAGTTCGCAAACGCAAAGTGGGCCGTCGGCGAGCATGCGCAGAATCCCGGCCCGCGTCCGATCGGCGATCAGGGCAGCTGTGGCGGCCGCCGCCTCGACGTCGGGTGCGGGCAGGTCGAGGCGTGGCTCGGGCGTGGTCTGCGCCGCGGTGGCGTCGGTCTGCGCCGCAGCCGTGTCGGCAAGGGACGTTGGATTGGGGGTCGTCGTGTTGGGAGACATCTCAACAGGAAGTGTCTCAATTCCCGCTGATATAACCCCGGGTAGTTCGGCCCTTCCGGAGGAGCCGCTTCGCCTGATTCGGCTGGAACTGACGTCAACGGCGGCGCCCGCCGCCGGCTATCCGGGCCGCGCCCGCAGCCGTGGCGCGCACGCCGCTGCGGAGCGTACGCCGCTGCGCCCCGCCCGCGCCGCCGCGCTTCGGTCAGTCGGCCTTGAGGTTCTCGCTCAGTTCGCTCGTGGCCTCCGGCGAAGCCGTCCGGGTTCGATCGAGATACGACTGCGCCTTATTGATCTGAGTCGTCAGCGACCCGACCGTCTGCGTCATCGTGTCGAGGGCCTTGAGCTTGAAGGCGTCGATTTCGTCCATCGTGGCGTAGATGTTGTCGAACGCCGTCTGCAGCTTCTCGAGGTCGATCGTGGACGCGGCCGCACCCTCGTTGACCGCGGCCGACTGCTGGCGCAGCATCGCCGAGGTGCTCTCGATGAGGTTCGAAGTGGTGGTGTTCAGCGCCGTGATCTGGTCCAGGACGAGCTTCTGGTCGGCCATGGCCTGGGCGACGATGACGGCCGTGCGCAGCGCCGAGATCGTCGTGGTCGTGGCGCGGTCGACGCCGCGGATCAGCTCCAGGTTGTTGCGCCGGATCACGTCCATGGACAGGTAGCCCTGGACGCTGACGGCCAGCTGGGCGGTCAGGTCCTGCACCTTCTGGCGGACGTAGAAGAGCATGTCCTCGCGCAGAACTCGGGCCTTCTCCGGATCCTTGGCCTCAACGGACTTGATCCTGTCGGTAAGGCTGACATCGAGCTTCTGAGCCAGGTAGATGTACTGCCGCAGGCGCTCCATCGTCTGCCACAGGTTCTCCTTCTCGCGTTCGAGGTCGGAGTTGTCGTGCGCCAACTCGGTCTGGCCGTTCTCCAGCCCGGCGACGATGGCGTTGATGTGGCTCTGGCTGGACTGGTAGCGGGCGAAATAGGAACGCAGCCGATCGCCGAACGGGATCAGCCCAAAGATCTTGCGCGAGCCGAAGAGGTCGCCCTGGCGGCTCGGATTGAGGGCGTCGATCTGGCGGCGGAGCTCGAGAAGGCTCGTTCCGACCGAAGCCGGCGCCGCCATCCCGCCCTTGGCGATCGACCCGATCGGGCGCTGCAGCAGGCGTGACGAAACCTGCGCTGAAGCCTTCATGTCCTCGTTGCCGAGTGTCCGGATGTCCGCGACTCGCGACTCGAACTCGGGGTCCGTGGTGTCCATCTTGGCGATGTCGACGACGTAGGCCGCCACCAGCCGGTCGAGCTTGGCCAGCGTCGCGGAGTCGAGCTTGATGGCGTTCGTCGCCTGGGGTTCTTCGACGACGGCGACGGGCGACGGCGGGACGAGCGCGAGGGACGAATTGTCGGTCTCGGGCGATTCGGCAGCTTCCGCCACGATGCCCGTGGCCTGGGCGGCGGCGTCCGCCGTATTGTCGATCTTGAGCGACTCGCCCATTGCCAGATGACCCTCCGTGCCGGCCTGCCTCAGTAACGTAGAGGTTACAGCCGTCGCGCCTCCGCGGCACCCCACTTGATTCACGCGCCTCGCGCGGACGCCGCGCCGCCAACCGACTAAGATGCTGCTCCGAGCGACACCGCTCGCGCCGCGCGCCCGTAGCTCAGTGGNNCCGGACCCCTCCGGGCGCGCCAAATTTGCCTCGTGAAAAGGCCCCCGGAGGCAACTCCGAGGGCCTTCTTGTTGGGCGCCATCCCTTACGCATCCCTTACCGGGTTCAAGAGGCGATCGCTGCACCGTATAGGGCCGGTAGCTCGCTCATCTTCTTGCGGGTCTCGGAGGCGTCAAGGATGCCGGACATTCGGTCGGCCATCTCCTCCGCCATCGTCTGAGTGAAATGGCCATAGACGTCCGCAGTCGTCCCGATGGTCGTGTGGCCAAGAGCCCGCGACACATGGAATATGTCGGCTCCGCGTTCGAGCTGGAGCGTAGCGTACGCGTGGCGGAGATCGTGGAATCTTTGCTGACGCATTCCTGCTCGGCCCAGGACCGCGTGGAGGCTCTTGGTCACTCGCCCCGCGTCGATCGGCCCTCCGACCGAGCTGGCAAATACGAAGCCGGTGGTGCTCCAGACCCGTGCGGCCGCTCGTTGTGCGTCCTGCCGCGAACGGTGGCGCAGCAGCGCGGCCACGACTTGAAGGGGCAGCCGGACAACGCGTCGGGAGCGTTCGGTCTTGGGTTCTGCTAGAGCCCGGGAGTTGCGATCCAGCGTATGGCGAACAGTCAGGACGCCGGCGTCGAGGTCGATGTCATCCCACGTGAGGGCGAGCAGTTCCCCCTGTCGGAGGCCGGTCCCAAGCGCCGTCAAGAAGAGCGCCTCGAAGTCATGGCCTGCGATCGCTGATTGGAAGGCGCCAACCTCTTCAATCGTGAAGGGCTGCAAGTCGTACTTAGCCTTCTTGGGCGAGTCGACCAGCAATGCGACGTTTCGAGCGGCCTTGCCCACCTTCACGGCCCGATTCAGGGCGATTCGGAGAACCCCGTATGCATATCGGATCGTGGTCGACGAAAGACTCCCTCGAGCGGCGAGCGAAACGAGCATACGTTCAATGTCGAGCGGGCCGAGCTTGGCCAGATGGATCCGGCCGATAGCCGGCCGAATGTACAGATCGCAGGTGTCCTCATAGCTCGCGACCGTGTGGGGCTTCAGGCGCGGGCGGACGTACGTTGCCAGCCACTCGTCCAGCCAGCCCGAGACGGTGAGGGTGCGGTCCGGGACAGGGAGCCTCGCCGCGGAGGCCTCGTGAGCCGCGCGTAGGGCCTCGATAGCGGCGCGTTGGGTCGGAAGAGTGATGGAGTGTTGCCGACCGTCGGAGCCGTAGTAGCGGGCCTCCCAGTGCCCGCTCGGCTTCGGGCGGACGTTCCCTTCGCCGTTCGCCCGCTTCGTCATCCTCCGAACTCCGGTAGGTAGGCCGCCCATTGGCTGGTGAGTTGGTTTCATCGTAGCTGCGCAGTCAACCAGATGGTTCTGAGGCTCGGCCATATATGTCTTCCCGACAAGAGACAGCCCAAGTGCTTCAGTTAGCGGCCTTAGGACTTCGCCCGCAGGTGCGAAGGCCTGGCCGTAGCGTCGCCAAGGGGAGTCTTCTGGACGATCCTCCTGGTCCGTGATTGCTTCGCGGACTGAGCGCCACCTGCTTAGGACGAAGGCGACGATCTCGTAAGAGCTCGTTCCTGGGGCCGTGCGTATCCACCTGACGAGGTCGGTCGGCCGTTCTCGCAGAACGTCGAATAGTAGTGCGCGTTGCGTGCCCGGTTCGTCTATATGGCCTGCTGGGGGAAAGCGTAGGCGTCGCCCGAGCCATGCCAACCGGAATGCCGACCACTCAGGCCCGAAGGTCGTCCAAGCCGCCTCTTGGGTTGCAGTGAGAGTCTCCTTCGAATCCCAACGCCCGTCTCCTCTTACCCACACACGCGCGCGCGTGGGTAAGGACGCAGGAACTGTTGAAGAACGAGGGTTTCCATTCGGGTTCGTCTTCGTGTTCATCTTCGTCTTCGTAGGTGGAAAGGCCGTTCGTCGGCGGGTGGCACCTTCGCTCTCTCGGAGGTCCAACGGTTCGTTGGACGACTTCTGTGTCGAATCGTCAACGAGCCGCACCCGAGTCGATCAACCCCTTTCTCGGCTCTTGCCGCTCGCCAGTCCACCGGTCTTGCCGGCTTCGGAGCGCTTCCGCCGAAGCTCATCGGTTGATGGCACACGGAAGCGATCGCCGGGGCAAAGCGTCACTAGGCCGCTGTCGAGCATCATCCGGAGTTGCTCCTCGCTGAGTCGCCGCGGAACCGTCGGTGAGGACGGCCATGCGCGATCAGCTGCAAGTTTCATGCGAACGAAGGCTGCGAGCGTCTCGTCGTTCCCGTAGAGGCTCGCGTAGACAGGGTCGTCAGCCAGGGCGTGCGGGATCTGGACGNNAGGCGTCCTTACGGGCATCTGTGGATGTTTGAACGTCGGCGTCGGCCGGGGGTTCTCCAGTCATCTTCCATCCGCTCCGCGGCCCCTCGCATTCACAGGAGTCAATGCGGCAACGAACCGCTCGAGGTCTTCGAGGCGAAACCTGATCTCGCCGCCCCCAAACGGCCTCACTGCTGCTAGGCGCCCCTGGCGCACAAGCCGATAAACCGTGGAGCGGGCGCACCCGAGATAGGCTCCCGCAGCGTCCGGTCGAAGTAGGGCTGGCTCGCTCATGCCATGCCCTCCTGTTCGATCGCTGGCTGCCCCGCGGCCGGCGTCAACTGCCGATCGATCTGGTCGTGCACCCAGGCTTCAAACTCGAGGCGCGGGATCCGGATTGATCGCCCGATCTTGATGGACGGAATGGCGCCCGATGCCACTAGGGCATAGGTACGGGACCGGCCCAAGCTCGTGAGCTTCGCCGCCTCTTCGACTGTCAGAAGTATCCGCTCGTTGTCCACGCTGGCTTCCTCCTTGATGGTTGGTCCAAGGCGGACATGTTGAATCCGGGTGGTCCATTGGGCCACCAGCTCATAT
>PMXR01000076.1 GCA_003171035.1 Chloroflexota bacterium
TGTTCGCGGCCAAGGATCGGCCGCTCGACAAAGCGATCGTCCTGCTCGTCGCCGACATCGAGCAGGCGGCCAGCGTCGGCGTCCTGTCGCCTGCGGCCCGGACGCTCGCCGAGCGCTTCTGGCCGGGCGGCCTGACCCTGGTTCTGCCGCAGCGCCCCGACGCTGGGCTGCCCGCCGTCCTGACCGGCGGCGCGGCAACGATCGGCGTCCGAGTCCCGGACCACGACTGCCCCCGCGCCCTCGCCTCGGTTCTAGGCCCGCTCCCCGTCACCTCCGCCAATCTCTCCGGCGGACCCGATGCCCGCGATGCCGCCGAGGTCATGACTCAGCTCGGCGACCGTATCAGCCTCATCCTCGACGGCGGCTCGACCCGCGGAGGCACGCCGTCCACGGTCGTGGACTGCTCTGGTCCGGAGCCGCGGATCCTCCGCGCCGGGGCGATCTCGACCGAAGCGATCGAGGCCGCCCTCGCCTGAGATCGGCCGGCCGACTCGTTCCTGGCGCGCTTGGGACTGGCGATTTCGGGGCGCTCGGCCCCTTCTCCCGCCGAAACAATGTCCGAATCGGCAAGCGGGCACGGTTAACGATTGTTACCTTTAGTACTAGGCCGGTACTACGCTCGACGTAGGAAGGTACCGGCCGAGTCCGGGATCGGGCACGCACCGCAGGGGTTTTGCGGAACGCAGCAGGAGGGGCCGAAAGGCCAAGGGAGTGGACGTGGGGATCGTCTTGTCGCGCATGCGTCGTTCGGTCGTCGTTCGTCGCGCAACCACGGTCGCCGTTTCACTCGTTCTGGTTGCGACTTCCCTGGGCGTGCCATACGTCGCGGCGTCCAGCCGGGATTCCAACAGCCAAGGCACGAATCAGTCCGACGCTGCCCTAAACAAGGCGTCTTCGGTCACCAGAGCCGCTGCGCTTCCTCTGAAGTTCATCGACACTGGCTCGGGCTCCGCGGTCAGCGTCCGGCCGAACATTACGATCCCCAAGGCCCCGGCCGTCGCCACAGAGGTGCCGAGCAAGCGAACCGAGTACAGCAGCACGATCGCGAACACCGACGGCACCTTCACGCTCCAGACAGGCGCAAATCGCATCAACTACCTCGACTCCTCCGGCAACTGGCAGCCGATAGACGTTTCTCTGGTGCCCACGACGGCCTCTCAGTCTCAACAGCCGACCAGCTCCCCCTCGCCCTCCCCCTCCGTGTCTCCGACCAGCACTCCGACCGTCTCACCGACGGCTTCGCCAACGCCGACCTCGCCGAGCGCGACGCCGACCGCCACTCCCACCGCCACCAATAGCGCGACCGGGACCGGAGGTCTGAGCATCTCTGGCGGCAGCGCCAGCCCGAGCGCCTCGCCATCGGTCTCGCCGGCCAGCTCGCAGACCACCGGAGCCACCTCGACCCCCGCTCCTTCGTCAAAGCCGAGCGCCGTCCCGTCGCCTTCTGCAACGCCATCGCCCGCGCCATCAGGTAATCCCAGTCCGATCACCGCGGCGACCTGGGACCTCACCGAGAAGGCCAACGACAAACAAACCAAGATCTCCAAGAAGGACGCGTCGAACGCCCTCGCCGAGCTGACGGTGGGCCCCTACACGCTCACCGTCCGGGTCCCGGGAGCGGCGCGCGCTTCCAAGTCCGCCAGCTTGTCTGAAGTCGACTTCGCCGGCTCCACGACCAGTGACTCGTTTGCCGCGCTGCCGACGGCCAATGGTTTCGAGTTCGCAGCGACCCTCTCGGATTCCAGCGCGCCGACGACCTACAAGCTCGCCCTCAATACGCATGGCCTGGTGGCTTCCGTTGATCCGGACGGACTCACTGTCGACCTTCGAGATCCAGCCGCGACCAATCCCAGCGCCATCGTGGGCACCATCAGTGCAGCGTCGTTGCAGGCCAACGACGGTGAGGTCGCGCCTCCATCGGCGGTCACGGTTTCGCTCAATCCAAACGCGCTGGGCCTTCGGGCCAACGAGACGCTGCTGACCTACGCCATCGACCCGACCTGGCTGCAGGCCTCGGGCCGCTCGTTCCCAGTCGTCCTCGATCCCTCCGCATGCATCGCGTACAACAGCTCGGACTGCGGCTACGGCAACATCAAGGACACGTTCGTGTTCAACGGCACCGTCTCCAACTCGTATCAGGTTGGATGGACGGTCGATCGGGTCGGCAGTACTCACCTCAGCGACAACTACGGCCTGATGTACCCGCTGGTCTGGTTCGACTTGCCGAAACTGGGAGACGGGGCGGTGATCACCAAGGCGGATCTCGACGAGCGTGTCTACGAGAACTGGGGACCGGCCGGTCAGGGCATGCACGCCGTGATGAACACGTCAGGCTTCAACATGCAAACCAAATGGTCCAACAAGCCCACCCTCAACCAGAGCATGCAGACCGCATCGGTCGCAACATGCACGACGCGCCGATGCCTGATGGACTTCGACACAACCACAATAGTCCGCGCCTGGTACGGGCACTCCGCGACCTACGCGAGCAACTTCGGGCTGCTGCTCGCGCTCGACACCTACAGCAACAAAGAGGTCTACCTCTACAACTACACGGACCAGCCCGGCGTCAACCCGGACTACCTCCGCCCGCGACTCGTGATCACCTATCAGGACGCCAGCTACTCGATGGCGTTCGACCAGGCGTTGGGGCCCGACTTTGCGCCCTCTTCTGCGGTGGCTGGCGGGACGATGAACCTGCCGATCACGGTCTCGAACAAGAGCGACGAGACGTGGTACCCGTGCACGGGCTCGAACACTGCCGACTGCTGGACTGTCGGCTACCGATGGTATCCGGCGAGCGGTGCGCCCACCTCTAGCAAGGGCTCGGCGC
The DNA here is from genome assembly GCA_003171035.1 of Chloroflexota bacterium. Lineage (GTDB taxonomy): Bacteria > Chloroflexota > Limnocylindria > Limnocylindrales > CSP1-4 > Fen-1039. Next base: position 2,834 of record PMXR01000076.1, read on the forward strand.
TCTTGCCTTCCGGCGGCGTCGCCATCAACGGATCGTCGGGCACGCTCAACCTACCAGTAGCCGTCCCATCTGCGCCGGGCCAATACACCCTGCGCCTGGACATGGTCCACACGGTCAATGGGGTTGACCTTTGGAGCAGCGATTGGGCTTATCAATCAAGCTACTACGCTCGGGTGAAGGTCTCCTCGTCGCCGTCGAACGTCCACTGGGGCGGACTCTCGCCGGTTGAGCGCGAGGAGTATCCGATCAGCGTTGTGACCTCGCTGCCCTCCGCAGGAACAACCGAGTCGGTCAGCCTGCCCGACGGTAGCAGCGCGGCGATCGACCTGTGGACCAAGAACCTGACCTACGGCGGCTCCACAGGACTCGGATTCAGCGATCTCGGCACTTCGATCGGGCTTGACTGGTACTACTCGGCCGCGGACGTCACCTCGATCCCCGGCGTCACGGGGGCAGCCGGTTGGTATTCGACATACGACGAGCGCATCGAGCCCGGCTCGGGCGGCGCGGCTTATGCCTACCGCGACTCGACCGACAACGTGCATCCGGTCAACTACAGCGGCGACGGCGCCCTCACAAGCGGAACCGCGGCACGACTCGATCGACCGCGCGTCACAGTGTTCGACGAGAACACGGTTCCCGGCGCCTGGTCGGGCGCAATTCCAACCATCACAACTTCGTTGGCAGACTCGGGGACCCATTCCCTGTCGATCCCGGCGACCCTGACGGGCGCCGGCGCGTCGATCGGCGTCTACGCCGGCCCGGTTGCGCTCCCTGTGCCATCGACTGCACCGAAGATCTCACTCAACCAGTATCCGAACATCTCGTTCGCCGTCCGGACCAGTACCGATTCCGGCGTCGGCCTCGGCATCCAGGTAACCGACTCGACGACCCAGAGCACGCCGAAGTGGTTCGTCTACACGGTCGGCGCCGACTGGACCCTTCCGGCCGGTTACTACAAAGTGAACAAGGCCCTGCCGAGCCCGGTTGGCTCCTGGGTGAATGTGTACGACAACGCCTTGAGCTCCGTGGCCGCAGCCTTCGGCTCCAGCGCCCAGGACACGTATGTCGTCAACTCGATCGCTCTGATCGGGCGTGGCGGTGGCGGCACAGACTACTTCGACGCCATCAGCTTCCAGGGTGGGTCCATTCCACTGTTGTCGAGTCCTGTCTGGAACACCGGCTCGGCCGCCGTCAGCTCTGAGAACACGGATCTCAACCCCTACGACACCGCAACCTCGGCGCTGCAGGTCAATGCCGCCAACTTCTCTGCGAGCCCCCAGTGCTATTCCACCTGCACAGTCGGTGGCAAGGCCCTGTCGGTCAATCTGGGCTCCAATCCGTATGCCACCTGGGGCTGGAAGAAGATCGGCGGAACCACCATGGCCGCCTCATTCCATGTCTTTGACGCCCGCACCAATGACGCTGGCAACTGGATCACCTATTACGCGGGGCTAACTCCGCCGCCGGGAGCGCCCAACCCGATCCAGGTCAGTCCCACAGTACCCACCAGCTGGACGATGGTCACGCGCAACGTTCTCGAAGACGCGCGTGAGCTATTCGGCTACTACAACGACAACCCGGGCGGGACCAGCGACGCCGGCAGCCTGCCGCCGACGCCTGATCAGGTGACGCTCAATGGATTCGCCCTGCTCGGTGGTGACGCCGGTTCGGGTCTATTTGACCCGGTGAACATCCAGACCCTGCCCAACGTGAGCGGGACTGGTCCGGGCAAGCTCGCCGGCGACGACTTCCTGGTCACCTACGCCAACAACGACGTCCACCACTTCAACGCCGATGGAATCCTGACGTCGATCATCGACGGCAATGGCAACTCGACCAGCCTGAGCTGGAGCTACAACTGGAACCTGGCTTCTGGCAGCTGGAAGTGGAGCGGCTCGCCGTACACCCTCACGGGCGTCGTCGCACCGTCGAACGGCACGGCAATGGCGGATGGCACGCCCGGCGCGATTCGCGCTCTTGCCGTCACGACCAGTACGAGTACCTGCTCACTGACCGGTGCCACGAGCTGCGTGCGGTTCACCGAGAAGTTCGGAACGACGAGCACCCCCGAGACCGGGCGCTACGCCGAGTTCGACTCTGGGGCTAACTCCGACCTAGCGGCGATCGTCCCGGCTCGCCTGAGCGGCGGATGCGCAGCTTCAGCGCCGTCGGGGTGTGCAGAGTTCGATTACTCGGGCACGACCCATCTGCTCGCCGACGTCTACGACGCCCGCGGCATAGGCGGCGCGGTGCCCGATCATTCCCAGGCCACGGCCATCGGCTACGACACCAACCACCACGCCAACGTGATCTCCGACGCTGCCGGGACTCGGCTGCGCGTCTTTGCGTCCACGACATCGGGATCCTATGTCCGAGCCGAGTGGCAGGACGCCGCTGACATCCTGGCAAACACCGCCAGCTACACCGATCTGACACCCAACGGTGCGATGGTCAAGTCCTGGGCGCCGATCGGTTGCACGGGCACCAACTGCGGGTGGGCCGGCGGATCGCCCGGCGCGAGCCCTGCACCACTGGACCTTCTGGCCGCATACGAGACCGATGGCCTCGACGCCTACACGAGTCAGATCAAGTACCGGACCGGCCAGGGCAGCCTGACCACGCCATGCACGGCCGACCTGACCAACCCGACCCCGGCTCCCGGGTCGTGCGGCAATCCCTCGGTGTCGCGCACCGGCACCCTGGCCGCTCGGGCGGTCGACAACTACGGCGATCCAGTCGGCGGCGGGGAAACGGCTTGGAGCCAGAGCCCCGAACAATATGCCGCGTCGTATGCGGCTGGTTCGTCGGATCTCTATCGAACCAGCTACTCGTATGACGGCTTCGGCCGGACGCTCGACACGATCACCCCCAACCAAATCGACGCCTCGACCTACACCACGCAGGTCATGGCTACGCCTGGCCTCGATCACTACTACCGCCTGGATGACAGCGGCTCCACCGCAGTCGACAAGATGGGCAGTGCGGGCAACGGCGCGATCCATAGCGCCACCACCGGGGCGGCAGGAGCGCTGGTCCACGACTCCGACGCGGCATTGGGCTTCAACGGCACAAGCTCGTATGTCCAGACCACCACCGAACCGATCAGCGGCACCTTCAGCGTCGAAGCCTGGGTGAAGCCCTCTGGCACGACCGGCGCGATGACGATCGCAGGATCTCTCGGCGGCGCCGGCAACACCTTTGACATCCAGGTCGCCGCCGGGCCAACTCAGATGCTGCTCCATGGCGACATCGGCGATGGCTCGAAGCCGCTGACCAAGTATGCCGACGCGGCGCTCAAGGTCGTTGCCAACCAGTGGTATCAGATCGTCTACGTCGTCACCCCCGATGGCTGGACGATCTACGTCAACGGCCGCCAACTCAACAGCGGCCGGTACGAGCTAGCGGCCGGGACCCCGATGCTCAGCGACGGTACGCGGCCGCTGATGATCGGCGAGACCGGCAACGCGACGCCGACCTACTTCGCGGGCTCGATCGATGAATTCGCCATCTACAAGAGCGCTCTAGACGCCCGCACGGTCGCCGCGCATTACTCGGCCGCGGGTGCGACAGCGCTCGACGACGCCCAAACCCTCTACGACACCGCCGGCAACCCCACTCAGAGCTTCGACAACTTCATCGGCAACCCTGGATTCGAGCAGGGCCTGGCCGGCTGGAGCGGCAGCGGCACGAGCTTGACCTCCCCGGGTGCGTCGAGCCAGAGCGCGGCCAGTCTCGCCGCCGGCGGCTCGGTTTCCCAGGTAGTCCAGGTCGTACCCGGCCAGAAGATCCGGCTGCAACTCGCCCTGGCGGAGTCGAGCGGCGCGACGGCGCAGATCGGCATGGCCACCGATGCGGGCGGCGGAACCTATACCGCGCTTCCGAGCATGCCGCTGGCGGATCCATCGCCCTCGAGTTCCTGGCACAGCGTCGCCTGGGACGTGGCTCTGCCGATGGCTACCACGGGTCTGGTCAAGCTCACGATCAGCAACGCGGGCTCCGGCACCGTTTCGCTGGATGATGTCGCGATCTTCACGACCTATGGCTCGGCCACGTACGACGCCCACGGCCTACCCGCGACAGCCACAGCGATCTCGGGCGCGACCGGGTCCGCGACGACCATGAAGATGACCTATTCTTACGGCGTCCCCGGTAACGGTGCAGGGGCCAACCTGCTCACCAACGGCGGATTCGCTTCGGGCACCGCCGGCTGGACGCTCGAGCCGGGCAACACGACATCCGCTCTCGGCGTGCGCTATACGGACGTCAACTGGAACTTGCGCGACGGCGACACCAGCGGCTACGCACTCGCCGGCGGTAACTACGGCTCCACAGCTTCGGTACACGTAACCGGAGGCAGCGGCGCCACCGACATAACCCAGTCGGCCAACGTCACGCCGGGCCATACCTACTCACTCAGCGGCCTCGTGGCCAACCATCGACTGACCTGCGCGCATCTGCGCCTCTTCTTCCAGGATGGTTCGGGCCACGTTCTTGGTCTGGTCGAGGCGCCCTGCACCTCGCTCACGGGCGGACCCGATCGCGCCGGGTGGGCATACCAGACCCTGAGCGCCACCGCGCCGACCAACGCGGTCAGCGTGGTGGTTCAGGTCCAGGGCCAGACGCCCTTCGTTGGCACCGGCTCCACCGACGGATACCTGTGGGCCGACGAGCTACGCCTCGTAGACGGGCCCACCCCGGAGCCGTATCAACCTGATCTGGCGGTCACGCCCGCGATCTTTGCCACGAGCGTCACCGCCAACACAGTCTCCGGTGGCACCGGGGCAGACCAGAACGTCACGACTTCGAGCTCGGTCGATCGCTGGGGCCGGACCCTGGTGTCGGTCGATCCCGACGGCGTGGGTTCGATGACCCAATTTGCGGCCAACCAGACCGAGGTGTCCACAAAGTCCGATGGCGCGGGCGACGTTACCCAGACGATTTCATGGGACAAGCTAGGCAACCCCACCGAGACCATGGATGCCCTTTCCCGGGACATGAGGGCCGTGTATGCCTTCTCAGGCCAGCCTCTCGACGTCACGGCGGCTTACGGAACTGCCAGTGCAAACATCACCGAGACGATCTACGACGAGGCAGGCCGTCTGGTGTCCAGCGATGCCAACAAGAACGGCTCGCTGGCGCCGGCTAACGTGATGACAACCAGCACCTACACGCGCAACACCTCGGGCAGCGCGTTGGGTAACACCGTCACGACCGTGGCCGACTCTGGCAACGCAAATGCCACCACGATCAGCGTCTACGATCTCGCGAACAACTTGCTGACCAGGACGGTCTACACGGGACCCGGCACCGGCGGCCAGGCCGAAACGACGATCAGCCACTTCGACGCGGCCGGGACCGCAACCGGCACGCAAGCCCCGATCACACCGTCCACCGCTCCGGCCCCGCTGTGCCCCGACAGCACGACCCAGCGCTGCAACAGCGTTTCGGTGCTCGACATCAACGGCCGCGCCATCGACTCCACAAATGCCTATGGCGTCCGAACGCACACGAGCTATGACATCGCCGGGCACGCGGTCCGGACCATCGCGAACTACGTGCCGGGTGGCAACTACACGTCTACCCAGAACATCGTCACCGACACCACGTACGATGCGGCATCCCGTCCCCTGACGGTCACGACCTACCTGGTCGCAACCGCCGCAGGCTACCCTGCCTTGAGTTCGGCCACGCCGTACGTGACCTCCACCTCGTACGACGGCCTCGGCCGCAGTGTCTCGGTCGTTCGGCCGGATAGCTCCTGGATACACACCGTCTACACCAGGGCCGGGCGAACCGACCGGGTCAGTCAGCCGGGATCGGCGAGCCAGACCGACGCCAACGTCGCCTGGGCCCGCAAGCTCTACGATGCCGCGGGCCGCCAGACCACGACCCTGTCCGACTACGACATTACCGGCTCCGCCGGTATCGCGGTCGAGGGCTTCGAGGGCGACAGCGCCGGATGGGACGCCGGTGGAAGCGCCAACTTCCTCTCGGGCGGACCGGATTCGATCTCCCTCGCGGGCGGCGCAAGCGCCGTCCATACAGGGTCATCGAGCCTCTCGGTCGAGAGTGCCGCCACCAACCAGGGCGCCGAATGGACTCTGCCCGGCACCTTCGCGGCCGGCCACGTCTATCACGCCCGCTTGTGGGTCAACGCGACATCGGGCTCGACCATCACGACTTACCTTGGCGTCGACGCCGGATCGAACCAATCGACCTCCACCACTTTCGCCGCCGCCGGCTGGCAGCAGATCGATCTCGACTGGACCGCGCCTGTGAGCGCCCCGGCGCCGGGTACCGTCAAGCTCGCGATCGCCAACACAGGCGGCTCGGCGATCAGTTTCAACATCGACGACGTTTCGGTCTACGACACGCTCGCCCGAAGCGCCACCCAGCCCAACCCCGCCAACGTTCCGAGCTCGGTCACCGTCTTCGATGCCGCCGGCGAGGTCACCGAGTCAATCAGCGCTCCGGGCAACGCGGGTGACCCTGCGCCGGTCAACGCCTCGACCTACGACACCATAGGCCGCCTATTGACCGTGACGGTGAACGACAACGTCTCGGTGAGCGGCAACGGTCCGGGCAACGACACCAACCTGCTGACGAGTTACGGATACGACGGCCTCGCTCGCAAGACCGACGTGACCGATCCGGCCGGCCGGATGACCCACGCGACTTACGATCACCTGGGCAACACCCTGTCCACAACGGCCGACTACGGCGACTCGAGCCATCTCAACGTGACCGCACTCGCCGCCTACGACAACCTCGGCGAAGTCACCGACACCTGCAGCGCCAATGCGGCCGCAGCCGGCTGCACCGCGGCCAACGTCAGCGGCAGCAACCTTGCCTGGCACTACTTCTATGACCTGATGGTCCACGAGATCCGGTCCGTGCCGCCGGTCAACTCCACCGTCACCAAGCTCGACGAGACGGCTGCGGTCTACGACTCAGGCGGCCGTCTCGCCTCCACCGTATCCTGCCCGGCTACCGCGGGCACCAACTGCACCGCGGCCACCAACGCCGATCGCCACACCGATGCCGGCTACGACGGTCTCGGCCGGACCAACAGCTCGATCACCTATCTGGGCATCGGCACCACCGGTAATGCGCAGCTGACCACAACGACCGTCTACGACAGCCTGAGCCGCAAGCTCAGCGTCCGGTTCGTGGGTGCGGCTCAATCCAACCCCGACACGATCGAATACACGTACGACACCCTGAACCGCGTGGCCGCCATGTACGAGGGCACTCAGGCCCCCGCGCCGGGCGACACCAACCCCCAGACCGAGGCGGCCACCTACAACCCCGACGGCACGACGGCCACCCGGACCGACTACGCGATCAGCTCGACCGCCTCGGTCTTCACCTACGACACCCTGAGCCACCTGACGAGGGCCACGAGCCCAACGTTCGGCTCGGGCGTCAGCGTCGGCTTCACCTGGCGCCTCGACGGCCTCATGGCCACGCGCAGCTGGTCAACCGGACCAGCGACTCTCGTGTACGGCTATGACGGCGCCAAGCGGCCCACGAGCGAGTGCAACGGAACCGCCGGCGCCTGCCCCGGAGCACCGGTAGACATAGAGCGGACATACGACCGGGCCGGCAACGTCCTCTCCGAAACCCAGACCCTCGCGGCCGGCGCGGACCCCACCCAGAACGGAGTCGAGACCTACGTCTACGACGCCCTCAACCGCGTCACCTCCGGAACCCTGAACGCCATCGCCAAGGCGTATACGTACGACCCCGACGGCAACCGCCTGACCGTCAAGGTCAACGGCGTCACCACCGACACGTTCACCTTCGACACCACCGACCAGACGATCTCCGACAACTCGACCAACTTCGCCTACGACCGATACGGCAACCTGACAGCGAGCGCCACGAGCAGCGTGGGCTCGACCGCATACGCCTATGACCTCGCCGATCGACTCAACTCCATCACCCAGCCCGACACGAGCACCGTCGGCTTCACATTCGACGCGCCAGGTCGTCACGCCACCCGGACATCGGGTACCGGAGCCAACACCACAACACTCGATACCTATAGCTACATAGGCTCCAGCGACACGGTCAGCGTCGATGTCTCGACCGCAGGTACGGGCAACACTCTCAAGGCCGGCATCGACGCCATGGGCGACCGTCTCGCCACAGCGGCCAGTACCGGCTTTGCCTGGATAGTGCCCGACCTCCACGGCAACGTCGCCGCCCAGTGCAGCTCAGCAGGTTCGGTCAGCGACGTCTTCCGCTACGACGCCTACGGCAAGCTCATCGGCACATCCCTACCGGCAGGCTCCGTCCCCTCGCCCTGGCGCTTCGGGGGCCGGATTCTGGAGTCCACCGCAGGCTCCGACACCTACGACTTCGGTGCTCGTGCCTACGTCCCAGATCTAGGCACCTTCACGAGCCTCGACTCAGTCGCTGGCTCGGCGCAGAACCCGCTCACGCTCAACCGCTACCTCTATGCCAACGCTAACCCGGCCACGTTGGTTGACCCGGATGGGCACTGCAGCCTGGCTCTTGCTGGGGCGAACGCTCAGGCGCAAGCCTGGTGTAAGAACGCGATCGACCACGGCGAGCAGGACACGAGCCCCCCGCCGAGCAAGAGTGTAAAGACGACGACCGACGGCAAGCCCATGGGCTCAGCAACCGCGTCCAAATCCAGCGGCTCGACAACGCCAATAGGCGTAGCGTGCGTTGGGATGCAGGTGATCACGAACTACTGCCCAGGAGCCAAGGGCTGGGACCTATACGCGATGTGGCGCCTAGCCCAGGCTCAGGAGAGCGCGGAACGAAGTTACTGCAACGCTACCGACGCCTGCTTCGCCAGGGGTGCTGACCCGAGTCTGATGCAAGATCCGAGCAAGTCATACCTGATTCTCCATGGTGCTGGCGAGTGTACGGCCTTCATGGCGGCGTTCCATTGCCAGCTGCCAGATCGGTTGCCGATTCCTAATCTCACGGAGTCTGGCGCCTTTAGTGACCTCATCGACTTACTCGCAGCGGATACAGAGCTCGATGGGCCGGCCGCCGAAGCGGCCCTAATGAGGTCGATCCCCGGTGAGGCTCTCTATGACGAGACTGCCGCTGCAGGCCTTACTGAGGCCAACGCCTCTGAGGGCTGGTTCGTCGACCAAGACGGCAGCACGAACCTCCAGCGTGACTTTACCAACCACGGGGCCGGAGTAAAGGCAGCCACCTTCGTTCAGTACTCGACTGATGCGCAGAGTCTACTCGCGGAGGCCGTGGAGTCCGGCTTGCCCACCAAGGTGGCCATGACGAAACCCGCCGGAGGCTTCGGGCCCTCATACTTGAAGATCATGGTGCAAGGCGAAGACGGATCATTTGGGACCTACCAGCTGCAGGATGGCGCCTTCAAAGTGACCAGCTACTTCATGCCTGACAACCCCACGTACTTCGAGCAGCAAGCTGGCAACGCGGTTCAATGGTGATCGGACTGGGATGGTCCTGTGCGGTTTGCGGGTGGGACGGCTTCAAGCGATCACCCTGGGAGGACGGACGCCATGAGGTCGATGTCTGCTCATGCTGCGGATTCAAGTTCGGCATTTCAGATTTCCTTGCACCTACCGAAGGGCCCGGAGTCTACAAGCAGTGGCGCAGCAGTTGGCTGGCTGAGCGAGCGGGGGCTTGGTCTGGCTCGTGGCAGGCACCGCCGCCACGCTGGGATCGTGCCGCTCAGGTGGCCGCAATCGAGCGCGATGCGGAAGGTTTCGAGTCCTGGTTTGCAATGGCCGTCCGCGGAGTCATGCCGGTCATGGATGAGCGGACTTTCGACGGCACCTCGATCTGCATTCTCGGAACGGCCAGCGTGTCCACTCAAATGGTCCTACGAGAACTCGGGAGAATCGCGTCGAGAGCAGAGACCGGCGAGCGCGTTGAATTTCGCTTGACGGGCGCGGACGGCCAAGTAGCGGAGTTGGAGTCACAGCTCCCTGTTGCTTTTCGTGGTTGTTCGGTTCGCCGTCGGACCATCACCCATCAAAGTGCGGATTTCATCGTGCCGGCGACAGACGGTTCACCCTGGGCCGAGGCGGCAGTCTCAATCGCTTCAGAGATGGCCGCCGCCATACGCAAACGTGGGTACCAACTTGACTTCTCGTTTGGCTCGCTTCGCGAGCTAGAGCGAGTGCTCGATGCGCGCTTTGGGACGGACAATCCATTTCCGCCAGGACTGGACGTGTGGTTTGGTCTGACCGCGTATTTGGGCGAGGTCATTCGGCGGGACTCCGGCGGGACGTGGATCGGGCCGGCCAGCCCACTCACGCGCGACTATGGCCTAGGCCTGCAGCTGGCCGACGGTTCGCAGGTGTGGCCTCGGCAACGCCTTAGCAAGCGAGTCTGGACCACGTTCGACAACGGCGATTCAGGCCGCCAAGAACATGCACTCCCGTTTCAGGAAGCCGTCAGATCGCTGGTCGCGCCCTACATGGATGACAGCAGGGAACTCTACAGCATGTATGCATATGCGATCGGCTTGGGGTCGACGAGACAGGATGGCACGGAGGTGCTTGAAGTCACACTATTGTCGGAGGCCAACGGAGATTCGCCTGGAGGCGACTCGCCGAGGGAAGCTTGAGGAGTCGGGCGACCTCGGAGCGATTCTTCTAGTTCCAACGACCCACGCCCGTTATTGCAGCCCGTAAGCTGAAGGCAGTCCAGCTGCACCCGCTCCTGGAACCGTTCTTGAACGACCCAAGAGCGTGGGCGCGTGCAGACCAACCTCGTCGTAAGCGCCACTAGCAGCGTGGGCTCGACCGCCTACGCCTATGACCTCGCCGATCGACTGAACTCGATCACCCAGCCCGACACGAGCACCGTCGGCTTCACATTCGACGCGCCAGGTCGTCACGCCACAAGGACATCTGGCACCGGGCTCAACACCACAACACTCGATAGCAATAGCTACATAGGCTCCACCGACACGGTAAGTGTCGATGTCTCGAGCTCAGGTACGGGCAACACTCTCAAGGCCGGCATCGACGCCATGGGCGATCGCCTCTCCACAGCGGCCAGCACCGGCTTTGCCTGGATAGTGCCCGACCTCCACGGCAACGTCGCCGCTCAGTGCAGCTCATCTGGTTCGGTCAGCGACGTCTTCCG
>PMXR01000058.1 GCA_003171035.1 Chloroflexota bacterium
GAGAAGGCCGGCTACAAGCCGGGTGACGAAGTCGCCATCGCCCTCGATCCCGCGACCAGCTCCGTGCTGGTCGAGGGCACCGGCGCCGGCAAGGTCACCGGGCAGTACAAGCTCGATCGCGAAGGCCGCACTCTCGACTCCGGCCANNGCGACGACATCTTCGTCACCAACCCCGAGTTCATCGCTCGCGGCATCAACGAGAACTCCGCCAACTCGGTCCTGATCAAGCTCAACCAGATCGGCACAATCACCGAAACGATCGACGCGATCTCGATGGCGCGACGTGCGGGCTGGACTGCCATGGTCAGCCACCGCTCCGGCGAGACCGAAGACACGACCATCGCCGACTTCGTCGTCGCGATGGGCACCGCCCAGATCAAGACGGGCGCTCCGTCGCGATCCGAGCGCGTGGCCAAGTACAACCGGCTTCTCCGGATCGAGGAGGAGCTGGGAGCCGGCTCCGTCTACCTCGGCCGCAAGGGCCTCGCCGGCGTCAAGCCGTAACCGTCCCTCGCAAACTCGAGAGCCGGCCTTCGGGCCGGCTCTTCTGATTCGGGGCAGGTCGGCGGGGAGCTCGCGCAGCAGCGTGGTCGGCCGTCGGGAGGTCGGGCGACCTCGTCGCAAACCGAGCTTCGCTCGCTCATTGCTCCTTCGGCCGCCCGACCTCCCGACGGTCCAAGTCGGCAACTGCACCGACAACGGGGAGGCGCCAGCCAGGTGCGATGGGACGGGGCCATGCCGGACATGATCAGTGGCTGGTGGCGATTATGCCGATCGCAACGAGTAGGACCATGGGCGAGATCATGAAGAGAAACACGGCCTCTGCCCGGAGCCCGTCGTTCCAAGTGGGCTTGGTGCCAAGCCAAACTGCGAACCGCCTCACGAGCGAGGTCCAACCGGTGACGAGAAGCGCAGCCCCAGCGGAAACGATCACCATGATCAGGATGGAGCCCGCCGCCCAACCTGCCACGCCTCCGACGACAAGCCCCAGCGCGAAGAAACGCCAGGCGTCGTTGTCCTCGTTGAGCGCCGAACTGCGCAGCACGTTCTGCTCGAAGCGGTCGATGGGCTTTGGTGCGCGGGATCGCCATGTCTCGATCGTGTCGCCGCCCCGAAGGTTCCGCCCATCAACGAAGAGGTGCGACGAGATCACGGACGAATCCCAAACCAGCACCAGGACCACCGAGCGCTCGTTGCCGGGCAGGGCGTGCTCGACCCACGGCTGCTGACCAGTCGGCTTGGCGAACCTTGCAATCTCGCGCCTGTCCTCGCTCACCTTTACGGTGCGCCCGAACAATGCGGGCTCCACTTCGAGGAGCGCAGTCCCGTCGCCCTTGGGCACGCGCCAAAACAACGGCCCGACGCTCCCCCTGGCTGACACGCTTACCTCGGTCAATTCGTTCCCTCACCCGTCGGCGAGCTAACGCCGACGCTCGCCTCCGATCTTCGGTCGTTCATCCTGGCAACGCAAGGTTGTGCGGCCGAAAGGTGGTGCGATCAGGTGTTTGATCTCATGATCGCTGGCCGTCCCCCGGCTGATCCACGCTGCTGCGCGAGCTCCCCGTAGTTCTGCTGCGGCCCCCGCTCGTCGCTACAATCGGTCGCTATCGGTGCGGGGATACGCTCGACCCGTGAGGCACGGCGCGGGTCACGATGTTGCGAGGGATTGCGGATGAGCATGCGCGACGCCTGGGAAGCCGAGGCCCAGAACTGGGTCGCCTGGGCCCGCACGCCCGGCCATGACAGCTATTGGCGTTTCCACGCCGAGCGGTTCTTCCAGCTGCTGCCGCCGGCTCCCTGCGAGACGCTGGACGTCGGGTGCGGCGAGGGCCGCCTTGCCCGCGACCTCAAGGCCCGCGGCTATTCCGTGACCGGCGTCGACGGCTCGGCAACGATGGTCGAATACGCCCGGGCCGCCGATCCTGCAGGCGACTACCGTCTCGCCGACGCGGCCGCGCTCCCGATCGATGACGCGGCGGTACCTCTCGTGACGGCCTTCATGTCGCCCCAGGACATCGACGACATGCCCGGCGCGATCCGCGAAATGGCCCGAGTCCTGGTTCCCGGCGGCCGGCTCTGCATGGCCATCGTCCACCCGATCAACTCGGCGGGCACATTCGAGTCGAGGGAGCCCGACGCGCCGTTCGTCATCAGCGGTTCCTATATGGATCGGCGCGGATACGCGGACTCGATGGAGCGCGACGGCTTGAAGATGACATTCACCAGCGAACATCGGCCGCTGCAGGATTACTTCGCCGCGCTCGAGGCGGCGGGCCTCCTGGTGGAGCGGCTGGTAGAGGTCCCCGACACGGGCGAACCTCCCGGAAGTCGCTGGCGACGCTTGCCGCTGTTCCTGCATCTGCGCGCGGTCAAGTCGACCGGTACCTGAAGCCTCCGCCGGTCCGAGCGACCGTCGCCGCCTGCGGACTCCACCACGCCCACTTCGACACGCAAGCCCGGGCGTCCGGCCGTTCAGCGGCGATACGCCATCGTTCTTAGTTGACCGGAGTGTCGAATTGTTGCTCGATTCCGCAGCGCTCTTGCGCTGTTCTATCAGCAGTCTTGCGTGTCTTTGTCGATAGCGTACTGTCGCGACTTCGACGAGCTTTGCCTCGTGAGGCTGATCAGCCACTCGCTATTGAAGGAGAGGTCAATGGCTCAACTCGTTGCTGACGCCCGCGACACCCGAGCCGCGAGTCCCAGGCTCAGTCGGATGGCACTGGCATCTGTCGCCTTCCTGGCCGTGTCCCTGGTCGGGAACACCGGTGGCGTTGCGGCTGCCCATCCGAAGCCGACCCCGGTGACGGTCGCGGCGCTTGATCCCACGTTGACAGCCGGTCGGGGCGCGAAGGTCAACTTCGTCGAGCAGGAGGCCGAAAACGCCGCCACCAACGGAACCGTCATCGGCTACGACACCTCCGCGTACACGCTCGCTGCCGAGGCCTCAGGTCGAAAGGCAGTGAAGCTCACAGCGGCCGGGCAGTATGTCGAGTTCACGCTGGCGCGTGACACGAACGCCGTCACTATTCGCTACAGCATCCCCGACGCCCCGACGGGCGGCGGCATCGATGCCCCGATCACCCTCACGGCCGATGGCTGGTACGCCAGAACGCTGACGCTGACGTCCAAGTACTCATGGCTCTACGCCATGTACCCGTTTTCGAACGACCCGAACGCCGACCCGAACCCGGGCTGGTGGAAGCCGGAGCCGGATCCGGTCACGAAGCCGTTCCGGCCGATGCACTTCTATGACGAACAGCGCGTCATGCTTGGCATCACCTTCCACGCCGGAGACAAGATCCGCCTCACCGTCCCCAAGAGCACGAACGCCGCGTGGTACGTGATCGACCTCATGGACTCCGAGCAGGTTGCTCCGCCGGCCGCCGCGCCCAAGAACTCGGTTTCCGTCCTCGCATTCGGCGCCGACCCGTTCGGCAAGAAGGATTCGGCCAACGCCTTCGATGCCACCATCGCCTGGGCCAAGGCCCATGGCAAGACCGTGTTCATCCCGGCCGGCACCTTCCAGGTCAACCGCCACATCGTCGTCGACAACGTCACGATCAAGGGCGCCGGTAACTGGTGGACGATCATCCGCGGCACGCAAGTAGATCTGCCGGCGCAGGCCGCGGACGGCTCATGGCATACGGGCGTCGGCTTCTACGGCAAGTACAGCGCCGACGGCGGCAGCACCAACGTCCATCTCTCGAACTTCGCCATCGTCGGCGATGTCCGCGAGCGGGTCGACAACGACCAGGTCAACGGCATAGGCGGCGCACTCAACAACTCGACCGTGGACGGCCTCTACATCACCCACACCAAGTGTGGCCTCTGGATGGATGGCCCGATCACCAACTTCAAGGTCACCAACACGATCGTCGCCGACGTGATCGCCGACGGCGTCAACTTCGATCGCGCGGTCACCAATTCCAGCGTCAAGAACAGCTTCTTCCGCAACACTGGCGACGACGCGATGGCCATGTGGTCGTTCATCGCCAACCCCGCCAACACCGCGGCCGACGAGGATGGTGCCAACGTCTTCGACCACAACACCATCCAGACTCCCGTGCTGGCCAACGGCATCGCCGTCTACGGTGGCCGCGACAACACGGTCTCGAACAACATCGTGGCCGACCCGATCCGCGAGGGCAGCGCCCTCCACGCCGGCCAGCGCTTCACCAGCACGCCGTTCGCCGGCTACCTGAAGTTCACCAACAACACCACCGTGCGAGCCGGCACGCTTGACCTCAACTGGAACATCGGCCTTGGCGCCATCTGGTTCTACGCCCTCGAGGGTTCGCTCGCGGCTGATATCGAAGTCAGCGGCGACAACTTCCTACAGAACACCTACAACGCCATCATGCTCGTCAGCGACTGGGGCGTGAAGGATCTGTACACCATCTCCAACGTGCACTTCTCCAACATCAAGGTGGACGGCACGGGCACCTCAGTTGTCAGCGGACGAGTGGCCGGATCGGCGTCGTTCCAGAACGTCGTCGCCCGCAACGTCGGGGCGGTCCCCGTCAACAACTGCGGCTCGTTCCACTTCACGCCTGCGGGCTCCGAGTTCTCGCTGACGGACCTCGGCGGCAACACCAGCTGGCTCGCCAGCTGGCTCCTCCCCAACACCATCACCTGTGACGACAGGCCTCCGGTGGTCGCTCCTCCAGCACCGTCGGCCTGGTAGTCGCGGGTCTCCCGCAAGCAGAAGGGCCGGTCTTCGGGCCGGCTCTTCTGATTCCGAAGCAGGACTAGGGGGAGTCCGCGCAGGAGCGTGGATTGCCGGCGGGAGCTCGGGCGACCTCGTCGCAAACCGAGCTTCGCTCGCCCATTGCTCCTTCGGCCGCCCGAGCTCCCGCCGGCTCTACTTCGGCCACGGCACGACGGCTCCTGATCCGGGCGCCAGCGCTCGACGTCAGAGCTCCGCCGCCAGGCACGAAGGGCTGATCAATCCGAGCCCGACGATCCAGTCGTCGCAAGGACACGATTTCGTACACCCAACGTCTAAGTCCGGCGCCGGAGCAACGTCGTCAGTCGCCCGTCCAGACACAACCCGTTGTACCTGCGGGCCGCCGGCCGGAGCCACTCCCATACCTCTCCGTCGTCGGGGGAGGGGCGATGTAGAAGCCGGCGGGAGTTTGGCTGGCCGAAGGAGCAATGGGCGAGCGAAGCTCGGTTTGCGACTAGGCCGGCCCAACTCCCCCCGGCAATCCACGCCGCTGCGCGAACTCCCTATTCGACCGCCACGCCGGATTCGACCGCGACGCCGGCCATCTCGAGCAGTGAGGCTGCGGTCATCTGCGTCCGGTTGACGAGGATCAACCCGAAGTGGCTGATTACCCGCCGGTCCGCCAGCGAGCGGGCAGTGGCATTGATCATCGGCACGAACCGTGGATCGGGCGAGTCAACGAACGCCGCCACGTCCGTCTCGGCGAACAGGTAGATCGTGCCGGTCAGCGTATGGCCCGGCGTGAAGATGACCAGCTCTCGTGGCGTCCTCTCCATGAGCGGCCGGTCCATGCCTCCCGGCAAAGCCGTCTCGGCCGGATTGACGTCGCCGACCTTCTGGCCGATGAAGGTAATCTCGTCCTGGTTGACCATCAATTCCGGCACCACCAGTCCGGTCGGATCGCCGTTGCGCCGGAGCAGACCCGCATCCCTCAGCTTCACGAAGCCACGGCTGTGGTTGATCAGATCTGAGAGTCGCGTGAATCTGAGCAGCGATATGCAGCCCGAGACGCGCAGGTGGGGGCCTACAAGCTCGATCTGCTCCTGTCGATCCTCGGCCCCCGAGCCGAGTGGTCCGAACCCGATGGGAGCGGTTCCCCAATCCGACATCAGATCCTCCGATCGAACGTGACGATTTGGCCTCGATTCTAAGGCCGGCGGTGGCGCCACCGAGCCAAATCCTACCGGTCGGGACGAGCCTGCGGCAGTTCTATCCACAGCCGAGCACCGCCTTCGGCGCGGTTCTCCGCCCCCGCGCGCCCGCCGTGGGCTTCCGCCAGCGCCCGCACGATCGAAAGGCCGAGCCCGCTGGTGCCGGACCCGCGGCTGCGCGATGGATCGGCCTGGTAGAAGCGCTCGAAGATCCGCGCCAAGGACGCGGGCGGGATTCCGGCACCACTGTCCTCAACCGACAGCCGGGCGACCGGTTTGGGGGCGCCGTGCCGTGGCGCTCCTGCCGGATCGGCCGTGGCCACAGCCGCAGCCAGGCGCACCGACCCGCCTTCCGGGGTGTGTCGCAGAGCGTTGTCGACCAGCGCCCCGATGACCTGCCGCAGTCGGTCCGGATCGGCGTCGACCATCAAACCGTCCGGGGCGTCGATGGAAAGCTTGATCGCCCCTGCCGCCGCGCGAGCCTCGAAGCCGGCGGCCACCGAGTCCAGGATCTTCTTGGCGTCGACCGGCCGCCGCTCCAGGTGCAGGTGTCCGCCCTCAGCGAGGCTGATCGTGCGCAGGTCGTCGACGATCCGCGCAAGCACCCGCGATTGGTCGCGGATCGTCTCGAGGTGGCGGCGCTCCGGTGTATAGACGCCGTCGAGAATGGCGCTGGACGTTGCCTCGATCACCGCGAGAGGCGTCCGGAGTTCATGCGCGGCATCCTGAAGGAAGCGGCGCCGGGATTCCTCCGCGGACTGGAGCTCGTCGGCCATCGAATCGAACGAACGCCCCAACTGCCCAAACTCATCGGTTCGGTCGGCCAGGCCGGACCGCCGTCCCAGGTCGCCGCGTGCGACAGCCGCAGCGGCTAGTTCCAGGCGAGTCAGCGGCCTGACCAGCCGTCCGGCCCCAAAGAGCCCGAAGAGCGATGCGACCGCTGCCGCGGCGATGGCCGCCAGGATCAGCCGCATGATGGTGTTGGTCTGGGCTTGCCCGTTGTTCGTGGGCGCGGCCGGCGTCACATCTTCGGGGGAGCGGCCGGGAGTCTCGGAAGCGGTCGGAGCCGTGGCGGTCGCGACCGAAGACGAGCCGGCAGCAGCGCCCGCCGATGCTGCGACCGATGGAGCCGGCGTCGGATTGACCGTCGGTCCGGGCGTTCTGCCGTCGTCGCCGGAGTCGTCGCCGCTCTCGCGCGGCTCGGCCGTCTCGCGCGGCTCAAGCGTGACCGACGGGCCGGCGGTCGGCGCCGGCGTCACCGCTGCGGTCGGTGTTGCCTGACGGTCCGCGTCGTTGTCGGTGTCGAAGTCTGAGAAGCCCTGGGTGATGATCGGTGGGGCCACCAGGGCGATGACGGCGGCCGTGGCCAGCGCCACGAGGGCGAAACCGATCGCGATCCGCCAGCGAAGACTCATGCCCCTCTCCGGGCCTCAGGCCTGGTCGATGGGTCGCGCCGCGCGATAGCCGACACCGCGAACGGTCTCCACGTACGATCCGCCGTCGGCCCGGGCGCCGAGCTTGGCCCGCAGGTTCTTGACGTGGCTGTCGATCGTCCGGTCGAAGGTGTCGAACGATTCGCCGAAGACGCGCTGGCCGATCTGCTCTCGCGTCCAGACCCGGCCCGCCTGCTCGGTGAGAGCGGCGAGGATGTCCAGCTCGGTCCGGGTCAGCGGCAGGCTGACGGTGCCGCGAATGACGTCTCGCGCGTCCAGGTCGATCGTCAGGTCGAAGAACACCGAGGTGGAGCGCGGCCGCGCGGCATCGTCGGCGGCGCCGGGCTGCGAGCCGGCGGGCCGGCCGAAGCGCCGCAGTATGGCCCCGACGCGAGCCACGACCTCGCGCGGCTCGAACGGCTTGGTGACGTAGTCGTCGGCGCCGAGCTCCAGCCCGGCGACGCGGTCGATGACATCGTCCCGGGCGGTCAGCATCAGCACCCCGACGTTGGAGCCTTCGCTCCGAAGCGCACGCAGGATATCGAAGCCGGACCTGCCGGGCAGCATCACGTCAAGGATGAGGAGATCCAGCGCGTCGTTGCGCCCGAGCTCGAGGGCTGCGTCGCCGTCCTCGGCTTCGAGGACTTCGTATCCCTCACGCTCCAGGTAGGCGCGAACTACGGCCCGGATATGCGGTTCGTCGTCGGCAACGAGAATTCGAGAGCCCATAGACGCAACGATAGTGGAGTCCGCCCACGAGCGAAACCACGGCACGTTGCCCGAAAGTGGCGGGGCGGCGCTGTCGACGGCCATTCAGGCGCTGGCGCTGCTTTCGGCAGCGGGCATATAAGCGTCTATGGCGGTGCGGGCGGCGGTGGGGTCGTCATACCAGGTCGCGTCCACCCAGGCGAAACCGGCCCATTCGGACGGCAACCGGTCGGCCGGGAATATCGCTTCGTTTGGGCAGGCCTGGACGCAGGAGCCGCAATCGATGCAGTTGGATGGGTCGACGTAGAACTTGCGATCGATCTTGGGGTCGGCGGTTATGCAGTCGACGGGGCAGACCGCAACGCACGACTGGTCCATGTTGTCGATACAAGGTTCGGCGATTACGTAGGCCATGGGTAACCTCCTCGGGCGCCCGGACGATCGAGCGGACCGCGGGAAGCCGGAAGCGTCCCGGTCCCGGTGATACGGGCGACGTCGAATTCGTCCGCGCGGATCGCGACTGCGACCACGATGCGGTAGGTGGTGAGGAAGATCGTCGCGGTCACTGCCAGCAGGTACATCCAGAACGCCCAAGGGGTTCCGGAGTCGGAACCTGAGGTGATGCCGTGAACGGACGAGCCGATGAAGACCAGGAAGGTGATGTAGTGCAGCAAGCGCCACGCCTTCTGGCCGATGCGGCGCCTGACATAGAAGCTGGCGGTCACGACTGCCGACGCGTACAGCGTCAGCTGGCCGATCCCGACGGCGACAGGCGCATACGGCGACTGGAATGGAACGAGTATCGCTGTGAGAGTGAAGTTGAAGCTCTGATCGAACGTCAGCAGAAGCCCGTGAAGAGTCCCAAGGATCAGGGCGACTATCGCGAGGTCCTTGTGGAGCGCGAAGCTGACCGGCCGATGGGCTATGACGTCCAGAATCTTGGTCGACAGCAGCAGGCCGTACAGGATCGATGCGGCCAGGACCAGGTAAGCGAGGATGCCCAGAGCTCGAACGCAATACCAGGCCAGCAGGCCCGGCTGGACCTGGAGGACGGCCGCGATCCTGCTGAAGGCCGTGGGAGCGGTGCTGCCCACGATGAAGCCGAAAGCCACGGCCAACACGATCCAGCCGACGATCTTGACGATCTCCGGCAGACCGCGATAAACGGTCCCGCCTCTGGCGGGCGGCTTCGGAATCGAGGTTGCCGGCCGGATGAGCTGGTTGGTGGCACCGCCGGGTGGCAGACCGATGGCCGGGCCCGCCGGCCGCATCGCGGCAGG
Organism: Chloroflexota bacterium; assembly: GCA_003171035.1. Classification (GTDB taxonomy): domain Bacteria; phylum Chloroflexota; class Limnocylindria; order Limnocylindrales; family CSP1-4; genus Fen-1039. The sequence continues at coordinate 9,299 of PMXR01000058.1, forward strand.
AGGAACCGGGCTGGGGCCCGACAGCGCGGACGAACCCGGCAATCTGCCGGACAGAGAGTTCCTGGCCCCGAGCGGGAATGCATCGACGGCCGCGCGCGCCGGCGGTTCGGGCGCGAGTGGCGCGGGCACGACGGCCGGGTGCGGGGGCCGGGCTACCGGCGGCTGCCACGGTCGGGCGACGGGGAGCGGCGACGGCGCAGCGGCCGGGAGGGGCGACGAAACGGCGGCGCCGGTCGGCTGAACGGCCGGCGGAAGGGCCGGTTTGACGGGGCCGCTGCGCGGAGGGAGTCGATCGTCTTTCCGTGGGCCGACGTTCTTGGGAGCGGTCCATTCGGGCGACATGGGTTGCTTGCGGTTGGGGTCCATTCGGCTGCTTCCTCAGACCGCCAGCAGCGCCATCGTGACGGGGAGAGCCTGGACCTTGCCGCTCGTGCTCAAAAGCACTGCGCCCAGGACGTGGGCCCGCTCGAGAAGGGCGAAGCCCTCGACGCACCCTGCGATGACGGCGGCTTTCGCCAGCGCTTCCGCGCGCAGTGCCGACCCGGCGACCACGGTTGCCTGGACCACGTCGGTAACCGCAGGAAGGCCCGTCCGAGGATCGATGAGGTGATGAGTGGTGGTGCCGTCCACGTTCCAGCGGTGGATCGACGTGCCCGACGTCGCCACACCCCAGCGGGTTGGCGCTCCGTCGGCCCGGGCTTCGAGGCGCAGCACAGCCAGCTGGGAGTTGGACTGACGCGGATCGTCGATACCGACTTCCCAGCGCTTGCCCGGGGCGCACAGAGCCGCCAGGTCGCCGTCGGCGTCCACGACCGCACTTCGCCACGGCTCCAGCAGGGCCAGCGCCCGGTCCGCGATCCAGCCCTTGCCGACTCCGCCGAGATCGAAGTGAAGCCCCGGCGGGCGGCGAACCACGGCTGCGCCGCGACGGCGCTTGACGACCTGCCATTCGGAGATGCGCGAGGCCGCGGCCAGATCGCGCAAGCCTTCGGCCCTCAGCCGAGCGTCCAGCAGGGTTATGTCGGCGAAACCCTCGCTGACATCGGCAGCGACGATACCGGCGAGGAGAGCCGCCGCGAGAGTCGGCCTGACTGGTACCGACCCGCCCGGATCCGCGTTGAGGAGCGCCAGGTCGGACGTGTATGTATGCCTGGTCAGCCGCGATGCCCAGCGGTCGATACGGGCAATCACTCGCCGCCCGTCTCGCTCCGCGGCGTCGTCACGGCCGGCCGCGTCGAGGTGAATGGCGAGTCGTCCGCCCATCGATGGCGTGGCCAGACTGTGTGGCGCCACCAGGACGGTTTCGGCTCGCGGCCGGTCTCGACCCGCGGTGCCACCGCCTCGCCGGGTCGCAGAGGCGATCGTCACGGGAGCTTCTTGCCTGACTGGGTAGTGCGGATGATTACCGGGGCCGCCTTCTTGGCGGGCGGCGCAGTGATGGTCACGACCACCGTCTGGGGCGTCGGAGCGGCGGCATCGATGACCGTGGCTCCGGGTGGTGGAGTCTGTCCCGGCAGGAGCTGGACGTACTGGATCGGCTGCTGGACGCTGGCGGGCGTTGCCTGCGGGTCCGTCGTCTGCTGAGTCACGTCGGCCGTCACCGGAACGCTTGTCTGCGGCGGCGCCACGATCGTCGCGGTGAGTGCAGACAAGACCGCAAGGCCGCCGGCGCCGAGCGCCAATCTCATCGGACGGGCGTCTGGTTTGGCCCTGGGCGTTTGAGGTTTGAGTGGTGGTCGGTCAGGCGCGGATGCTTGCATCAGTCTCCCCCTTCGCCGCTGCCGTCGTCGCCGCCGGGGACCACGACGCTCTTCGTCGTCGAGCGTGGCGGCCGTCGTGCGGGCTTGGGCGTGTGGATGACCGTGATCACCTGGGGCGTCGGGACCGGGTTTATGTAGACGGTTACGGGTGCGAGGCTCGCCGTATCCTCCGCTGTTGGGTCAGATGTCGGCTGCTCGGGAGCGTTCGCCTGGGCGACACCGCCGGTCGTCAGCCCTTGAATGATCACAGCGCCGGCTATGGTCACTAACGCGACCATGCCTGCAATCGTGATTCCAAGGCGATGGATCGAGTTCATCGCTGGATCTCCTGCTTGCACCGATCTTCGGGTCCGTCAGGTCACAGCGCCTGCGGGCCTGGCCTGCGGGAAGGCCTGCCTCGGTGATCCGGTAGAACCCGAGTCTCGGACCTGGGGGTGGATCGGGGGTGGAGCACGGATGGACGGTCGGTGGAGGTTCTATGGAGAGCCCATCATGCGGAACGGAATGTGAAGATCGCCTATCGATAGGCATTGTCAAATGTCAACGGCGGCGGCCTCGGAAGGTATCCTGGCCCGGTGGATGTCGAAATCCGAGATGCCGACGAGGCCGACGCGGATGCGCTGTCGCCGCTCATCGAGCAACTCATGCACAAGCCGCAGACGCCCGAGCGGATCCGCATCCGGCTGCGCCGTCTGGCGGCCACGGGCGTCGACAAGGTCTTCGTGGCAATTGTCGATGGCCGCGTCGCCGGCGTCGCCGGCGTCACCTATGCCTGGATGCTCCATGTCGACGCGCCGACGGCGCGGCTGATGAGCATCGTCGTCGACGAAGGCTGCCGCGGACGGGGGATTGGCAGGCGGCTGGTTGCGGCGAGCGTGGAGCAGTCGCGGATCTGGGGCTGCGACCGGATCGAACTGACCAGTCGTCTCGAGCGCGGTGCAGCCCATTCCTTTTATGAGGCGGTCGGTTTCGAGCACACGTCGAAGCGCTTCTCGATGGCGGTGGAGGTCCGCGCGCCCGCAGCGGCGACTAGGACCGCCTGAACTCGGCCACGAATCTCGGCACGGGTGGATCGCCCGGCTCGATAATCTCGCGCAGATTCGCCAGCCTCATGCCGGGGGCGAGGAAGCAGTCGAGCTCGTCGCGAGTGAGCGGCCACGGCATCAGGCCTTCCGGGTCCTCCGGCCGTCGGCTCCGAGCCACGGCCAGCAGCGTCCCGGCCGGGGCGACAAAGGCGGCGATGGACCGCGCGCAAGCCGCCCTCGCATCGCCGGGAAGCACCTGGACGGTGTAGGCCTCGAACGCCAGATCGAATGCACCGCTCCACGCGACCGGTGGCGCGAGTACGTCGGCGACCACGTACTCCACGGCCGACTCGGGGAAGCGGCGGCGGCAGCGCGCGACCGCCGTCGGTGAGATTTCGAATGCCACTACGTCGAGGCCGAGCCCGGCCAGCAACTCCGCATCGTCGCCGTAGCCACAACCGACGACGATCGCCCGGCCCCGAGGCGGTGCCGCTTGCCCCTGCAGCCACTCAACCAGGTACGGGTTCGGGGCGAAGTCCACCCAGGAGATGGCGAAGCCGTCGCGTTCCGATTCGAGGTAGAGCTGTTCGAACCAGCCCGTGACATCGCCTCGGGCCACCGACTGGCGGGCGAGTTCGCGGGCGTGGGCCCTTGGGTCGGACATCATGGCCTCCGAATCGAACGGGCCAGGTCTTTCGACCTGGCCCGCAGGAGTTGCGAATCAACGAGGCTCAGGCTTTCGGCTTCTTCTCAGCCTTGGCGGCAGCCTTGGCCGGAGCCTTGGCCGCTGTCTTGGCCGCTGTCTTGGCCGCGGGCTTCTCAGCCTTGGCCGGAGCCTTGGCCGCTGCCTTGACGGCCGTCTTCGGCGCGGGCTTCTCTGCCTTGGCCGCAGCCTTGGCCGGAGCTTTGGCCGCCGTCTTGGCCGTGGGCTTCTCAGCCTTGGCCGCGACCTTGGGCGCTTCGGCGGCGGCAGCTGCCGGTGCGGTCTCGGCGCGAGCGGTCTTGGAGAGCGCGGCCTTGGCCTTGCCGGCGGCGGTCTGCGGGCCCTTCGCCTTGACGGCCTTGGCCGTGGCGATACGGGTTCGCGCTGCCTTGATCGAGGCAGCGGTGCCGGTGCTCTTGGCGCGTGTCGTCGTGTGCGCTGCGGTCCCCTCGGCCATGGCGTTCAGCCTGAGGGCGAGACGGGACTTGCGGCGGGCGGCGTTGTTGGGGTGGATAGCCCCGACCTTGGCTGCTCGGTCGAGGGCGCTCATCGCCTCGGCCAGCGCGATGGCGGTCTCGCCCTCGCTTGAGCCCGCGTCCGAAGCCACCTTGATGGCGTTCGCGGCGTACGTCTTCGCCGCGCTCTTGCGCGGTTGATTGATGGCCCGCCGGCGCTCTGCCTGGCGGACCCGCTTGATCGCTGACGGCGTGCGGGCGCCGGTCCAGCCTCGGGGCGTCTTGGCCAAAGTTCGAAGACCTCTGTGCTGCAGAAGGAAGGCGACAGGCAACCGAAACTGGGCCGACTGACGCGACGGTTGATGGTAGCAGAGTCTCGGACATACGCGCACGCGCGAGTTTCACGCGACCAGTCGACCGCCAGTGTGTCGATAACCTGCCCGACCGGGTAGAGTCGGGGCTATCGGGCGCGCCCGTCCGGCCGCATAATCGCCTGACTTCAAGCAGTCAACGCCAGCGGGAGAGTCCAGTGAACATCATCGACGTCGAAGGAATCGGTCCCACCTACGCCGCGCAGCTCGAAGCGGTCGGCGTCAAGACCGTCGACGATCTGCTCGAGCGCGGCGCCAGCGCCAAGGGCCGCGAGGAACTGGAAGAGAAGTCCGGCATCGGCCACGCCCTGATCCTCAAGTGGGTCAACCGCGT
>PMXR01000126.1 GCA_003171035.1 Chloroflexota bacterium
TGGTGATGGTGAAGCCGGGAGGCGTCGGGAGACCGGCGTTGGTCATTTCCGCCAGGCCGGCGCCCTTGCCGCCCAGCAGATCCTTCATGTTCCCGTTGCCCTCGGCCTTGCCGGCGCCCCAGGCGTAGATGTAACGCTTGGCGGCCTTGTAGGTCTTGGTGCCAGAGTCGGCCATAGGGGTGTCTTCTCCTTGGTGAGGAAACTCATTTGCGCCGCAGGCGGCATTCAGCGCCCGAGCGACGGAGTCGCACTTGTGTCTCGCAGATTGTACAGGCGCGCAACAACACAACTTGCGGCCGAGCGGCCCGGCCGCCTGGTATTTGCGTCACTGAGACGGTGGCCATTCGGCCCGAAATGATGTGCGTCTCGGCCTCGGAGGCCGGATCGCGGCTCGGGCGCCCTAAGCGGAGGACCGCTCCAACCAGCCGAGCCAGGCGTCGAAACCCTCGCCGGTCGTGGCCGAGATGCCCAGGATCGGCACCGTCGGGTTGAGCTGGCGTACATCCGCCTCGAACCCGGCGCGGTCGAACGTCAGATAGGGTGCCAGGTCGATCTTGTTGAGCAAGATCACGTCCGCGGCCGTGACCAGATACGGATGCTTGGCGGCTTTGTCGTCGCCTTCGGTGAGGCTGAACAGGCCGACCTTGGCGCTCTGCCCCAGATCGAACCCGACCGGGCATATGAGATTGCCGACGTTCTCGATGAACAGGAGATCGACGCCGTCGAGATCCAGCTGACCGAGTGCGTCGCGAACCTGGCCCGCCTCCAGGTGGCAACCCTCGCCCGTCGAAATCTGGACGACCCGATCGCACCAGCGGGCCAGCCGGTCGCCGTCGCGCCGCGTGGCCAGATCGCCGACCAGGACGGCCGGCCGGCGCCGCCCCTGGAGCCGCTGCAGGGTAGCTTCGAGGAGAGCGGTCTTGCCGCTCCCCGGCGCGCCGATGAGGTCAATCGCGAAGATGCCGCGCCGGGCCAGGTCCGCTCGAACGCCCTCCGCCAGCTGGTCGTTGACCTCGAGTACGCGCTCGGCGATCGGCAGGCGAGTGGTCCGGACCGTTCCGCTCATGAGGCTCGCTCCCCCGCTTCCGCGCCGCCGTCCGGGGTCGCGGCCGCGACCGGGCCCTCGTCCTCGTCCCCGTCCTCGTCCTCGACCGTCATCGACACCAGGTCCAACTCGTCGGTGGCGGTGGGCCGAGGCGCCACCTCTCCACACGTGCAGTCGGCGAACGGAACCGGGCTCTCCCAGACTCGGCCGCAGGTCGGGCATGTCAGCGACCACGGCCGGATGTCCATGACGAGAACGGATCCGGCCAGCGGCGTGTCGTGGGTAACGGCGTCCCAGCACATCTCCATCGCGGCCGGCTCCAGACCGCGTAGAGCCCCGACTCGGATCTCGACCTCGTGCACCCGTCCGTGAGCGGGCACATGGCGCAGAACCTGCGTGGCCAGGGCATCGGCGATTGAGAACTCGTGCACGTCGGGCATCCTATGCCATTCCGCCGGTCAAGGCCCGGGGCGTGAAAGGCCGCCCGCAATTTTGGCGCCACCTACGTCATAGGGCCAAAGGGCATGGGCGGTCTGGACCGTAGATAGGGGCCGATCCGGGGGGCCCGCCGCGTAACCAAATCGATACGCTAGCCACACGAACTAAGGGCGCGTCGCGTTGCCACGCATTAATCGAAGGCTCGTGCCGCCATCAGGCCAACACGGACCGGTCGTCCAAAGCGCCGCGCCCGGGAACGGAGGGCATGGCTCGCATTCTTCTCGTCGATGACGACCCGAACGTGGTCGCGAGCAACAAGAGCGCACTCGAGGCCGGCGGCCACGCCGTTACCTCCGCCTCCACGACCACAGAGGCACGGGCGGCCATCAGCCGCGAAACCCCGGATCTGGTCGTGCTCGAGGCGATGCTGGACGGTGGCCTGGCCGGATTCGACCTGGCTCGATCGCTCGCCCACGACAAGCCGGAACTGCCGCTGATCATGCTGAGCCGCGTGGATGAACACCTCACCGGCAAGGAGCGGGCCAGCCAGGACCGGGACGACGGCTGGATGCCCGTGGCTCGGTTCATGGAGAAGCCCCTCGCGCCCGAAGTGCTGGTCTACGAAGTCGATCACCTCGCGAAGGCGGCACACTGACCCATGAGTTCCCTGATCGTCTTCCTCGTTGCCTTCCCGCTCGTGATCGGTGCCCTTCTGCTCGGCGTCCACAGCGGCAAGCTGCGCAACGTGATCGTGGTGCTGGCCGGACTGATCGTGGCAGGCGCCTCGATCGTGACGGCAGCCACGTTCGGAAACGGCAACGCCCTCTTCTTCGGCCTTCCCAATGGACTGACCCTCGGCCAGGGCCTCCTCGTAGTGGAAGTGCTGATGGCCGCGTTCGTGCTGTTCGTCAGCATCCAGAACCGCCGAGTGCTCGCCCCCATCCTGGTCCTGGGCCAGCTCGCAATCTCGTTCTACCTGGAGCTCGCCGGCAAGATGCCCGAGATCGACGCCGGCCGCCTCTTCTGGTTTGATCGGCTGTCGATGGTGATGGTCCTGATCATCGGCATCATCGGAACGCTCATCTGCATCCACTCGCTGGGCTACATGCGGGACTACCACCGCTCCAGCCCGATGATCAAGGGCCGCCGAACCGCCTTCTTCTGCCTGCTGTTCGTCTTCCTGGGCTCGATGTTCGGCCTGGTGGTCTCGAACTACCTGCCGCTCATGCTGGTGTTCTGGGAGATCACTACCCTCTGCTCGTTCCTGCTGATCGGCTACACCCGCACAGAAGAGACGATCGGCTACGCCTTCGACGCCCTGAACATGAACATGCTGGGCGGCCTGGCGTTCTCGGGCGCGATCCTGCTGCTCATCAACGGCAATCAGACGCTCGACCTCGCCAAGCTGACGTCGGGTCCCGCGAGTGCGGCCCTGCTGCCGGCACTCGCGTTGCTCTGTCTGGCGGGTCTGACGAAGGCCGCGCAGATGCCGTTCAGCCGCTGGCTGCTCGGTGCGATGTATGCCCCCTCCCCTACCTCGGCTCTGCTCCACTCGAGCACGATGGTCAAGGCGGGCGTCTTCCTGCTGCTGCGGCTCTCGCCGGCCATCGCCGGGTCGGACCTGGGCACGATGGTCGCGTTCATAGGCATGCTCACATTCCTGTTCGTCTCGCTGGTCGGCTTGACCGAACAGAACACCAAGAAGGTTCTGGCCTACTCCACGATCGGCAGCTTGGGGTTGATCGTCGGCTGTGCCGGCCTCGGCTCGCCCGAGCTGATCTGGGTGGGCGTGATGATCATCATCTTCCACGCTCTGGCGAAGGGCCTGCTCTTCCTGGTGGTGGGCACGATCGAGAACAGGTTCTACACCAAGGACATGGAGAACTTCGATACGTTGCTGAGCCGGCTGCCGCTCGTCAGCGCGCTGGCGCTGGTCGGTATTGCGGGCATGTTCATTGCCCCGTTCGGCGTGGTGGTGGCCAAGTGGACCGCGATCCGCGCCTTCCTGGAGATCCCCGGCTGGCAGGGTGCCGCCCTGCTGGTGATCATGGCCTTCGGCAGCTCGTTCACGATCTTCTACTGGGGCAAGCTGCTCATCAAGGTCCTCTCGATGAAGTCGGTCACGGAGTACGAGCGGTCCATCCAGAAGCGGATCTCGAGCTTCGAGTGGATCGCCGAGATCGCTCTCGCGGCCGGTGTTCTGGCAGTCACCTTCTTCCTCGCCGCCATCTCCGAGCAGGTCGTCGGGCCGTTCGCCCTGGCTACGTTCAAAGGAACGTCGCAGTCCTTCCTGCACGTTGAACCGGTGATGCTCGCGACGATGATCGTGGCCGTGCTCTTCCTGCCGGTCCTGGCGCTCTGGGCCTCGCGCCACGAGAACTACAACATGTCGGACTTCTACGCAGCCGGCCGGCCGGTCACGAACGGCAACGTCGTGGGCATGGCCCTGGGCGGCACGAGAGCCGTAACTCTCCGCAACTACTACCTGGAGGGAGTCGTCAACGGGCAGCTGGTCTTCCGCGCCGGCACCACCATCTGCGCCGCCCTTCTGATCGCCGCCCTCGCGGCCGGAATGGTGGGCCGCTGATGAACCCGATCGTCTACGCAGTCTTGTTCGTCCTGCTGGCCCCCGTCTTCGGCGGCCTGCTTGCCGGGATCGACCGCATCGCGAGCGCCCGCATGCAGAGCCGCGTCGGGCCGCCACTGCTGCAGCCGTTCTACGACCTGGGCAAGCTTCTGCAGAAGGACGCCCGCCAGGTCAACCCGCTGGTGGAGCCGCTGCTCCTGGGCCATGTGGGCTTCATGGCCGCAACCGGCGCGATGCTTGTCGGCGGCGTGGACCTCATCTTCGTGGCCTTCGTCTTCGCCCTGGCCGCCCTCTTCCTGGTGCTGGCCGCCGGCACTGTCAACTCGCCGTACAGCTTCACCGGCGCCGAGCGCGAACTCGTCGTGCTCCTCGCCGCCGAGCCGTTCTTCATCCTGATGCTGGCCGCGATCTGCAAGGTCACCGACGCGAGCTCATACCAGGGCGTCCTCAGCTCGGCCGTGATGGTCGCGCCCAAGCTGCCCGGCGTGCTGCTGGCCTTCACCTTCGTGGCCACGATCAAGCTGCGCAAGTCGCCCTTCGACATCTCTACCTCGCACCACGCCCACCAGGAACTGGTCAGCGGCTTGACCTCGGACATGTCCGGCCGGCTGCTCGCCTACGTCGAGATGGCGCACTGGTACGAGTCCGCGATCCTCGCCTCGTTCGTGATCCTCTTCTTCAACTGGAGCGTGCCGCTCGGCCTGCTCGCCTTTGCGGTGATCTACGCCGCCGAGGTGCTGGTCGACAATTCCACCTCCCGAGCCAAGTGGCAGCTGGTCCTCCGATCAACCTGGGCCGTGACGCTGCTCCTCGCGGGCGGGAACGTCCTCGCCCTCTTCCTTCTGAAGTAGGAGCGTCCGTGTCTTTCTTCAGCAAATCGCCCTGGATCCTCCACTACGACGCATCGAGCTGCAACGGCTGCGACATCGAGGTCCTGGCCTGCCTTACGCCGCTCTACGACGTGGAGCGCTTCGGCGTCGTCAACACCGGCAATCCGAAGCACGCCGACATCCTGCTCATCACCGGCAGCGTCAACGAGCGGAACATCGACATCATCGAGAACCTGTACCGCCAGATGCCGGATCCAAAGGTCGTCGTGGCCGTGGGCGCCTGCGCCTGCTCGGGCGGGATCTTCGCCCGGGCCTACAACATCCAGGGCGGGATCGACAAGGTGCTACCGGTGGACGTGTACGTCCCCGGCTGTGCCGCCAGACCGGAGAGCATCATCGACGGCGTCATCAAGGGCATCGGTGCGCTCGAAATGAAGCGAAAGAAGAGCGCCTGATGGACAGAGAAGCGTTTCTCGCCCGCGTCGGCGAGTACCACAAGGAAGGGCGCAGGCTGGCCCTCATCAACGTGACGACCCTCGTGCCGGCCGCCGCGCCCGCTCACGGAGCCAAGCCGGAAGCGGCCGCGACCGAAGCGTCCGTAGGCGAAACTGCGGCGCCCGATCAGTTCGAGATCACGTGGGTCTTCGAGAACGACAAGGACGCCACGCTCGAGAAGATCCGCGAGCAGGTCGGCCCGGCGGACATCATTCCCAGCATCTCCGAGTTCTTCGGCGCCGCGTTCCTGTACGAGAACGAGATACACGAGCTCTTCGGACTCAACGTGGAGGGCATCAACCTGGACCTCCAGGGTCAGCTGTACAAGACGGCCACCAAGGTGCCGTTCTCGCACGCGGCCGTGAAGGCGCGGCTCGAGGCCCTGGCGGCCAAGACCGCTGCCGCGGCCGAAGCCAAGGCCACCACCGAGGCAAAGGCATGAAGCGGACGATCATCCCCTTCGGGCCCCAGCACCCGGTGCTGCCGGAGCCGCTCGTCCTGGACCTGATCCTCGAAGACGAGAGGGTCGTCGACGCGGTTCCCACGATCGGCTACATCCACCGCGGCCTTGAGATGATGGTGGAACGTGTCGAGTACACCGAGATGGGCTTCGTCGCGGAGCGCATCTGCGGCATCTGCAGCTTCATGCACGGCATGGGTTACTGCGTCTCCCTCGAAGCGATCATGAACGTCGAGGTGCCCGAAAGGGCGCGCTGGCTGCGCATCATCTGGGCCGAGATCTCACGAGTCCAGAGCCACCTGCTCTGGCTGGGTCTCGGGGCGGACGCATTCGGCTTCGAAAACCTGTTCATGCACTGCTGGCGGATGCGCGAGGAAATCCTCGACATCTTCGAGAAGACCACCGGCGGGCGGATCATCCACTCCGTCAACCGCATCGGCGGCGTCAAGCGCGACGTCTCCGACGCCGAACTGGCAGCCATCGTCGTCAAGCTCGAGGAGCTCGGCAAGGCTTTCGAGAAGACCGCCAACGTCTTCGGCAAGGACCCCTCGATCCGCCACCGCCTCTCCGGCGTGGGTGTTCTTTCGGCCGACGACGCACGAGCGGTCGACGCAGTCGGTCCGATGGCTCGCGCTTCGGGCGTGGTCATGGACACCCGCCTCTCCGGCACGTACGGCTACGACCAGGTCGACTTCGAGCCCGTCACCGAAACCGCCGGCGACTGCCTGGCGCGCGTCGTCGTGCGGATGCGCGAAGTCCAGCAGTCGATCGGACTGGTCCGGCAGGCGGTCGAGAAGATGCCCAAGGGCGAGGGCATGCCCCTCGAGAACAAGCCCCGCGGCAATCCTGTCGGCGAAACGTACACCCGGCTCGAGCAGCCGCGCGGCGAGGTCCTCTACTACGTCAAGGCCAACGGGACCAAGAACCTCGAACGGTTCCGCGCCCGGACGCCCACCTTCGCGAACATCCCGGCCATGATCAAGCTCGTCAGGGGCTGCGATCTGGCCGACGTACCGAACATCATCCTGACCATCGACCCCTGCATCAGCTGCACGGAGCGCTGAGATGGCAAATCCCCTCCGCCTCCCCATGGTTCCCCGAGCACTTCGAAACCTCGTGTCCAGGCCGGCCACGCGACGATACCCGTACGAGATCCGTCCGCGCTTCGAGGGCGCGCGCGGCACGATCGAGTTCGATGTCGAGACCTGCAACTACTGCATGCTCTGCATGCGGCGCTGCCCGGCCGCGGCGATCACCGTGGTGCGTGAGGACCGGATCTGGTCCATCGAGCACCTGACCTGCATCGGCTGCAACGTCTGCGTCGAGGTCTGCAACAAGAACAGCCTGAGCATGGCCAAGGAGTCGAAGCCCGTCCACACCCACGCCGAGGTCGGCCCCCAGGGCCAGCGTCCCGGCCACGAGGAGTGGCACGGCCCGGATCCGGCCATCGCAGCCGCGGCCAAGGCGGCGGCCGCCGCGACCTAGTTCGAGCATCGTGAGCCGGTTGGTCCCCGCGGATCGGCCGGCTTCTTTGTAGTCATACACCGACGCGAGGCGCTACGCGGTACGCTGAATCGCCACTACCGCGCCGCCGCCTGCGGCTCTCGAGTCGAAGATCGGAACGAAGCTTGGCCGACCGCACCCAGGGCGACAAACACCCTCGCGCCATCGTGATCGCGCTGGGCAATCCCCTGCTCGGCGACGACGGCGTGGGCTGGCGCGTCGCCGACCGGGTCGAGGAGCTGCTGCGGGCCAACCCGGCCGGCTATGCCCGCGGCGTGGAGATAGACCGCCTCGGCGTCGGCGGCCTGGCCCTGATGGAGCGACTGACGGGGTTCGACGCGGCAGTGTTCGTGGACGCAGCCGAGTTCCGTGATCGGCCGATCGGCGAGGTCCGCGCCCGCTCGCTGGCCGAGCTGGAGGAATATGGGCCGGGCCATCTGGACTCTGCCCACGACTCCTCGCTGGCGGCCGCGCTGGCACTGGGGCGGCGGCTCGGGGCCCACCTGCCCGACCGGATCGAAGTGGTCACGATCCAGGTGAGAAGCAACGATGTCTTCGGCGACGTGCTGAGCGCGGAAGTGGCGGCGGCCGTGCCGGCGGCAGTGGCTCTGGTGATGACCCTTCTCGCGGCAGTCGAGTAGCCGCCCGCCGGCCCCGCCCTCGCACTAGGCCCGGCCCGGCGGTCGTGGTCCGCAGACTGGGCGTCGCGCTGCTAGGCTGATATGGCGTCGTGCCCAGTGCCCACCCATTGTGGTGGCCCCACGAAGTGACCTTTGGCTCCGTCCGGAGGTCCGGACCGGGCATGCGGCCGACGCCGTCCAGAGAGCACTATAGCGAAATAACTCATACTGACTTAGCACACATTCCGTCGACGCTCGTGTCTCAGTCAGCCACCCGGAGCAAGATGCACCCAATCGTCAGCAAGACCCAGCTCTCTCCGAACGTAACCCGTCTCATCGTCGAGGCCCCCCGGATCGCCGAGATCCGCCGGCCCGGGCAGTTCGTGATCGTCC
>PMXR01000010.1 GCA_003171035.1 Chloroflexota bacterium
CACGATCTCGCAGGTCTGGTCCACCACAGCGATCGTGGCGTCCAATACCTGGCCATTCGATACACCGAACGACTGGCCGAAGCCGGTGTCGTGAACTCCGTCGGCTCCAAGGGGGATTCGTATGACAACGCCCTGGCCGAGTCGGTCAACAGCCTCTACAAGGCCGAACTGATCCGCCGGCGACGTTCCTGGCGCACCACCGAAGAAGTCGAACTCGCGACCGCCGTCTGGGTCTCGTGGTGGAACGAGACCCGCCTGCATTCAGCCTGCGGAGATATCCCTCCAGCAGAGTTCGAGGAGGCCTACCATCGTCAACTAGCAGCTACTGTCGCTGCCTAATTCCTACGCCGGGAGTCTCCAGGATTCCCAGGGCGAACCAGCCAGGGTTGCTCGCACCCGGTAGGATCCGGCCTGGGCAACCGTGATGGTGGGAGTGAGGATGAGGGCATCGGCCAGTCCGTCGCTGTTAGTGTCGCTAAGCCTCTCGGTGAAGCCACTGCTGAGGGACACTGTGCCGCTCGAAACGCTGAGGGTAACGTCGGCCCGACGGATGCCATTTGCGAGCGTCCAGACATTGACCTGGTTGTCGCCGCCGACTGTCGGGGTAACCTGGCCGGTCCAATGTCCGCTCCCGGCAGGGGTCAAGGCGATCGACGTGTGGGTGCCAGCCGGATCGACTAGCTCAGCCTGGACCACGTCTCCGGCAACCGGCTGCGTCAAAACGATGTCTAGACCAACCGTTTGACCGTTGGTGACGGTCACCGTCGAGGGAATGACCGTTAGGCTACGACCGGTCTCGATCATGACCAGCACGCCTACGGTCTCGGCCTGGCTACCGCTATTGGTGATATGGAGGGACCCATCCGCGGGGCTAGTCAGGTCAACGCTGAGAGTTGATCCACCAGAAGGCGACGCCTGCGCCATCAACGCAATGGAGCCAAAGGTCGCACCCACGTTCGAGTCTGTCGCATACACAGAGACCGCGGCACTCGCAGAACCTTCGAATGAGACCGGAACGTCTACCGACCCTCCAGCTGGCACCGACACGGTCGTGCTGAAGCTGCCCTGCAAAGCGTCGGTCGATTGAGCCGAAGCTCCGGAGGCTAGGCTTGCCGGGGATGAGCCTGACGCGACGCAGCCGGAGAGGCAGACGGCGACCAAGGCTAGCCCGGCCAGATAGTTCGATCGACCGCGTCCGACAACCCGTACGGCCATAGTTGTTCCCCTCATGCAACAAGACAGTTCTTCGGCTTGCGATGATAGTGTTCAGTAGAATGGATCGATGTCGCGGATGCGACACTCGGATGGGGGCGATTCCGTGACAAAGCAGATCGAGCGAAGAAGGACATCTCTGCTTCAGGGTTGTCTATTGGCCGCATTGGTCGCCATCGGGCTCAGTCTGATCGTAGACGCTCTTCTCCTGAAGGCATGGAGCGACTGCTCGGCGGGTTCACCCGGGTTCAATGGATTGGGCGCTGCAATCGTTGGCGTGGCGACGTTCGTGATAACGGCCTTGGTCTTCGCTATCTCTGCGTGGCTCCTCCAGAGCGCTTCCCTAAGAGTCAGTCTGACGGTCGGCCTGATCCTTGCGGCGGCGGCCGCATACCTAGTCTTCTCGCTGAACCTTTCGGCGGCCCCCTCCGGGCCGCTATTCGACAACAATGGTGCCGGGTCCTGCCCAGGCAATGTCCCGCCGTGGTGGCCCGACTGGCTGCCGGTGTAGGCCGAAGGTCTCTCGGCGTCACGTCCGATCCGCACGATCCAGCTGCGATGAGTCTGCGGCAGGAAGGGGCTAGGGCCCCCGTAGCCGAGGGGGTGACCACGAGGGCCCAGGGAACGGCCGCGGGGTCACAGCCGTCTTGCGTGGAAGTCTACTGGCCTGACTATCGGCCCATCCGAAGAGCCTGCTAGGTCAGATGTCGGGTCAGACTAAGCTGGCAATCGGACGCTCTGGGGCATCCAGTCCCGCCAGGAGACCGGAGCTAGCCCCGAGGATCTCCAGATGCCAACGTGCTGCGAAGGGATACTTCGTTGACTGTGGCCGCGGCACCGAAACGCCGCATTTCAACCGTAGATCCGCGGAGCAGCGAACTCATACTCAGGTGCCACGGGCGGGTCCATGTCTTCGTTCCGGAGGCTGACCATGGTTGGCGACGCGAAACCATACTCGGTCCTCCAGGCGGCGGTGGCTGACGCCGGTGGCACGATGAATCTCAGGAACTACCGTCAGGCCGATAGAACCAGCACGGGCCGTGGGCATGTGACATTTATCAGTTTGTCGGGGTCGAGCATCTGACGCTGCTGGCCGACGGGCCGGGCATCTGACACATCGACTGTCGCGGGCAACGCCACCCACGGAACGGGGGCGTCTGACGCCTCGGCGAGGATCCGGGCTTGGACAACCCACTGGAAAGAGTGGCGCGCCCGGAGGTGTCTGACTTCAGGACATAGGTGACACCTGATCGGTTACTGGTGAGTCGGGACATGCGTGACAGTCCGCAGCATGTCGAAGCATCAGGTTGCCGTCCTCAAAGTCGTCTCAGCGCAGCTGTCCGT
>PMXR01000048.1 GCA_003171035.1 Chloroflexota bacterium
ACCCACGACCAGCCGATTAAAAGTCGGCCGCTCTACCACTGAGCTAACGGCCCCCAAGGCCATGCCGCCCCGGGCGGCTGAACGGATAGTAACCGCCGCTACTTGTTCAAGTCGGCGACCGCGGCGATGAGCTGGGCATCGGTTGACGCGGCGAACTGGGTCGCCGTCATGGCCGTCAGGTCCGCCGGGTCCGTCGGCAGGGCAGTTCCCTGCAGCTGGACCTTCTGGTCGGGCGTGATGCCGACGCCGAAGATCCGATGTCCGTCGGGCGTGAGCCACCACGAAGTACCCAGGATGATCACCGATCCGTCGGAGAGCGTGAACGGCTGGAGGACGGTCCCGGTGCCGAAAGTGTTGACGCCAACGACCTTGGCGCGGCCCGAATCCTGAAGGGCGCCGGTCACGATCTCCGAAGAACTGGCCGAGTCGTGGTCGACCAGAACCACCAGAGGCAGGGCGGTGTGCACTCGCTGGGTGTCGACGGTGTACGGCGTCTTGTTGCCGCTGGCGTCCTGCTGGATGTAGACGGTTCCGCTCGAGAGGAACTCACTTGCGACCTCGCGCGCCTCGTCGGCGTAGCCACCCGGGTTGCCGCGGAGATCGAGGATGAGCGCGGACGCACCGGCGGCCGTGGCTGAGGTGATGTCGGCCTGAACCTGATCGGCGGCGCCGGTCGAGAACTCTGCCAGCGAGATGTCGGCGATGTGCGTGCCCGGGACCATGCCCCAGTCCGAGAGTGGAACCGTGATCTTGGCTCGCACCATGGTGATGTCGACCGGGGTCGAAGTGCCCAGATGGATGACGGTGATGGTGACCGACGTGCCGGGGTCGCCACGAATCACGGTCGTCAGGTCGTTGAAGGTCATATTGGCCGTGGATTTGCCGCCTACGGCCGTGATCTGGTCCCCGGCCCTGACGCCGGCTTTCGCGGCGGGAGTGCCACCGAGCACGCGATCGACCTTGAAGGCGCCGTTGTCGTCCGACAGAACCACGCCGATGCCGGCGATGCTGCTGGTGTTGAGTTGAGACTGCATGGCCGCGTATTCCGCGGCTGATAGGAACTCGGAATGGCCGGTATCGCCCAGGCTGTTGACCATGCCGGCGATGGAGCCGTACAACAGCTGCTGGTCGGTGACCGAGTTTCGACCGACGAAGTTCCCCTTGACGACCTGCAAAGCCTGGTCGTACAGGGCGGCCGACTGCGCGGAGGCGCCGGCACCGTTGGTGCCCCCGTTGGAGGAAGCGAAGCCGAAGTGGTCGGTGAGGAGGCCGCCGGAGAATGCCAGGAAGCAGACGGCGACGACGGCGATGACCTGCGGAAGCCTGCTCTGTCGACTCGATGAACGCGGAGCGCCGGTCGGCACGCCCCAGCTCTGCTGAGGCTGCGGCGGCCAGGTTGGGCTTGCCTGCCAGCCGGGCGCTGCCGGCGGCTGCTGGGGCGGCCACTGGTTCTGGTAGGTCGGCGCAGGCGGCGCCGCACCCCATTGCGCTCCCCACTGCGGCGCGCCCCACTGCGGAGGCGGAGTGGCGCCGATCCAGCCGGCCGGCGGAATCGGTTGCCAGGCAGATGGAGCGGGTGGAAGCGGCGTGCCGGGCTCGGTTGCCGCTGAGGAGTCAGTAGCGCGATCTCCGGCCGGCTCCCCGGTCGATGCGTTGGCCGCCGAGTCGGGGGCGTAGTTCGGGCCCGAGGCCGCGCCTTCGGGCTGTGGCTCCGAGCCGTCCCGATCCTTGTCGTCGTCGAGTTGCATTTGCCAAAGGCCTCCAGTGTCTATGCAGCGCACATCATGGCGCACCTGGCCCGGCAGGGATGCTGAAGGGGGCGGAGTTGCGCGCTGCCGGTTGGCGACGTGGCGTCGAGGACCGCGCCACCCCGGGCGACGTGGCGTCGGGACCTTCGGCAGTTTGACTCGAACCCCCCACGTCCCTACACTTCCCGGCGCGGGGTGGAGCAGCGGCAGCTCGTCGGGCTCATAACCCGAAGGTCGGCGGTTCGAATCCGTCCCCCGCAACCAATGCCGATAACTGAAACCCGGCCTCAGGGCCGGGTTTCGTGATTCCTGGCGAAGTCTCCAGTCCGTACTGGAGCTCGAGGCAGCCGCCCACTTGAGCGCGCGGAAATAGCAGCCGGATCGTCGTGAGACGCGGCTCGTCCACGACGACAACGCGCTGGTGCGCGCCGGGCGTTTCCGGCCTTGCGCCGAACTGTGGGGTCGCTGCCGAGCGGCGTGCACGGACTCCTGGACCGATCGGCGCACGAATACCGACCGGTCCCACGGGGGTAGAACCCTAGGCTTGAGCGGAGGAGCGTCCGCCTACCAACATGCGATACACGGCGACCACGACGACGCCACCGATCACGGCGACCACGATGCTCTCGACATTGATGCCGGTCACATCGGCGACTCCCAGGACCGTGCCGGCGAGATAGCCGCCGACGACAGCACCGACGATGCCCAGAATGATCGTGGCGATGACGCCTTCCGAGCCGCCCATGATCAGGTTGGTGATAAAGCCGGCAATCGCTCCGAGGACGATCCACGCGATGATGCCCATTTCAGCATTCCTCCATTCAAAAGGGGATTGAGGATGAGCGACGAACAGCCTCAGTGCTCCGAATGAGCTCCGTAAAGGGCGCGTTCGCGCTGTTGGGTCTCCCTGTCAGCGCGGTCTGGCGGCGTCCTGCACGTTGCCCACGCCCTGCTGCGCGCTGCCTTGGATCTGCTTGGCCTTGCCTTTGGCCTGCTGCGACCGATCGCCGGTCAACTTGCCGAGCCCCTCTTCGGCTTTGCCCGTGGCCTTGTTGATGGAGCCTTTGGTCCGTTCGCCGGTCATTTCGATACTCCTTATTAGCCGTGCGTGAGCACGTAGTCGTCTATGTCTATGGAAGTCTCTTCTGAGTCTGGGTACTGACTGAGCCTGCCGCGAGGATGAGAACCCTCCCCGATTGGCCGTGCACCTGCCGGGATCAGTCCGTCAGAAGTGCCGACCGGGTGGCGCCGGCGCTACGCTGATCCGGTCGCTGCGGCGCGGCTCCATCGGTTCGGGCACAAAAGGAGTGGACGTGGAGACCACGTCAAGGTCCGACAAGCGCGAAACGACTCGCTCTGCTGAGCCGAGTGCGGACCCGGAACGCCATGTCGACCCCAAAACGGCCGAGTTGCGGGCCGAACCAAACGCGTTCAGACGTCTCGGCAAAGCGGGTTGCGTGATTCTCGCCGGAGTTGCCTACCGGCCCGCGGATCGGGGCGGTCGCGGTCAGCCCTGCGTCAGCCCCCGGTCGCTGTCGGTGCCGTCGGTCTTCAGAGACTCGCGAGAAACATTCCGCCGGCGCGGATCGCGAGCGCCTTGGATCCTTCCGACGGATCGGCCGACGCCGCGATGATCGTCAGGATCGTCGTTCCCTTGACGAGGATCAGCTGGCTGGAGCTGGGCGCCCACATCGCCTTGTCGGCGGCGAGTCCGGTCACGGTCTCACCGATGAGCGGTATGGCGGGATCGTAGGTGTCCACACCGACGGAAATGATCGCGCCGGTGGCGTCGGGGCCGGCACGCCCGGAACGTCGCAAGTGGGGTTCTCATCCTCGTAACCGGCATGGCTCCGAGGCCAGACTCAATGCCAATGGATTCGCGTTCGATGTGTACACGCGACGCGCAAGTCGGATGAGGCCACGGAGGGACCAACTGAGATGACCGTCAAGAAATCGTTCACGCGGGAAGAGGCGCTCGCCGTCGCGACTGAGCTCTCGATCGACTTCAAGGCGCTGAAGTGCGACCTCGAGCAGTTCCGGATGGGGCTGGATGTCGAACTAGAGCACGGGCTCCGAAACCCGCAGACGAACGTCACCGGGGATGACTGGAACCTCACCGGGAAGATCGCGCTCGCCCATCTGAATGAGTTCCCGGACTACTACACACGTTTGGCCGTGCTTGAGCGAGAGGCAGCCGCCCACTTGAGCGCGCGGAAATAGCGCCAGCATTACCGGCTAGCGTTCGCCAGAAGCCTACCGAGCGCCGTATTCCTCGTCCGTGACCAGATCGCCCCACGTGGCCTCCTGGCCCTCGGCATTCGCTTCCCACATGGCGAGGTGGGTCATGAAGTGGCCCGGTGTGGCGCCGTGCCAGTGCCACTCGCCGGCCGGGGTCTGGACCGTGTCGCCGGGGTGGATCTCGACGACAGCCCCGCCGCGCGACTGGATCAGGCCTATCCCGTCGGTAACGTGCACGGTCTGACCGACGGCATGTGCGTGCCAGGCGTTGCGGGCACCCGGCGCGAAGCGCACCACGCTGACGCGGATCCGAGATGGCTCTTCGCCCCGCGCGATCACGTCGAACCAGGCGTCGCCGGTGAAAGTTTCGGGGGGCGCCTTCACCGTCGGCTGCTTCTTGAGGATCTGCATTCCATGCTCCTTGTCTCGAAATGCCGGGCGGCGGGACAGCGTTTACGGCACGAGTTCGAGCGCCGCCGATCGGGCCTGCGGGCTGTTGATGTGGGCGACGCTGCTCGGTGAGTAGCTGTACTTGGCTCGATACGCGGCATCGAGCGCGTCGTCGATCTCGTGGGGGACTGCCAGGAACGTGACGTCCCTGTCGACGCCGCCGGCCCGAATGTTGCCTTCGTGAGTAGCCTGCGTGCCGCGGAACCAGGCGGCGTCGGGCCCGTTCACCGACCGAACGTAGAGCCTGCCGTCGTGCGCAACCACCCAGATGATCACGTGTTTGCGGAGCGTGCCGTCGGGTCGTCGCGCGGCGATATCGAGTTCGTTGGCCGCGCCAATCCTTCTGAGTTCATCGCTCGTCCACGCTGCCATCGGCGTGTCCTCCTTCGGCGTATGCCGCCATCCAACCACATCGAGCGGCTAAGCCTGCGGTATCAACCCAAAACGGCGCAGCTCATCCAGGAGAACGCGGCCGTCGATGGGCTTGACCAGGAAGTAGTCGCACTGGGCGTTGATCGCCTCGACCACGGTGTTCCGGTCGGCCAGGGCCGTGGTCATGATCACTTTGGCGCGCTTCTCGGCATCGATCCCGGCCTTCGTCTCCAGGGTGCGGATCCGCCTCAATGCCTCCTGCCCATCCATCTCGGGCATCATGATGTCGAGGCAGATGAGATCAAAGGGAGCGCCGTCCTCGAGCGCCGTCCGAACCGCCTCGACACCCTCCCGGCCGTTCATGGCGATCTGCGGCACGCCGAATCGCTTGAGGATTTCGCGCAGTAGGGCTCGACTGGTGAATTCGTCCTCCACGATGAGCGTCTTCACACCAGGCCCTCCGATTGGGCGGCATCGGTCGTCGCGAAGTCGCGCATGGCTTCCTTGAGACTGGCGAACTGCAATTCGAGACCCGGCACGAGGGTCATGATGGCGTCCAGATCGCCGGCCTGTCCAGCCTCTTCGGCGGCGAGCGCCGCCCGTTTCAGCGCCTCGCCGCCGACGTTGGCCGAGGCACCCTTGATCGAGTGGGCCTGGCGCCGCGCGCCGGCGGCATCTCCGGAAGCCAGACAGCTTCGAAGCGTTGCCAGCTGGTCGGGCATTTCCTCGAGGAATCCGCCCACGATGACTCTGGCCATCTGATCGTCGCCCATCATTCGAGCCATCATGCCCGCCCGATCGAAAACCGGCGTCTCGGCGCCTTCGACCGATTCGGCAGCCGCGCCCTCGGCTACGGGGACCGCAACGGCGGCCGCTCCCGGACCGGCCACCGTCGACGGCAGCCACTTCTCCAGCGCAGCGGCGAGGGCGGCGGGCGAGATTGGTTTGGTGAGGTAGTCGTTCATCCCGGCCGCCAGACACCTCTCCTTGTCTCCGGCCAGCGAGTCGGCGGTCATCGCGATGACGGGGACTCCATGCCGCAGCACATCGGAGTTGGGGTCGCGGATCCGGCCGGTCGCGCGCAGGCCGTCCAACTCGGGCATCTGGACGTCCATCAACACAAGGTCATAGGGAATCGACTCGAGCGCTCTTATGGCCTCGAGGCCGTTGCCCACCGCATCCGACTCCAAGCCGAGCTTGCGGAGAATTCCCAGCGCCACTTGCTGGTTGGTGGTGTTGTCCTCCGCGAGCAAGATCCGGCCCGAGCCCCGGAAGGCCGGCTCCGCCGACGCCGCAGACCCCTTCGCCACCGCGGGCCCGGTCGGCGCCACTGGGGCCGCAGCCTGAACCGCCGTGGCCGCCGCTTTCGCGTCTTCCGAACCGGCGACGACCGTCGCCAGGCAGTCGAACAAGTCCGACTGCCGGATCGGTTTGATCAGGTATCCGGACAGGCCGATCTCGTCCATCAGCCGGCCGTCGCCGCGGCCGCCGAGAGAAGTCATCAGCACCAGGCTGGTCGGCTTCAGGGCCGCGTCGGACGTGATCGTCCGGGACAGGTCGATGCCGTCGACGCCCGGCATCTGCATGTCGACCATGGCCGCCGTGAACGGGTCGCGTTCGTCGAGCGCCC
The DNA here is from genome assembly GCA_003171035.1 of Chloroflexota bacterium. GTDB lineage: Bacteria > Chloroflexota > Limnocylindria > Limnocylindrales > CSP1-4 > Fen-1039. The sequence continues at coordinate 6,439 of PMXR01000048.1, forward strand.
CGCGCAGGGCCCGCAACGCCGCCGCCGCGTCGGGCACGTCGTGCGGCCGCATTCCCCATGCCGTGAGCTGGATCCGCAGCACCTCGCGGTTGGTGGCGTTGTCGTCGACCAGGAGAATCCGCACCCCGCGCAGATCGGCCCGCGGCGCGTCTCGGTTCTCGGCGCCGGAACGTTTCGCGAAACGTGATGTGAACCAGAACTCGGACCCGACGCCGTCCTCGCTGACCAGCCCGATCTGTCCGCCCATGAGTTCGGCGAGCTGCTTGGAGATGGCCAGACCCAGGCCCGTGCCGCCGTATTGACGGGTCGTCGAAGCGTCCGCCTGGGTGAACTTCTGGAAGAGCCGGCCCTGGATCTCCCCGGGTATGCCGATGCCGGTGTCTTTCACGGAGAAGCGCAACACGACGTCGGTGCCGGTCTCCGAAACGAGCGTGGTCCGGACCGCGACCTCGCCCTGGTGGGTGAACTTGACCGCGTTGCCGGCGAGATTGAACAGCACCTGGCGCAGCCGGCCGGGGTCGCCGCCGAGGTAGGTCGGGACGTCCGGGTCGGCCGAGCAGATGAACTCCAGCCCGGCCTCCTGGGCTCGTACAGCCAGCCCGCTCGAGAAGTCGTCCAGCAGCGCACGGATGTCGAAGTCGATCGTCTCGAGTTCGACCCTGCCGGCCTCGATCTTGGAGAAATCGAGGATGTCGTTTAGCAACGTCAACAGGGCCTCGGCGCTGGTCCGGACGGTCTCGGCATAGCGGCGTTGGTCTGAGTCCAGCGGGGTGTCGAGCAAGAGGCCGGTCATGCCGAGGACGCCGTTCATCGGCGTTCGGATTTCGTGGCTCATGTTGGCCAGGAAGTCGCTCTTGGCCTGGTTCGCCGTGTCGGCTTCCGCGGCCAGTTCGATCGCCCGGCTCATGGCGTTCGCGAGCTGGAAGATGGTGTCCCGCTGCTCTCGTTCGGCCTCCTTCTGGGCGGTGATGTCCCAGCTCGTGCCGATGACGTGGATCGGCCGGCCGCCGAAGTCACGCTGTACCAGTGCGATGGCACGGATGTGATGGATCGCACCGTCCGGCCAGACCACGCGGAACGCCGTGTCGAAGTCCTCTTCACCGATCAACGCGGCGTGCATCTCATCGTCGACACTCGGGCGGTCGTCGAGCAGAAGCCGTGCTTGCCAGGACTCATATGTGCAGCTGAACCCGTCGCGGCCGATGCCGTACAGGCCGAGCATCTGGTCGTCCCAGACGAGGCAGTCGGCCACCGGGTCGAAGTCCCAGATGCCGACGCTACCGGCACGTGCGGCCAGCGCCAGCCGGTCGCCGGTGCTCCGCAACGCACGCTCCGACCGGCGCGCCGCGGAGATGGCTGTGTCCGTCCGGAGCATCACCAGGACGGCGATGACTCCCCAGGCCGCGAGAGATACGGGAGTGCCCGCGGCTTCGCCCAGGAACGCCTGAAGAACGAGACTCGCCGGCGGCAGCAGCAACGCCCCGGTCAGGAGGAGCCTGCGCGCCGTGTTCCGGCTGGTCCAGTCCTCGCCCCGGTTCTGCATCTCGGTGCCGGCCGCCGGATGCGTGGCCGCCGCCGCCCACATAACCATCGACATCAGCCACAGGGCGTCGAGCGGCGATATGTCTACCGAGACGTCCATCAGGCTGAGGCGCAGGTTGAGGAAATCGGCGATGACGACGGCCACGACACCCGCCAGCAGCATCGCCAGCCAGCGGGAGTGCAGGTCCGCGGCGAGAAGGGCCCGCAACGCCACGGCCAGGAGTGCCACGTCCGCAATGGGGTAGAAGAGCATCACCGCCAGGTCGAGCGTGGATCCGGTGTAGCCGTCCAGCGATGGCTGGACCACGAACTCGAGAACCACCATGAAGGCCGCGGTGGTGATGATCAGCGTGTCGAGAACCGTCTCCTTGTCCGGGCGGGCACGGACCAGGAGCAGCACACCGCCGATGAGTAGCGGGTACTCGGCAATGTAGAAGACGTCGGCCAGGGACGTGGCGGGCGAGACGTCCGCGACCGTGGTCAGCCAGTACCAGACGGCGTCGCCCAGCGTCACCGACAGCATCCCGGCGCCGAAGAGGGCCCAGCCGAGACGTCTCTCGGGACGTCGCAAGAGCAAGCTGCCGATGACGGCGGCTACCGCCAGCGCCTCGGTCCCCAGATACGTGACCGCCTGGCCGCCGCCGTCGAGGAACGGCAGGAAGTGGATAGCCACCGCCACCGATCCCAGTGCCATGATCGCGAGCCACAGGCGCGAGCGAGCGTCCTTCCGGGCAGACACATCCAGCTGAACCATATGTTGAGATGTCGGCCGGATGGGCCTCGGACACGATTACCGGCGCGCTTACGATTACCGGCGGCCGGGAGCGACCTTCAGCGGCGCTTGCTCGCGTGGCAGTCGATGCAATCTGTGGCCCAGGCCAGGACTTCGAGGCGTTCCGGTGCGATGGGCTTGCCACACGTGAGGCACGTACCGAACGTCCCGGCGGAGATGCGCGCCAGCGCCCCGTTGATCGATACGAGATGGACTTCTTCGCGTTCACGCATCTGCTGGCCGCGCTGGCTTTCCGATACTTCGCTGGCGGCGGCGGTCTGGGCGCCGTGCGCTACGCGCGGATGTTCCACCTCTTCGGATAGCTCGAGGCGAAGCCGTGCCTGCTCGCCTTCGAGCGTGATTCGCGCGTTCTCGATCAGCTGAGGGTCCATGCCATGCATCGTACGCTGCCCGGTCGGGCAGCGCGCACCCAATCGGGCATTGGTCACAGCCTCATCGGCGGGCGCCGGAACTCCACGCGGGGCGATCGGCGCCGTCTGGACTAGACTCGACGGGCCGTTGCGACGGTGGTACCCATGAGGACCGGCGGGCCGGTCGAAGGAGCACGATGGCTAGCGCAAATGATCCGGTCTGCGGCATGGAGGTCGATACCACGACCGATCTCCATTTCGAATACGAAGGCGAGACCTACTACTTCTGCAGCCGCGGCTGCAAGCTCGAGTTCGAGGACGACCCGGAGAAGTACCTGGATCCAGAGTACGAACCGCACATGTAGAGTTGGGTGCGTGGTACGCTCAGAGTGAGCGTTGGGAGTGCCGCTGGGCCTCCTGCTGAAGAAGAATCCATGACTCCAGGAGTACAAGCCCGATGGCCTATGTGATCGCCGAGCCGTGCGTAGATACGATGGACCAGGCATGCGTGTCCGTCTGCCCGGTCGACTGCATCCACTTCGATGAAGGCACGGACCGCACCCTCTTCATCGATCCCAACGAGTGCATCGACTGTGGCGCATGCGAGCCCGAGTGCCCGGTCAACGCCATCTTCGCCGAGGACTCCGTTCCGGCCGAGTGGGCTGCCTATACCGAGATCAACGCTCTCTGGTATTCGGACAAGGACGCGGCTCGCGCCAAGGTCAACGCGGCCAAGCCGGCCTGAACCTCGCGCCGATCTTTCGAGCGCCCGGCCCTCTGGGTCGGGCGCTTGTGATTCCAGAACACTCGCATCGAGCCGGCGTAAGGGCGCGTTGCCCGTGAAGGCGTGTTGAGCGGCCCCGGCTAGACTGAACCGATGCGCATCGTTTCCATGCTTCCTTCCGCTACCGAAATCATCTGTGCCCTGGGGCTGAGCGACCAGCTGGTCGGCATCAGCCACCGCTGCGACTACCCGCCGGAAGTCAAGGGAGTGGCGATCGTCACTCGCCCAAAGAGCTCCGAAGCCGCTGCGGCCGTGGCCGCGGCGGGGCACGCCCAGGACGACGAGCTGGGGCCGAGTGAGCTGGATCGAGTTGCGCTGGTGGCCGCGTCGCCGGATCTGGTCATCATCCGCGAAGGCGGCGCCGGGCCGGGCCATCGTGAGATCGAAGCGGCCCTGGTCGGAGCCGAAACATCGCCGGAGATCGTGGCCCTCGATCCCATCACTCTCGAGGGCATATTCCACTCCATCACGACCATCGGGGCGATGACGGAGTCCGAGGACGATTCCATAGAACTGCTCGAGGCCCTGCGCGAGGAGATCGGCGAGGTGGAGCAGGGTGTCCTGGCACGCCACGACGCAGGTCTCCGGCCGAAGCGCGTTGTGGTCCTCGAGGGTCTGGCGCCCCTGATGGCGAGCGGCCGGTGGGTTCCCGAGCAGGTCCGGCGCGCCGGCGGCTGGGAACTCCTCGGCCGGGACGGCGAGCCTGCCTCACCCACTAACTGGGAGGCGATTCGGGACGTGGATCCGGAGATGCTCTTCTTCTCGCCGGCAGGTCTGACGCTGCGCCAGACGCAGGCGCTGTGGCGGTCGATCGATCGCCCCGAGTTCTGGGACGACCTCGAGGCGGTCAGGCGTGGCCAGGTCTTCTTCGTGGAGCCGGTCTACTTCTGCCGACCGGGCCCGCGGGTCGTCGACGGCGTGGCGATGCTGGCCGAGATCTTCGACCCGGAGACGTTCGTCGGCACGGCGCCCGAAGACGGCTGGACGCCGCTCGTCGAGGACTAGCGTGGGCGACGCGAGCCGGCCGGAACTCGAGCCACACGATGGCGGGCGGGAGGCCGGAGGCATCGACTCCGAGATGATCCGCTACTACGCGGCCCGAGCCGGCGAGTACGACGACTGGTACCTCCGGCGTGGCCGCAACTCGCATGGGTCGACAAGCGACGCCGCGTGGCGGGCGGATCTCGAAGCGGCGGCAGATTGGCTGGGCAGCCGCCCTTTCGGCGGCGACATCGTCGAACTGGCGGCGGGCACGGGCTGGTGGTCACCGCTGCTGGCGAGATGCGGCAAGCTGACCATTCTCGACGCGGCGCCGGAGCCGCTCTCGTTGGCGCGGGCAAGGTTGGCTGCCGCGGGTTTGGACGTGGAAGCACGAGTCCGCGACGTTTGGGCCGAGCCGGATCGATCCGTGAACGGCCTCTTCTGCGGTTTCTGGATCAGCCATGTCGACCGAGCGCGACTCGCCGAATTCCTCGGCATCGTCGCTCGATGGCTCGTCCCGGGCGGCCTCTTCGCGTTCATCGACTCGCGCCGCGACCCCGAGTCGGGGGCCCGTGGCCATCGCCCGCCGGAGAACGATGTGCAGATGCGACGGCTGGACGATGGCTCCACGTACCAGGTTCGAAAGATCTACTACGAACCGGCCGACCTCGCCTCCGCGCTGGAGCGGGCCGGCTTCAGCGACGTCGACGTCTCCACCACGGCACGATTCTTCGTGCTTGGGTCGGCGCGGCTGAGGTAGCCGCCCCGGGCAGAGAGCCCGGCGGGAACACGCTGCGCCCGGGGCGTCGGGTTGAGGCGGCGGCTTTCTGGGCCCCACACAACCTGCGCGCCGTCTTCACAGGAAGTCCACCTTCTCTTCAGGAGAACTTCAGACCTCCAAGCCAGTATTCACGTCAGTTCCTCCTCCCTCCTCCCAGGGCTCAGACGAGATCAACCGGCCGGTCGCTTCCTCCCTCGGCGACCGGCCCTCGTCTGTCCGGGGGTTTCCACAGCCAGTCTTCGGCGGCCGAGTCGCGCCTGCGAGTCAGCCGAGCCGGGGCCACGCTGCCGCCGGGACGCCCATGAGCCGCCGCCGAGTCGTGTCCACGATGTCGGCGGTCGCCGCCCGAATGGCTCAATTTCGCGCGAAACCGGCCCTCACCGGCCCTCATCCGGACCTATACTCGCCGACATGTCGCCTCTTTCGAACCGAACCGTAGCGACAATCGGCTCCGGCGTGATGGCCGAGTCGATCATCGCCGGGCTGCTCCGCGGCAAGTTGGTCGAACCAGCGCGGATCGTCGGCAGCGAGCCTCGAGCCGAGCGGCGCGAGGAGTTGACCACCCGCTACGGCGTGCGCATGGTCGCCTCCAATCTCGAGGCTGCCCGCGACGCCGACGTGATCCTGCTCTCCGTCAAGCCCCAGACCCTGACCAAGGTCGGGCACGAGCTGGGTGGCCACCTGCGGCCCGAACAGCTCGTGGTGTCGATCGTGGCCGGTGCGAATTGCCATGTCCTGACGAGTCTCCTCGACCACCGCGAAGTGGTTCGCAGCATGCCCAACACCCCGGCCCAGATCGGGCGCGGCATGACGGTCTGGTATGCCACGCCGGAAGTGACCGAGTTGCAGCAGAACCAGGCCCGCGTCCTGCTTCGCGCTCTGGGCACGGATCTCCAGATGGAGGACGAACGCTTCGTCGAGATGGCCACGGCCGTCAGCGGAACCGGCCCGGCGTATGTCTTCCTCGTGATGGAGGCGCTGATCGACGCCGCGGTTCACCTCGGCTTCCCGCGCCACGTGGCCCACGATCTGGTCATCGAGACGCTGGAGGGCAGCACCGCCTTCGCCAAGGCCACCGCCCAACACCCCGCCGTGCTGCGCAACATGGTCACTTCGCCGGGTGGCACCAGCGCGGCGGCAATCCACGAACTCGAGTCCGGCAGGCTTCGGACCGTTCTCTCCGAAGCGGTCTGGGCGTCCTACCGCCGCACCGTGGAACTCGGGGCGGACCTCGAGCAGGGCCTGGGATTGAACGAGGGCCAGCCTGCCGCATCCAGCAACGGGGCCGGGACCAAGGCCTCGACCGCACGGCACTCCGGGCACTGACATGCCGGGCGACCGCGAGGCCGGCAATTCCGTGACGCCCAGCGGGCTTCTTGCGATCTTCGCGCACCCCGACGACGAGAGCTTCGGCGCCGGCGGCGTGATGGCGCTGGCTGCCGCCGCGGGCAATCCGGTCTGGGTGCTGTGCGCCACGAACGGTGACCAGGGCGGGAAGCCGGGCGAGGTCGGCGTCGACCATTCGCTCGATCCTGAGATCCGTCGCGAGGAACTTGCCTGCGCGTGCCGGGAGCTGGGCGTATCCGAGCCGATCTTCCTGGGCTATCGCGACTCGGGCATGGAGGGCTGGGGCGCCCCGGAGGGCTCCCTCAGCCTCGCCGACAAGCAAGAGGTCGTGGAACGCATCCTGGCGGTCATCCGCAGGCTTCACCCGGCGGTCATCGTCACTTTCGACCCGGGCGGCGTCTACGGCCATCCCGATCACACCGCCTGCTCCGACACGGCCACCGCCGCGTATCGCGTGGCCGCGGCCGAGCCGGGCGGGCCCGTGGCTCTCTATCACCAGGCTTTGCCCCGCTCGACCGTGGCGGGAATGCAAGCTATGCAGGAAGCCGAGCGGCGGCGCGGCGACGACAAGCCACCCACCGAAGACGACATCCGCCAGGCCGAGGCCTTCATCAAGCTGGCTCGTCCCGACGAGGAGATCACCACCGTCGTGCCGATCCTCTCGGTTGCGGAGCGCAAGATCGCGGCCCTCGCCTGCCACGACAGTCAGATGCGTGGGCGCCGCTGGGACGACCCGGAGGAGCGGGCCCAGATGGAGCAGATGTTCGGGCGCGAAACGTTCGTGCGCGTCGACCCGGCGCCGCAGCCGGGCGAGAGGGAGGATCGATTCATGGGCTTGAAGTGGGCCGACTCGTGACCGATGGCGATGGCATGCGAGGAGTGCTTGCCGCCGACGCTGCCCCAGGCGCAACCGAAAACGGCCGGACCAGGAGGGGTTTCCGCGACGGCCTCACGATCGAGCAGGCGGCCGCGATCGAGCCCGCACGCGAGTTCCGCCTTTCGCCGGACGGCCGCCGTCTCGCGTTCACGTCCGAAGCGGCGGGTGCCCGCCAGATCTTCCTCATGCCGGTCCGCGGCGGCTACCCGGAGCAGCTCACCGCATCCGAGAAGTCGGTCTCCGATCCGCAGTGGTCGCCGGACGGGCGCCGAATCGCCTTCGTCCGGGACGAGGCCATCTGGATGATCGACGTCGAGGGCTCGCATCAGGCCCTGGTCGCGCAGCACCCCGCCGGCAACCGCTCGCCGCGCTGGTGCGCCGACGGCCATCAGATCGCGTTCATTTCCAGGCGCCGCGGCTGGGATCAGGTGTGGCTGGTGGACGCGCCGGTGCCGCGCCGCGGCCGGCCGGCAACACATCCGCGCTCACCGGAGCCGTGCCCCGTAACCCGGACGGGCATCGACATCGACGAATTCGTCTGGTCGCCGGACGGCCGGCAGATCGCCGTGACGTCGCAACGGATGCCGGACCTGCTCACGTCGCAGATACACGTCGTCGAAGTCGCCACCGGGCGCGAGCAGCTGATCGCCGGCGAGGCCGCGTGGGAGACCGGGCCGCGCTGGCTGCCCGACGGTTCCGGTCTGCTGATGCTCTCCGACGCCGACGGATGGTTCCAGGCGGTGCGCGTCTCAGCCGACGGTCGGGATCGGGTCGTGCTCACCGCCGGGCCGCGCGAGCACGGCGAACCGGGTGGTGGTTGGGGCTATGTGCCTCTGCCCTCGCCGGACGGCCGGCGTTTCGTGCATATCGAGATCCACGACGGTCTGGCGGATCTGCTGGTCGCCGATCTTGCCGGCAACTCGCGGCCGTCGACACTCAGCCCGTTCGAAGGCGTCTGGATGGCCGTCGGCTGGCTGCCCGATTCGTCGGCCGTACTGGCTCTCGGTTCGAGCGATCACGCCCCCGACGACCTGTGGCTGCTGCCGATGCCCGGAGCTGCTGCCGATGGTGCGAAGCCGCGCCAGCTGACGCATTCACTGCCGACGGTTGTCGATGCCGGCCGCTTCGCCACCGGGACGCGGATCGGCTTCGAGGCCCGAGACGGACTGCGTATCGAAGGCACGCTCTTCCTGCCGGCCGGTGCCGTCGGCGAGGAATCGACCCGAGTGCCGTGCGTGATCCACTCGCACGGTGGCCCGTGGCATCAGTCCTTCCGTGACTGGATGCCGTTCCGGCAGCTCGTCGTCGATGCCGGCATGGCCTTCCTGGAGGTCGATTTCCGCGGCTCGACCGGCTACGGCCGCGAGTTCCGCTGGGCCAACCGCGGAGAGTGGGGACACGCCGACGCGTTCGATTTGATCGACGCGGCACATTGGGCCGCGGCTCAGCCCTGGTGTGACGGCCGCCTGGCCCATTACGGCGGCTCATACGGCGGCTACATGACGTTGTGCGTCCTGACCGAAGAGCCCGCTCTGTGGCGAGCCGGCATCGATCTGTACGGCGACTCCGAAATCTCGGAGAGCTACCGCCACGGCGACCGGCCCGGCCGGATCGACCTGGAGCGGATGATGGGCAAGCCTGACGACCCCGAGGCGGCCTCGGCTTACCGGCGAGGATCCCCGTTGTACCGTGCCGAGCGGATCGAGGCGCCGCTGCTCATCCTCCACGGCCGCAAGGACCGCCGCGTCACGCCGCTGATGACGGAGAAGATCGTTGAAGCTCTCGAGATCGAGGGCAAACATTACGAGCTCCACTGGTACGACGAGGAGCCGCACGGCTGGAAGAAGCGCGAGAACCGCCGCGACGCCTGGAAGCGCTGCATGGAGTTCCTGCGGCGCCACGTTCTTGATCAACTGGACGAGGACTGAAAGGGGGGTTCGATGCCGCGCCGAGGCCAGAAGGTCGATCTTCTCGATACCGATGCCATGGATGACTTGTTCGAGCGCCTTGAGCGGATGAACGAGGTTGAATTGCTGGCCATGCGGGCAGCGTGGCGTTCGACGAGCCGGCAGGAACACGAAGACGCGTGGACCGCAGTCAAGGCGGTGGGCGCCATCGATGGGCTTACCGACGAGATCGACCGAGTGCGCGAGGCCGCGCGCACATGGGCCTCCATTGGGTCCAACGTCGCCCCGCAGGTACTCATCGGTCAGGTCCAGAACTGGCACGCGATCAAAGCGGAGGCCACCGAAGCGATCGTCGATGTCGCTCTTGCAGTGGCGCTCGAGGGACGGCTCGACCAGCGCCACTATGACGTGCTGATTTGGCCCTGGCTCAGCGCCATGGCGACCCCGGACTAGCGCACGCCGCCGACACTTCCCGTCGCAACCCAAAGCCGCCGCTGCGCCGGTTTCGCCTCGCCGATGTAGGCTCAGCCCGTGGCAGACCTTCGAGTTGAATTGCTTGTCGTCGAGGATTGCCCGCATCTCGACCGGGCGCGGCGCGACCTCGAGAGCATCCTCGGCCACGGGGTCATCGAGGTGCCGATCCAACTCATCTACGTCGGCAGTCAGGAAGACGCGGAGTTCCTGGGGTTCCAGGGTTCGCCGACGATCCGCGTCAACGGCGACGACGTAGATTCCCAGCCCGATCTGCCGGTAGCGGTGGGCTGCCGGAGGTATCGAACCGCCGACGGCAAGATCGTCGGTTCGCCGCCGGTCGAACTTATCAAGGCCGCCGTCGACTCCCACCGTCGCAGTCGCCTCCAAGCTTTCCAGCGCGAGGAGGCCGCCAAGGTCGCCGAATTCGCCCGGGCCGCCGCCGACGCCGAGGCCGCCGGCGCGGCCGTCAGCGACCTCGCGCCCACGTCAGGCGCGGCCGAATCCCCTGTTGAATCCGCATCGAGGCAACCGGAGGGACGTGACCATGGCGCTGAATGAGAACCTCCGACTTCTGCCGCAGCGGACGATGCGTTCGATCCTGATCTCGCTGTCGCATCGCCGCGCGCTCGCCCGGGCCGCCGTCCGGAGTCCGCTGACTCGCCCTATCGTCGCTCGTTTCGTGGCCGGTGAGACGCTCCAGGAAGCGCTGCCGGCGATCCTCGCTCTGAAGCGGGCGGGGCTGCACACGACGGTCGATGTCCTGGGGGAGTCGGTCGGCTCGCGGGACCAGGCCGCCGCGGCGGTAGATCGATACCTGGCCACCATTGCGGCCCTTTCGGAGCGAGATCTGGACCCGAACGTCAGCCTCAAGCTGACGCAGATGGGTCTCGAGATTGACCGCGCCTGCTGCCTCGAAAACGTCCTGAGGGTCGTGGAAGCGGTTCGTGGCGTGAGCGGCTTCGTTCGCTTCGACATGGAAGACCACACCATGACCGACGCCACTCTCGAGGTCTGGCGGGCGGCCCACGAGGCCTATCCCCGAGTCGGGGTCGTGATCCAGGCGGCGCTGCGGCGCAGTTCGGCGGACGTGGATTCGATCATCGCCGCCCACGGCCGTGTCAGGCTCTGCAAGGGCGCATACGACGAGCCGGCGAGCGTCGCGTATCGGACCAGGTCGGCCGTCGACGCAAACTACGCCCGTCTCATGGAGCGGTTGCTGGTTGCCGACGTCCAGCCGGCCATCGCCACGCACGACCCCAGGTTGATCGCCAAAGCGATCTCGATCGTCGAGCGGGAAGGCATCGACCGCGACCGGTTCGAGTTCCAGATGCTGTACGGCATCCGGCGCGACCTGCAGCGGACGTTGATCGACCGCGGCTACCAGGTCCGGATCTACGTGCCGTACGGGACGGAGTGGTATCCGTACTTCATGCGCCGCCTGGCCGAGCGCCCTGCCAACGTCGGCTTCATGGTTCGGGCGATAGTCAAAGAAGAAGGCCGTCGACTAAAAGGCCACTGAGGCCACCCCCCGGCCGAGTTGCCACGCCAAGCCGGGCCCCCTGTAAGCGAATAGAGCCACCCCCGGCCAAGTTGCCGCGCCCGGTGTCGGCACCGAAGCGAGGCGACTCTGAAGGCGCAGCCGACTCCGTTGGCTGCGCCAGGCGTCGCCGAGCGAAGGCCTGCCGGCACCGGGCGCGGCTGCCTCTGACCCGGTGATCTACTCCACCGGCTGTCGCAGGACCGTCTTGAGTTTGGCCGGATCGGCCCGGCGCGGATCTCCGAGATAGATCTCGTGGTGCGGACCGCGCGGCTTGCAACCCTGCGCGGTGATGAAAGCGTGCAGCCGTTCGATCGTCGGCAGTTCTTCGGAATATGGCCCGACGTGCATCACCTGGGCGGAGCGGCCCTCACGCCAGCGCTCGAAACGGAGCCGATCGAGTTCGGGTGAGTTGCCCTTCTTGCGGCGGACTTCGGCGACGGCTTCGTCGAAAACGGCCGGTGTGACGTCGTCCGAGACGGCCAGCATGGCGCGCCAGCCCCATTGCTCTTGTGGCTTGTGGACGTCGAACGTGCCGTCGGCGGCGGTGAACCAGAGGGCTTCGAGCGGAAGGATCGGCATCGTCAATCCATCTCGCTTGAGCCGGAACTTGATCGTGTACACCACCGGAAACAGCACCGCGAACGCCTTCTGAAAGTCCGTGGTGGGGTATTGCGCGCCTTCGTCGGGCGCGCCCCGGCCGTCGATCATCAGGTAGCCAAGGTCGGGTAGATCGACCATGACGGGTTCTCGGGGCGGATTGAAGAACGGGGCCAGGGCCTTCTTGAGGTCCGTGGCCGTGGTCGTGGTCGTGGTCTTGGCCATTTCCACCTCCTGCGCGAGAACTCGATTCCGGCGTCCTAAGACGGGTGGCTTCCGGTCCGGAGCGCCCGTGCGGAGTCGATTGCCAATGCCATCTGCGAGCAATGCTCCTCGATATGGCCGGCGAGCATGGTGTCGACGATCTGTCTGACGGTCATCTCGCCTCGTCTCTTGTGCAAGCCGTGCCGCGAGACCTGCCGGTCGTCCAGCTCCAGCAAGCGCCGCAGTATTCGTTCGAGCGAGTGGTCGAGGCGTGCGTAGAGCTCCGACACCGGCAGCGTCCTGTCTCGATCGATCGTCAGGATGCGGACCAGATCTGTCTCCTCGCGTCCGAACGGAACGGGCTCCACCGCACCTACCAGGACGCGCTCGACTTCGCCCAGCCAGTACGGGAGCATCTCGTCGATGTGAGCCAGGATCTCGCGATCGACCCATTCGCGTCGGCGCGGCAGGTCGTCGGGCGGGAGTGGGCCCATCTCGACAACGCCGCGCAGCTTGACCAGCTTGTCGCGGGCGGTGCGTAACCGCTCCACCTGGGCATAGAGGGTTGCCATTTCTCTCGGTGTTTCTCCGTGACTGGGACACCCGACGCCATCCGTGTCCAAACAAATGTAGCGAATCCGATGCGCGAGTGGTCACCGCAGTTGCCACGGTTCGTCGATGCACCGCGAGTGGTTCTGCGGCGCACCGCCGGCGGATCGGAAGGCTACGGCTCCTCAAGAATGACCGGCCGCGACTCCGACGGAGTGGCGAACTGGGCCAGCAGGACACCGGCCAGCACGACCGCGGCACCGACGACGCGGATCGGCGCAAACGCCTCGTCGAGGAACGTGATCCCCAGGAAGATCACGACGATCGGTTCCACGGTCGCCATCAGCGAGGCCTGCGCCGCCCCGATCCTGGCGGCGGAGGCGTAGAACGCCTGGATCGCAACGGCCGCGGCGAAGATTCCGATACCGGCCAGGCCGGGCCACGCGGCCGACGGGATCTGCGTCGGCAGCAGCGGCTCGCGGGCCAGGACGCCGACGACCAGCGTGGCCAGGAAGGTCCCGGTCATCATCACCGCCCCGGCGACCGGCGGGGAGACCTCAGCACCCCGGCCGCGCGATCTCATGTCGGCGGTCTGGCCGGGTCTCTCACCCGCCATCCATGCCGTCAGGACGATGTAGCCGGCGTAGGCGACCGGCGACAGCAGAGCCAGGACGATCCCGCCCTGGTTCGTGTTGGGGTTGACTCCGCCGACGGTGAGGATCGTCCCGAGGATCACGATGGCCAGCGCGCCCCAGGCCAGCCTGCCCTCGAACCTGTAGCCGAGTCGGAGAGAGACGACGGCGACGAGCGCCGGGTAGATGCTCATCAGCAACGCCACCAGCGAGGTGTCTATCCGTTCGATGGCGGCGTAGTAGACGCTGGCGTTCACCAGGAAGAATGCACCGGTAAAGAGCAGCCGGCCAACGGTCCGGCGGTCCAGGAGTACAAGTTCCGCCCGAGCTCGCGGCTGGGCCAGCAACCACACCCAGCTGACGATCGCGGCGAAGGCGAATCGCCACACCAGCATGGCGAGCCAATCGACGCCGGCAGGGTACACGTAGGCCTTGAAGAAGAGCGGTCCGGTACCGTACGCCGCGCCCGCGAGTGCGCCCAATCCGATGCCGGTGATGCGTCGCCGATCCATCAGAGTAGGCTACAGGACGACGCCGAATGCCGGGCCGAGACCTGCCGATCAGGGTAGGTACGTAGATGGCATCAGGCCGGTGCCTGGATGCACTCGACCGTTGACAGCACGCACGCTGCGTTCGCAGTAGTACGCACCCCACCCCCGGACCCCTCAATCGAGACTACCGTTTGAGTACCGTTGAGGCGGTACGAGTGAGTCATATGCCACGCGCGGTCTCGTCCCTACGATTTCCAACATCGAAGCGGTCGAATGACCGCAATGTCTGAGGTCGGATGCGATGACTCGGGCCCGCGAACGCTGCCCACGCTGCGGTAGGCGCCTTGTAAGCACGCGTTTCGACACCACCTTCCGACTGCCCGATCGCAGTGAGCGTCTGTGCTTCGGGATCCCGGGCGGGCTCTGCGAAGACTGCCATCAGCTCTACATCGACCCCGAATTGATCGAGTTGCTCGACCTCGGTCAGGGCCGTTGCGTCTTCGCGATCGAAAGCGACCTCGTTGTTCAAGAGCAGGCCTGGTCCAGCGCCGACTGACATCGACGGCGCTCCGACTTGCATGCCGGTGCCACAATCAGCCCTGTGAAGCAGGACCCGGTAGTCGAGCACACCGACCTCGACGATCTCCCCAACCGCCGCCCGGCCGGAATGTGCCGCGGTCAGGGCCACATCGTCGTCTACGGCAACCCTGCCTTCGTGGCGGCTTTTGGGGCAGCGGCCGTGGGCATGCCGGCTCGCGAGGGCATCCTCGACTTGCCGCCTCGTGCCTTCGCCATGCTCGACGCGGTGCTCCTGAGGGGCAAGCCGCTGGCCGGCTGGATCCGCATGGGCGGGTCGGAGTGGCGTCTGACCGTGGCCCCGCGGGTCGACCCGGCCGGCGAGGTCTACGGGATTTCGTTCCATCTGCGTGAGAGGTCCGACACGCCCGCGACTGGGGCGAGGGCCTGACGGGGTCAGGAAGGTCCCGGGCGCCGGACGCGTTCGGCTATCCAAAGGCTGACTGCGGCGCGGCGTCTGAGGTCGGAACCACCGAGATGGCCCTTGAGAGTGGCGTCCAGATCCAGTAGCCCGGACATCGCGGCGTCCAATTCGGGCAGAGTCCAGGTCCGGGCCTGCTCGGCCAGTTTCTGAGCCACGTACGAGTTGAGCTTGGTGATGCGGACCAGCTCGGCGGCCGGCGTCCCGGAGGCGAGCAGGTCGGCGACGTCGATCAGCTGCTTGAGCCGGCGGTGGAGCTGCGTCACGAATAGGGGAGCCGGGACATCGTCCAGACGCTCGGCCAGTTCGGCGGCTTCGGAGGCACGGCGCATCCCGACCGCATCGAGGAAGGCCCAGGTCGAGCCGGGCACTGCGTCGGCGACGAGCTCCTTGACGTCGTCCGGGCCGATCTGGTCGTCGAGACGGTAGACGGCCAGCTTCTCCAGCTCGGCCACTGCCAGTTCGCCCTGCCGCCTGCGGTCCACGTCGCGCTCGCGGACGTTGGCGCCGACGCGCTCCGCCAGCAGGGCCGCGGCAGCCGGCGAGATGCGGATGCCGCGCTCGCGGGCCCGGTCGCCGATCCAGCGGGACATCTGATCGCGGGTCGGAGCCACGAACTCACGCACGTCGCCGCCCGCATCGGCCACGGTCTTGCGAAGCGCCTCGAGCGAGGCCGGGCGGCGGGTGCTGTTGGCGCCGTCGACACTGTCGAGGAACGCCAGGCCGTTGCCGGGAGCCACTGCCTGGAGCGTCTGGGCCAGGAGCGCCGCGAGCGGTTTGCTGGCCACGAGTGGCGCCGGTTCGGAGACGACCACGAGGGTGCCGCCGCCGAAGAGCGTGGCCGTTGCCACCTTCTCGCCGATCTCCGCCGCGGTGGTATTGGCGCCCGTCAGCCGAACGCGGTCGAGCGGCGGCCCGTCCCCCGCCAGCCGAGTCGCGAGTGAGTCCGGGGCGTGGTTGATGCCGTAGGAGTCGTCGCCCCAGTAGTAGCCGAGCGGTGCCGTGGGCGGCATCAGCTGGCTCCGGCGGCGGGCGCCACTGCGACCGCTCGTGCCAACGCGACCGCGCGCGCCGCCGCGATGGCGCGGCCGGTCCACGCCAATCGGCGGACCTCATCCGGCGCTACTCCGGCCAGTTCGCAGGTTCGGCGCTCCAGTTCGACGGCTCGGAGGCGCACTTCTTCGAAAGTGGCGGCGGTCCAGGTGCCACGGGCACGGGCCGCTCGCTCGGCCGGCGGGTAGCGGCGTGCCCACGAGGCGAAGCGCTCGACCATCGGTTCGAGATGCTGCCCGGCGCGCTTGTCCGAGTAGGACACGATCAATGCTTCCGGCGTGGCCGTGGCCAACCATGGCTCGAACCACGCGGCATCCGCCAGGCGGGTTACTGGATGGCCCACGATCGCCGGACCCAACTCGGGGTAACCCCGGCGAGCCAGCCACTCGGCCGAGCCGTCGGCGTGGGCGAGCCCTTCGACCTCGGGCTTGACCAGCGCCACTTTGTCGACGTCATGCAGCAGCGCCGCCGCTTCGACGAGGTGGCGATCGAGCGATCGACCGGCGGCCACGGCCCGCCACGCCAGCCAGGCCGCGACTTCGGCAACGGCTCGCGAGTGGCAGAGGTGCCACGGCTGTGGCTCGAGTGACAGCAGCAATGCCGCGCTCTCGCGACGGCTGGGAATAGACATCGGTGGAAGCGTACAGGAGGGCGAACGATGGAACCGCGGCGGCGGGCAGAGGCTCTTCGCGCCGGGTCGCGCCGCCCAAAGCGACGCCCGAACCCGCGCCCGAACCGGCGCCCGAACCGGCCGCACCTCCGGAGCCGGCGCGCGAGGCAACGACCGTGACGTCGGCGCCGTCCAGGGTGGTCTCGACCGTGCCGTTCTGGTCCGTCCGGAACACCTTCGATGCGTGGGCCCGGAGCCGCGCCATCGTTGCCCCGTTCGGATGGCCGTAGGTGTTGTCCGCGCCAACAGACACCACCGCGATACTCGGGCGCAGGGTCGCGAGCAGGACATCCGAGGAAGCGGTGGCGCTGCCGTGGTGAGCCACCTTGAGCATGTCCAGCGTCGGCAGGCCGCGGCTGAGCAGTATCGGGTCCACGTCGTCCTCGACGTCCCCGGTCAGCAAGAACTTGCGACCCTCGAATTCGCCCAGGAACACGATCGATGCGTCGTTGGTCTTGCGATTGTCCGTGGCGGTCGGGTCCAGGTAGGCCGGGCGCGTGCTGCCGTCGTCCGGCCAGAGGACTCGCAGCGTGGCGTCGTCGAGTTCCAGCGTCTCGCCGGTGGCGAGTCGTTCCGCGGGAATGCCGCGCGCCGCGAGCGCCGACTTCCAGGCCCTGTAGGCGGCCGTGTTCGCCGACCAGCCGGATTCGAAGGCGCGCCCGACTCTGTAGCGCTGAACCACGGCCACGAGCCCGGCCACATGGTCGTCGTGAGGATGGGTCAGGACGATCGCGTCCAGCCTGCGGTCCCACGTCGGTATGTAGCGGTCGAGATCGGTCATCAAGACGTTCGGATCCGGGCCGCCGTCGATGAGGATTCGCCCGCCACGGTCGCCTTCGAGGAGTATCGAGTCGCCCTGCCCGACGTCGAGCACGATCACGTGGATGCTGCCGTCCTGCCTGGCCGCGACCACGTTGCCGGCGAGCACGGCCAGCACTGCGGCGCCCGCCAGAGCCACGCTCGACCACCGCCCGGGGCGCGGCCACTTCCCGGCGACGGGCGCGGTCCTGGCCCCGGCGACGGGCGCGGTCCTGGCCCCGGCTGCGGGCGTCGCCGTGGAGGCGGACCTGCGGCCGGCTCGATCCTTGCGCCGCGCCGTCCCGGCCAGTGCCCGATGCATCGCAACCAGGAGCGCCACCGCGATGGCTGCGGCTGCGACGTTGGCCGGAAAGGGAAGAGTCTCGTTCGCGCCGGGCACCGCCGCGGCCGCCCGCACCACCGCAATCAGTACGGTCAGCGAGATGGCTCCGGGCAATGCCAGCAAGCCGGGCAGTGGCGCAGGGGCGCCGGCCACGTCCAGCCAGCCGGCGACGAACGCAAGGGCGCCCGCGGCCATCACCGGCGGGACCAGCGGAACCGCCACGAGGTTGGCCGCCGGAGCAATCAGCGCCAGTCGCCCGAACGTGAGTAACGCGATCGGGAGCGTCGCGGCCTGGGCCGTCAGCGAGACGCCGAGACTCTCACGCAGCGAGCCCGGCAGCCGTGGCGCACGCGATCCGAGCCAGGCGGTGAGCGGCGAGGCCCAGGCCACGAGTCCCGCCGTCGCCACGGCCGAAAGCTGGAACCCGACGTCGGCGACCGTGACGGGCTCGACCAGAATCAGGATCGCCACCGCCCACGCCAGCCCCACCATCGCTCGCGAGCCGCGGCCGCTCTCCACCGCAACCAGCGCCACTCCGGCCATGACCGCCGCGCGAAGCACCGATGCGGATGCTCCGGCGAATAGCGTGTAGGCCACGATCGCCAGGATCGTCACGATGGCCCGCGTCCGCCGGCTGACGCGGCCGCGCAGCAACGCCGCCACCGTCGCGGCCACGATGGCTATGTTCCAGCCGGAAATTGCCACGATATGGCTGACGCCGGCGGTGGTGAAGGATGCCGCAAGGTCGCGGTCGACCCGGTCACGCAGGCCGATCAGGATGGCCGCTTCGAGACCACCTTCGGGCTCCGGCAGCACCCGCTGTAGCGCGTCGCCGGACGCCTGACGCAGCTCCTCGAGCCGGCCGGCCGGCGAATCGTCGTGGGCCACGACCGCGAAGTCCGTGGCGCGGCAGCTCGCGTCGATCCCCTGAGCGGCGAGGAACCTGTCGTAGTCGCCGTCGGTGAGCGCCGACATCTCGCCCGACCACGAAATCGTGTCGCCGGCGATGAGTCGCGGATATACGGGCATCTGGGCCGAGCAGCGCAGAGCCGGCGTGGCCAACGAGATTGTGGCGATCTGCTGGCCCTTGGAGAGATGAGCGCTCTCGACCCGAGCGACCCACGGACCGGTTCCGGACGCCGGCGACGTAGCCTCGGGCGGACCGCCGCTACTCACGGCCAGGCCGATGGCGAGTCGCGCCGCCACGAGCGATGCCCCAAGCGTGGCGATCACCAGAGCCGCGGCGAGGTTCCGCCGGCCGCCGCTGCGGGCAAGGCAGGCAGCCACGCCGAGGGCGAGTGCCACTGCCGAAGCCGCCAACACAGCCACGGCCGAGTCGGCGGCGATGGGCGCGTATGACACGGTTCCGGCGCCGAAGATCACACCGATGGCGAGCCAGCCCGGCCGTGGCAGCATCGGCCGCTCAGACCACGACCTGGTCGCGGAACTTGGCCAGCGTGGTCGCAGAGATGAGCTTGCGCGACACGAGATCGTCGACGGAGGCGAAGACCATCTGCTCGCGCGAGGCGATTATCTTGGCCGCGGTCGCCGGGCCGATGCCGGGCAGCGAATCCAGCTGAGCGGACGTGGCTGTGTTGAGATTCAGCGGCCCGGGCGCATTCGTGGCCGCGGTACCGCCGGACCCGGTCGCGGCTTCGCCACGTCTCGGGACCACGATCGACTGGGCATCCTGCAGCTTGGCGGCCAGGTTGAGCGCGGTTTCGGCGGCACGCGGATCCACGTCCGGCGAGTAGCCGCCGGCCGCCCTTATGGCATCGCCGACTCGTGACCCGGCCGGCAGCGAGTACACGCCCGGCCTCGCCACCGCCCCCGCGACCTGGACCACGACCATCGCAACCGACGGCGAGGCTCGGGTCGCGGCAGAACCGGTCGCGCCCGACACCACCTGGACCTGCCCGCCCGGCTGGAGCTGGCTGTATGCGACTACCGCCAGCGATCCAACCAGCAGCACGACGACCACAAGCACCGGCAGCAACGCCGTCTGCGTCCTCGCGCCCGGCGGGGCCGTCCCGGCGGGGTCCTCGACCGTCGTCTCGAGCGCCCGCCAGGGCGCGCTCATGCCCATCCCTCACTCCGATTAGGTTCCGCGGCGGACATCGCGCGAACCCTATCGAGTGCGGCTCACCTGCGGCTTATTTGGCGGTAGCGCGGCAGGGGGCCGGCACCGAAGAGAGGCGACTCTGTAAAGCGTCGCCGAACGAAGGATGTCGGCCCCCTGCCGCGCGTCCTACGGAGCCCGGGCGACGATCTCCTTGAGATAGGCGTCGATCTCCGCCACGGAACGAAGAGCGCGCTCGAAGTAGTCGTTGACCGCCTTCATGGCCGCGGTCTGGACATCGGTCATGTCTTCGGTTCGATCGGCTTCGGCGCCGTGCTTTTGAACCGAGTTGCGGAGCTTCAGCAGGTGGCCGACCATCTCGGCCTCGGCGGGCCCGTCGAGCGCCTGGATCGCCGACATGATCAACTTGTCGACCTGCTCGGTCATCGTTTCGGAGTCGAAGTCGTCGCCGGATGCCGCGGCGTCGTTGAGGGTCTGGATGATCGCGGCGACCTGATAGAGCGCGGTGATCGGCTCGTCGAACAACTCGCGGATGAATGCCGCCTCGACGTAGTGGCCGTTCATGCGGAAGACGTTGTACAGGCGCCGCGCTACCTTGCCGTAGCTCGGATGCTCGACCGTGTACTTCCACACTTCGTGCTCCAGCGCCTCGACGTAGTCGTCGACCGTGTCGGCCGACAGCTCCTTGACGAGCTTGGAGAAGATAGGGATCGACCCGGCGTCGAGGTAGACCTCCTGGAAGTAAGGATCCAGGAAACCGTCGAGCGGGACGATCTTGCCGTCGGGCGCTTCCCACGTGGCGTCGAGGACGTTGCTGGCGTTGGCCAGCTTGCCGCGCGACGAGTCGGCGATGACCCAGTCGATCTTGCACCAGCCGGGATCGCGAGTCGCGTCGGCCCAGGTGTAGACGGCCTTCGAGCCGTCGAGCAGCTCGACCTCCATCTGGCCGGCTTTGACCTCGTCGGGCGTCCACGACATCGGCGACTTCACGCCGACCGGCTTGCCGGCCTTCTTGGCCTCGACCGGGTGCTGGCCGAACTTGACCTCCCACAACCGATGGCCCGGCCCGCTGGCGGTGGCGAGCGCCTTCTCGCGGATCATGTCGGCGAGGATCGCGCAGGCTTCCTCGCGAGTGTCCGCCTTGATGTTGATGCGCTCGAAGAAGTCGCAGTCGGCCGGGAACGTGTTGATCTTGCTCTGGGCGGCCGAACCGGAGATCGAGAGAGCGGTCAGGACGTTGGGTGGGCGGTCGTCGAAGCCGACGATCTTGCCCATCTCGCGGAAGCGGGCCAGATCTGCCGGGGCGAAGTCGAGCATCGAAACGCGGTGGCCGTAGACGCCGGTGTTGACGTCGACCAGCAAGTCGCCGCCGGCCTCCTCGTTGGCCATCGCCTGGACCCACTCGCGGGCCTCTTTCTCGTCGAGTTCAACGCCCAGGCGTTGGGCGGACTCGACGATCTTCGCGATCGCGGCGTCGTAGTCCGCGGTCTTCGACACGGTGGCAGCCCCGGCTGCAACGGCCTTGCCCGGCTCCATGACGGCCTCCTCCTGCGCGTGCCCCGTCCCGGGGAGTGGCGCGATTGTACGGCCGGGGGAGCCTACCGGACGACGATGTTGACCAGCCTGCCGCCGGCGTGGATCACCTTGAGCGGCGTCTTGCCGTCCAGGGCGGCTACGACCTTGGGCCGCGCCAGGACGAGCTTCTCCAGATCCGCTTCGGAGATTCCCACCGCGACCTGGACTTTGTCACGGAGCTTGCCGTTGACCTGGACCGGGACCTCGCGTTCGTTCTCGGTGGCGGCGGCTTCGTCGACCGCCGGCCACGCGGTGGCGTGGATGGATGACGCGGTCTCGCCGCGGGCCGCGGCCAGCCGCGACCACAGCTCGTCGGTGATGTGCGGTGCGGCCGGCGCGAGCATCAGCAGGATCAGCCGGATCGCCTCGTCCCAGGCGGGAGTGCCGGCGATCTCTGTGCCGCGGTAGCGCTGGAGCAGGTTCGACAGCTCCATCAAATGCGCGACCATCGTGTTGAAGCGCTTCTCCGAGTATTCCTCGGTGACCGTGCGCAGGGTCCGATGGACCGCGGCGCGCAGAGCTTCCTGGGCCGCGGCCGCGTCCTGCCCGGCGGGCAACGTGCCGGATTCCGGATCGCCGGCGTCCACGCCGTGCGGATCCAGGGCGGAGTACCAGACTCTATTGAGGAAGCGGGCGATACCGCCGATGCCGGTTGGGCTCCACGGCCCGCCCTGATCCCACGGGCCCATGAACATCAGGAAGAGCCGGACCGTGTCGGCGCCGTAACGCGCGACCAGCTCGTCCGGATCCTGGACGTTGCCGCGGCTCTTGCTCATCCGCTCGCCGTCGGCGCCCAGGATCTGGCCCTGGTTGAAGAGCCGCTTGAACGGCTCGCGCTCGTGGACCAGACCGCAATCGGCCATCGCCTTGGTGAAGAAGCGGGCGTAAAGCAGATGCATGACGGCGTGCTCGGCGCCGCCGGTGTACTGGTCGACCGGGCACCAGCGCGCCTCGATCGAGCGGTCGACCGGCAGGTTCTTGTCGGCGGGCGACAGGTAGCGGAACCAGTACCAGCTCGAGTCGATGAAGGTGTCCATCGTGTCGGTTTCGCGCTGGGCCGGCCCGCCGCACTGTGGGCAGGTGGTGTTCATGAATGCCGCGTCCGATTTGAGCGGGCTGTTGCCGCTGCCGGCGTAGTCGACGGTCTCAGGCAGCCGCACCGGCAGCTGGTCGTCGGGGACCGGCACCATGCCGTCCTTGTCGCAGTAGACCACCGGGATCGGCGTGCCCCAGTAACGCTGCCGGCTCATCAGCCAGTCGCGCAGCCTGTAGTTGATGGCAGCCTTGCCGCGGCCTTCCTTCTCGAGCATCGCCACGATGTCGGCGAAGCCCTGCTTGGCCGGCTTGCCCGAATGCGGCCCCGAGTTGACCATCCGGTCCGTCGCGCCGTGGGCGATGTACGCCTGCGTGAGTGGCGCCGCCACTTCCGCGTCCGAGACTTCTGAGCCGGCGATGACGCGCCGGATCGGCAGCCCGAACTTCTGGGCGAAGGCGAAGTCGCGCTCGTCGTGGGCAGGCACGGCCATGATGGCGCCCGTGCCGTAGCCGGCCAGAACGTAGTCGGCGATCCAGATCGGGATCCGCTCGCCGTTGATGGGATTGACCGCGTACGAGCCGGTGAAGACGCCGGTCTTCTCACGCTCGGTCGACATCCGTTCGATTTCGGTCTCGCGGCTGGCGGCGGCGACATAGGCCGCGATTTCGGTCGCCTGGGATGGGTGCGTCAGCTTCGGCACCAGGGCGTGTTCGGGCGACATGACCATGAAGGTCGCGCCGTACAGCGTGTCGGGCCGAGTGGTGAAGACGCGAAGTTGGTCTCCTCCGGGCTGGGCATCGTCCGCGGCGGTCGTGAAGTCGACCTCGGCGCCCTCGGATCGGCCGATCCAGTTGGTCTGCATCAGCTTGATCGGCTCGGGCCATTCGAGCCCGGTGAAGTCGAGCAGTTCGTCGGCGTACTTGGTGGTGCGCAGATACCACTGCTCGAGCTCTCGCTTCTCGACGCGCGCCCCGCAACGCCAGCAGTGCCGATCGGTGCCTTCGACCTGCTCGCGGGCGAGCGTGCCGTCGTTCGGGCACCAGTCGACCGGTGACTTCGCTCGATAGGCCAGCCCGGCTTCGAGGAAGCGCAGGAAAATCCACTGGTTCCAGCGGTAGTACTCGGGCTCGCAGGTTACGACCTCGGCGTTCCAGTCCCAACCCGCGCCCATCGAGCGCAGCTGGCGGCGCATGGTGTCGATGTTCTTCAAGGTCCACGTGTGCGGATGGACCTTGTTCTTGATCGCGGCGTTCTCGGCGGGGAGGCCAAAGGCGTCGAAGCCGATCGGCATGAAGACGTTCTCGCCCCTCATCCGGTGGAAGCGGCCCAGAGCGTCGGTCGGGGTTTTCACATACCAGTGGCCGATGTGCAGATCCCCCGACGGGTAGTCGTACATCGTCAGCAGGTAGTACTTGGGCCGCGAGTCGTCGGCGAGGTTCGTGTCGTAGAGCCCAAGCTCCGCCCAGCGCTGCTGCCAGAGCGGCTCGATCGCCGCGGGCTCGTAGCGGTCGATACGGGCGTGCTCTGGGCGCTCTGGTTCCGACACTTTGGCCTCTCAATCGTTCGTGGGCGGTCCGGGCCAGCGATGCCTCCCGGGGCTCGAAGAAGGTCAGTTTAGCGGAGCGCCGCCACGTGCCGAAACGGCTACCGCCGCGCAACCTTCGGGGACGCAAGCGCCGGCGCGCGCTGGGTGGTTCCGCCTGGTGCATCAGGACGGGCGGCAAACCCGCGCATCACGCTGTCAACCAGCCGCTCCGCGAAATCGTCGTCCAGCACGCCACCGAAAACGAGGCGGAAGTAGACCGGCCCGACGAGAAGTTCCGTGGCGACGGAGGCGTCCGTGTCGGGGCGCAGGTCGCCGCGCGCGATGCCACGGGCGATCATCTGCTGCACCTCGGTGCGCCGGGCCGCGACGACGGTGGCTCGGAACGGATCGCCGAGCGCGGGATTGCCCGCGATCTGCGACATGAGGGCCCGAATGACGGGCCCGAACTCAGTTTCGGTGATCGCCTTGAGCGGATTCAGCACCGCCGCGAGCATCTCTTCGCGCGTGTTGCCGGTATCGGCGATCGTCAGATGGGGTGTGGCAAGGTCCACTATCAGTGCCTGCGCCAGAGCCTCCTTCGATCGCCAGCGGCGATAGAGAGTGGCTTTTCCGACGCCCGCTCGAACGGCGATGTGCTCGAGCCGGAGGCGCGTGTATCCGTCCTGGATGAGCAACTCGCGAGCGGCATCGAGGATGGCGCGATGCAGCTTGTCGCTTCGCGGCCGACCCCTGTGAACGGTGGCGCCCAGGGTTGCGGGCGAGTTGCGAGACGGAGCGTCTTGATTAATTCCCAGCACTACTGTAGGATACGGAACGGATCGTATAGAAGCAAGGAGATCTTGCAATGACCAGAACCAACATCGCAGCAATCGAAACCATCGAAACCGCCGAGCGCGAGAACCCGGTCTGCAGCTGCGGTCAACACACTGCCGCCGTCGCCAAGAACGATGGAATCTGGCTTGAATGCCTGTCCATCCGCGACGCCGACTGCGGCCCTCTCGGCCGGTTGCTGGCTCCGTTCCAGGAGGCCGGTCACGTACGCATGCTGATCGTCGAACCGCTCGACTACGCCGCGTAATCCGCGCAACTTGCGCGACTGACGGCATCGGCCGAACAATGGCCAGGTGCCCCGGGGAGGCCGTCTGAAGCGGCTACGATCCATCCCGCAGCACCTGTCAGGCTGATCCTTATCGAGGCCCCTGCGAACCCCCGCAGGGGCCTTTCTTTGTGTCCGACCTAGACGGCTGCGGACGCGGGCGGCGCGTTCGTCGGGCAACGAGCGCCGCTCAACAACTGCTCAATAGGGTGGGCCCGATGTCGTCTGTAGCCGTCCCGCGGGACTACCATCGATTCGATGGAAACTGCCCGAAGAAGCCTGCGGCTGTTCGGACCGGCACGCTTGATGCCGGTGGCGGCGACGATCGCGGCGGCACTCGTATTGGCGAGCCTGGCTGTTGCCCTGGCCGTCCGACTCGGCGTGACTCACGCCGCGCCGATCTACCTGCTCGCGGTCGTGGCCGTCGGAATGCGCTGGGGCACGGTCCCAGCGGTGATCACCTCCGTGGCGGCATTCCTCGCCTTTGACTTCCTGTTCGTCCAGCCTCTATACGCCTTCACCATCAGCAGCCCGGAAGAGTGGCTGAACCTGCTCCTCCTCCTGGCCGTCGCGGTGGCCATCGGCCGGCTCGTGGCACTCCAGGCCGAGCACGCCCAGGAAGTGGCCCAGCGGGCCCGCGAGGCGCAGGCCTTGTTCGGCATCAGCCGGGCCCTCGCCGAAACGCGGACGATCGAGGAAGCGGCGCCGGTCGTGCTCGAGCGACTGGCTGCGGCGGCGGCGATGGACCGGATCTGGTTTGCGCTTGGGCCCACTCCGGCCGACGAAAAGACGATCGCAGACACGGCTCCGGGCGAGCCGCTACCGGTACCGGCCTGGCAAGTTGTGCTGCAGCGCTCACCCGGCGAAGAGCCGGCTCGTTGGGCCCGCATGCACGTGGCCACGGACATGGTTCGCAGAAGGGCCGACCGCGCCACGGTCCACCGCGTCAGGGTCGAGGCGTCCGGCGAGGCTCTGGGTTCGGTCTGGGCCTTGCGCGCCCGCGACGAGCGCCAGCCCGACCGGGCCGAGACGCGGATTCTCTCGGCCGCGGCAGACCAGCTCGGCCAGGCCGTCATCCGCGATCGGGCCGATCACGAGCGAACCAACGCCGAGATCGCTCGACGCAGCGAAGCCCTCAAGACGGCTTTGCTCGACTCCGTCTCGCACGATCTGCGAACCCCGCTGGCCACGATCCGCGCGGCGGCGGGCAGCATGCTCGACGAATCGGTGGCTTGGACGCCGGAGGACCGGCGCGAGGCCTTTCTGGCGATCGACTCGGAGGCCGAACGCATGGGCCGGTTGGTCCGCAACCTGCTCGATCTGAGCCGGATCGAAGGCGGCGCTCTAAAGCCCGAACTCGAACCCTGCGATCTCGACGACTTGCTCGCCCAGGTCGTCCGCCGAGCGGGCGCTGCATCGGCCAAGCATGTGATGGTGGAGCTGCCCGACTCGCTGCCGCCGGTCCTGGCGGACCAGTTGTACCTGAGCCAGGTGTTGGCCAACCTGCTCGAGAACGCCGTCCGCCACGGCGGCGACCTGATCCGAGTGCGAGGCTCGCAGTTGCCGGGCGGCCTGGTGCAGATCAGCGTCGAGGACGACGGACACGGCGTGCCCAAGACCGCGCTGCCTCACCTCTTCGAGAAGTTCTACCAGGCCGGGCCACCGAGCGAGGGCAAGCGACGCGGCATGGGCATCGGGATGACCGTCGTCGAAGGACTCACGCGGGCCATGCGAGGCGAGGTCGAGGCAGGCCGCAGCGAACTCGGTGGCCTGCGCGTTGACGTGCGGCTCCGTCCCGCGTTCGTGCCGGAGGAGAACGCCGCGCCGGCCGACCCGGCCGCGCCGGCCGACCCGGCCCCGGCCGCCGAGGCCATGCCGGATCACGTCCGGGCCGACGCATGAGCGGCCCGTCGATCCTGCTCGTCGAGGACGAGGCGCCCGCCAGACGCGCCCTGGCCGACTACCTCGAGCGGCGCGGCTACGAGGTTCGTGGAGCGGAGACGGCCCATGAAGCCATGCGGCAGTGGGACGCCCGCCGCGCCGACCTGGTCCTGCTCGATCTGGGCCTGCCCGATCTCGACGGCGTGGACGTGATCCGCCGGATCCGCCGCGAGGCCACGACACCGATCATCATCCTGTCGGCCCGCGGCGACGAACGCGACAAGATCGCAGGGCTCGAGGCCGGCGCCGACGACTACCTGGCCAAGCCCTTCGCCACCGACGAGTTGAACGCCCGTATTCGGGCCGTCCTCCGGCGCGCGGGAGGGCCCGATGCCGATGCTCAGGGCTGCCTCCGCCTCGGCCCGATCGAGCTCGACACCGTCAGACGAGAGGTCCTCGTCTCGGGCGAGACGGTTCGGCTGACTCCCCGCGAGTACGAGCTCCTGAAGGTCATGATGTCGAACCAGGGCCGGGTCATGACCAAGGCCAGGCTGCTGCGCGCGGTCTGGGGTCTGGCCTATGCCGACGAGAGCACGTACCTCCACGTCTACGTGAACCGGCTCCGCCGCAAGCTCTCGGCCGCGGCGCCGGCAGCAACGCTCGATGGTCTCATCGAGACTGAACCCGGTATCGGCTACCGGATCGCCGACCACGAATCGCTGGGCGTAGCCCCCGTCCGTGACCCGCTCGTTTAGACAGCGTTAAGGCGCCGCGCCGCGTCGGACCGCGCCGCCTCTTGGGGGTCGAGACGATCCTCGAGGCATGGCAAGCGAACAGGGACGTCCCTCAACGAACCCCGATCCGGATGAAACCCGGCGCCGGCTGACCTCCGAGGTCGCGGAAGTCGAGACCGCGATAGAACTCGTGGCTTCCGGCCCGGCGTCGAGCGTGACTCTCAGCGGCCTCAAATTCGGCGAGGAACTGGCGCGCCATTTCCACGCGGAGGCTCAGTCAAGGGGCCTCCGCCTCGAGCCGATCCCATGGCCCGAGGACGCCGGCTGCGACCTGATCGTGCGGAGGATCGATGAGTAGCGGAGTCCCCAAGGCCAGGGTTCTGATGATCGAGGACGACCTGACGCTGGCGTCGATCATCACGAAGCATTTGCGAGCCCGGGGCCACGAAGCTCGCATGGCTGCCTCCGCGGAGGAGGCCGCAGAGCTGATCCGCTCCGGGTACCGGCCGACGATCGTGCTACTCGATATCAACTTGCCCGGTGACTCCGGATGGGGCTTCCTCCGCGGCGGCACCCTCGCCGCGGCGGGCAGCCCGCCGGTGTTCGTGGTCAGCGCCACCAACGTGCCGCCGTCGCGGCTGCGCGAGTTCCACTGCGCCGGCTACCTGCCCAAACCCTTCGCCGTTCCGACGCTCATCGAAATCGTGGAGCGGCATCACAGCGAGGCCGGCGACCCCGACCCCAGCGTCCCCCAGGGAGGATTCGATGCTCTTTGATCTGGCGATGTTCGCCCTGATGGCAGCCTGCCTGCTGTTCTTCCTGGGCATGATCTGGCTCTGCCAGAAGCTGGCGCAGTGAACATCCAGGACCTGCTGGGCGGCGTGATCGTCCTCTTCCTCGGCGTCTACCTCATGTTTACCCTTCTGCGAGCGGAGAAGTTCTAGATGATTCCCTCGCTCCCCGGCCTGCTCCAGGCCCTCAGCCTCTTTGCCGTCGCGATCCTGCTGACACGGCCGCTCGGCGGCTACATGCGCAAGGTCTTCGACGGCGAGCGAGTCTTCATCTCGCCCGTCATCCGGCCGATCGAACGCGGCATCTACAAGGTCATGCGCATCGACGAGAACGTCGAGCAGCGCTGGCCCGCATACGCGGTGTCGGTCCTGGTCTTCTCGTTCGTGTGCATCCTGGCCCTGTACCTCCAGCAGCGGTTGCAGACGTACCTGCCACTCAGCACGACAGGTGCCTCCGGAGTCGGCAACGTCAATCCCGACCTCGCCTACAACACCGCCGTCAGCTTCGACACGAACACGAACTGGCAGAACTACCTGGGCGAGACGACGATGACGTACCTNNCCGGGCTCGCCGTCCGCAACTTCACCTCGGCCGCCTCGGGCATCGCGGTTGCCATCGCGCTGACCCGCGGCCTTGTCCGCCGTTCCTCGCCGACGATCGGTAACTTCTGGGTGGACCTCACCCGCAGCACCCTCTACATCCTGCTGCCGATCTCCTTGGTCGCGGCGCT
Source organism: Chloroflexota bacterium (assembly GCA_003171035.1). Lineage (GTDB taxonomy): Bacteria > Chloroflexota > Limnocylindria > Limnocylindrales > CSP1-4 > Fen-1039. The sequence continues at coordinate 35,619 of PMXR01000048.1, forward strand.
TTTCCTGGTATCGCAGGGCGTCATCCAGACGTTCGCGAGCTCGCTGACCGTGCACACGCTCCAGGGCGCGAGCCAGATCATCCCGCTCGGTCCCGTGGCTTCGCAGGAGGCGATCAAGGAGCTGGGCAACAACGGCGGCGGCTTCTTCAACGCCAACTCGGCCCATCCCTTCGAGAACCCCACCACCGTCACGAACTGGTTCGAGATGCTGCTCATCGTCATGATCCCGTTCGCTCTGACGAATACGTTCGGACGGATGGCCGGCAATGTCCGGCAGGGCGTGGCACTTCTCGCGGTCATGATCGTGGTCCTTTCCGCCGGCTCGCTGGTCGCAATGTCCAGCGAGGAGCGCTCCAACCCATCCATTCCGGCGGCAGTCGCCCAACAGGTCGACCAGTCGGCCGGGAATATGGAGGGCAAGGAAACCCGCTTCGGCCCGGATACCAGCGGTCTCTTCGCGACGGTGACGACCGGCACGAGCACGGGCGCCGTCGACTCGATGCATGACAGCTTCCTGCCGGTCGGCGGTCTCGTGCCGCTCTTCAACATCGAGCTCGGCGAAATCACTCCGGGGGGTGTGGGCGCCGGACTCTACGGCATCCTGGTTTTCGCCATCATCGCGGTCTTCATAGCCGGGCTGATGGTCGGCCGGACACCGGAGTTCCTCGGAAAGAAGATCGAGGCCTACGAGATGAAGATGGCCATGCTGGTCGTCCTCTCCCTGGCCTTCAGCATCCTGTTTTTCTCGGCCCTGGCGACCGCCACACAAGCCGGCAAGGCCGGGCCGCTGAACGGCGGACCCCACGGCTTCAGCGAAATCCTCTACGCCTTCTCGAGCCANNCAGACCGGCAACAACGGCTCCGCGTTCGCCGGCCTCACCGGCAACACGCTCTTCTACAACATCACGGGCGCCTTCGCGATGATGCTGGGCCGCTACGCCATGACGGTCCCGATCCTCGCGATCGCCGGCTCGATGGCCGCCAAGCGGCGAGTGGCTCCATCGCTGGGCACCTTCCCAACCACCGGCCCGATCTGGGTCGGGCTGCTGATCGGCGTGATCATCATCGTCGGGGCACTCACGTTCTTCCCGGCGCTGGCGCTCGGTCCAATTGCCGATCAGCTCCTCAACAACGCCGGGAGGCTCTTCTGATGGCCCTCTCAACCCTGGGCGGCGCGCTGCCCGAATCCCAGCGCAGGATGCTCGGCGGCTTCGCCCGAGCCCTCATGTCCGTCATCGACACCGCCCGCGGCAGTCGCAGGATTGCCCGGGAGGATCGCCAGAGCGGCCGGTCCGGCGCCGCCGGAAGCCGGCGCAACCGCGGCATCTTCAACCCGCAGCTGCTCCGCGGGGCGCTCGTTCCGGCCGCGCGCAAGCTCGATCCCCGACAGCTGATGCGCAACCCGGTCATGTTCGTCGTCGAAGTCACGGCCGCTCTCGTGACCGTCATATTCCTCGGAGACCTGGTTGGCGTCACCAAGGGCGCGGCCAACGAAGTCGGGCGTTCGTCCGGCTTCGAGTTCCAGATCGCGGTCTGGCTCTGGTTCACCGTCTACTTCGCCACATACGCCGAGGCTCTCGCCGAAGCTCGCGGGAAAGCTCAGGCGGCGAGCTTGCGCAAGACCCGCTCCGAAACTCCGGCCCACCGCCGCTGCGAGGACGGCAGCTTCGAAGACGTCGGCTCCTCGCTCCTGAGGTCGGGCGACGTCGTTGTGGTCCGCGAAGGCGAGACGATCCCCGGCGACGGCGACGTCATCGAAGGCGTGGCCTACGTCAACGAAGCGGTCATCACCGGCGAGTCGGCGCCCGTCCTCAAGGAGCCGGGCACGGACATCCGCAGCACGGTCACCGGCGGCACCACGCTGACCAGCGACACCCTGACGATCCGCATCACCGCCAACCCCGGTGAGACCTTCCTCGATCGCATGATCGCCCTGGTCGAGGGCGCCAAGCGCCAGCGAACACCAAACGAAATCGCGCTCTCGATCCTGCTGTCGGGCCTGACGGTCGTCTTCCTGCTGGCGACCGCGACCCTTCGGCCCTTCGGACTCTACGCCGGAGCCCCGCTCGGAATCGTGGTCCTGGTAGCGCTCCTGGTTTGTCTCATCCCGACGACGATTGGTGGCCTCCTCTCCGCCATCGGCATCGCCGGAATGGACCGCGTCGCCCGCTTCAACGTCCTGGCCATGAGCGGTCGGGCCGTTGAAGCGGCCGGCGACGTGGACGTCATCCTGCTCGACAAGACGGGCACGATCACCTTCGGCAACCG
>PMXR01000022.1 GCA_003171035.1 Chloroflexota bacterium
GTCTCGATCACGCTCGACTTGAGCGAGCTGGACCCGGGGTTCAGAACGAGGACGCGCATGGCCACTAGGCTACCGGTTCCTCCAGGACGCCGCCCGCCGGGAGTGGCTGGGCCGCCTGCCGTGAGTGGCTGGGCCGACTCCTCCCGAATGTCACCCCCGGTGGCGCTAACGCACGAGTTGCGGCCCAAACAGGTCCTCATGCGAGTACGCGACGCCCGGCCACGCTCGATTCGAGCATCGTTATGCCGCAATTGGCCGTCGCGTCGGGCACATCGGCGGTTAGCGTCACCCCCGGTGACATTGGGGAAGGAAACTCGCCGAATCAGCGCGTAACGCCATGCCGGGTGACATTTGGCAACGGATGGCGACGCCCCGGGCCCCCCACGTCCCGGGCCACGGCCCGGCGCCTCGGTGGCGCCGCTCAGTCCGGTGGCGCCGCTCAGCCCGGTCCCTCCGCCCGGTCGCTTAGCCCCGAGCTCAGCCCCGCTCCGGAGCCAGTTCCACGAGCGCCGCGACCAGCGTCGCGTCGGTGGGAGTGGAGCCAAGGCCCAGCCGCGCCCCGGCGACGGCGGGGAGTGGCGGCTCCAGATTCGCGGCCCGGAGTTCCGGCCAATGGGGCTCCGCGAAAACCTCCGCCGGGGCCCCGTCGAGAGCCACCGACCCATCGCGCATCACGACCACCCGCCCGAAGCACTCGGCGGCGAAGCGCATGTCGTGGCTCACGGCGATGACCGTCCGCCCGGCTGCGGCCGCGGCCGCCACGACGCTCCCGACCCGCGCCACGCCGCGAGCATCCTGGCCGGTGGTCGGTTCGTCGAGGATGAGGATCGGGGTCAGCATCGCCAGCACCGACGCGATGGCCAGCAGCTTGCGGCGCGAATAGCCCATGTCGTACGGGTTGGTGTCGACCTCGCCGGCCAAACCCACCGCGTCGAGCGCCGCCTTGACCCGCTCGTCGAGTTCGGCTCCGCGAATCCCCAGGTTCCGCGGCCCAAACTCGATTTCGGCCTTGACACTGCCCGCACACAGCTGCCGGTCGGGGTTCTGAAACGCCAGTCCGACCCGGGCCGCCAGCCTGGCGACGTGGACCGCCCGGACGTCCTCTCCATCCATGAGAACCCGGCCAGCCGTCGGACGCAGCAGGCCGTTCAGATGTTTGACCAACGTCGACTTGCCCGATCCGTTCTGGCCGACGATCGCCACGGTCTCGCCCGGCTCGATCCGCAGGTCGAGGCCGTCGAGCGCCTGCGTGCCGTCCGGGTAGGCGAACGAGACGCCCTCGAATTCGATCGTGGGCGCGGCCGTCGTCCGGGCCGCCGTCGCCGCGCTCATCCGAGCGCACTCGCGAGCTCGGCCGTGAAGTCCGCCCCGGCCGCCTGCAGATCGCGCGCCAGCCGCACTTTCGCCGGCGCCTCGACCCCGAGATCGGCCAGCCGCACGTCCCCGAGAATGTCGGCCACCGGCCCCCGCATCGCCACCGACCCACGATCCAGTACGACCATCTCGTCGGCGATCCGCGCCAGGACGTCGGTCTTGTGCTCGACCAGCAGGATTCCGGCGCCGGTCTCGCGAGCGGCCCGAACAAGCGCGTCGGCGACCAGCGCCGTGCCCGCCGGGTCGAGTTCGCTGGTCGGTTCGTCGAGGATGAGGTACTTCGGCCGCAGGGCCAGGACCGAGGCCAGGGCCACGAGCTGCCCCTGCCCGCCCGAGAGCCGTGTCGGTTCGCGTGGCGCCAGCGCCTCGATGCCGAGCGCCCCCAGCGCCCACCAGACCCGTTCGACCACCTCGTCGGCCGCGAGACTCAGGTTGCACGGACCAAACGCGACCTCCTCGAAGACGGTGGCCGTGGTGTGGGTCAGTTGCGTCGCCGCGCGCTGGAAGAGCAGCCCGCAACGTTGCGCGAGTTCGTGCGGTCGCAGCGTTGCCGCATTCACGCCGTCGACCACGATCGAACCCTCGATCCGGCCGCCGATCACGCCCGGAGCCATGCCGGCGGCGACCAGGCAGAGGGTCGTCTTGCCCGACTCGTTGGCCCCGGCCACGCCGACGACCATGCCCGGCTCGACACGGAGATCGACGGGGCCCAGGGCGACCGACGATGAGCCCGCGTAGCGGTAGCGGACTGCGGCGAGGTCGAGGCTCATCTCCCTAGCCCACCCGACCGGAGAGCCGCAGAACCACGACCCCTGCCAGAGCCAGCAGGGCCGCCCAGCGCAGGGCCCGGTCGCGGGATCGATCGGCCGGGACGCGCAGCTGAGTCTGGCGGCCCGGGGCGGTGAACGCCCGCGCCTCCAGGGCCATGGTCCGTTCCTCTACTTCGGTCAGCGCGCCGAAGACGACCGGGGCGGCGAGTGGGACGATGGCGCGAGCCCGCCGCCAGATGCGGCCCTCGGTGTCCATGCCCCGAGCCCGCTGGGCATCCATGATCTCGCCGACCCTCTCGATCGTCCGCGGCACCATCTGCACCGCCGCGCCAACGACGAAGACACCGCGCCGTCCCAGGCCGCGACGCGACATGTCGGCCAGCAGGTCGTCGACGGGCGTGGTGACGTAGGCGAGCGCCACGGCCGACGAGAAGACAAGCAGCCGAGTTGATGTCAGCAGACCGAACCAAAGGCCGCTCCACGTCGGTGCGATAGGGCCGGCCCGGAATATCGGATCGACGGCGCCGGGCAGGATGAAGAGGTTCACGACCATGATCGAGATGACGAGCGGCGAGGCGGCCAGACCGATGACCGCCAGAGCGCGCGCCGTGTGCGAAGCCGCGGCCACGACCGCCAGCACGAGCAGGACGGCGATCGGCCCGAGCCAGCCTGGGACGAGGAAGACCGTCACGACCTCGAGGGCCGCAATCGCGAGTTTCGTAGCCGGGTTCAGCGTCCGATAGAAGCCACTCGGCCGGCGGGTGACGTATTCGGGCAGGCCAAGGTTTCGAGGCAGGCCGGGGCTCGAGGCGGCCGAACCCGGGTCGGGAACCAGTGGCGAGCGCTCCACGCGGGGCTAGCTGGCCCCGGCGGCTTCGTCCTTGGGCCCGTCCGCGGCTTCGTCCTTGGGCGCCGAGGGGGGCTCGGGCTCGACCTCTCGCCCCAGCAGTTTCTCGCCGTTCGGGAAGCGGGCGATGAACCGACGCGACAGGCTGCCGATGATGAAAAAGACCACGAAGGTCGTGATCATCTTGTCGATCGGGTCCGACAGCAGGCCCTGCTTGAGGGTCGACTGGTAGAGGCTGTCACCGCCGGCCCGGAACGCGGCCACGATGGCGTCGGTGCCGCTGCCGGACACCCCGCCGTAGAAGAACGCGTAGATCGGAGCCGACACGACGGCCGCCGCTATCCCCGTGGCGAGACCGGCGCTGATCGCGAAGACGGCGCCGACGTCCCCGCGCAGGAAGAGTGCCCAGCCCACGAGACCGATGAACACGACCATCACCGCCCCGAAGAAGAGCCGCGACTGATCGATCGTCCAGGAGGAATTACCGAGTACGTTGCTGTTGAACGCGTCGCTGCTGCCGTATGCGTGCGAGTAGGTGTACAGCGCGATCGCGCCGATCACGACCAGGGCGATGACCGCGGCCACGAGGTTGAGGCTGCGGCCGCGACGCGGCCGGAAGAGGCCGAGCTGGCCCCACAGGCCGGCCAGCAGGCCGATGACGGCGCCGGTGATCGCGAACGGCCCGATCTGCGAGCCGGAACCGATGCCCGGGGCGTATTGCCAGATCAGGTCCGACAGGGCGCCGGTGATCAACCCCGGCAACGGCCCGCCCAGGACACCGACGAGAATCGTGCCGATCGAATCCATGTAGATGGGGAGCTTCAGACCGCTCTGGACGGTGTAGCCCAGAACGATGTTGATCGCGATCGCGACCGGCATCAGCACGATGACCCGGGTCGTGAACTGGCGAGCTACCCAGCGCTGCAGCAAACCCATCTCTCCTGCTCTCCTCTACGGGACGCGGCCAGGTCGGATGGACGGGTGCCGCGCCCGATCAGCTTGCCAGGTCTGGGTCTGGACCGCCACTCGTTTCGTGCAGCGGCCCGCGGCGCGAAGCGAGCGGCGGGGCAGGCGAAGCGAGGCGGGGCGGGGGCAGGCCGTCGCGCGCGGACGGCCCAATATGTCCGGATGCCGGTACACACTTGACCGTAGAACGCCGCGGCCGGGTTGCCTGCCCACGTGGTGGGCATATGCGATGTGGCGTGCCCGTTCTGGCCCTCCAACGCGTCGAAGTTGCCCGCATCCACAGACATTTTCGACGGCTCGGTTGCCAGCGAGTCGGACGTGTACTCCTATGTGGGCAGGATCGCCCACGGCGGGCGGATGATTCGCCGGGGACGTGTCGCATGTGCCCATACGGCGGACATGAGTCGCCAGGCCCCGAGCTACCCGACCCGCGCCGCCAGGTCGCCGACGCGTTCGATGAAGCGGGCCATGAACCGCTCCGTGTCCGCCTCGACGGCTACGTCCAGATTCGGCGGCCGACCCCACACGCGCCGCCAGTCAGTGACCGTCTCCCCGGTCGTGAGGCGCCCGCCCAACTCAACGTCGACGGCCACGGCGTGGGCACGGACGAGGGTTTGGTCCAGCGCCGTCGCCAGAGCCAGCGGGTCGTGGATGAAGGCGCCGTAGAACCCATCGTACCGGCTGTGGAACTCCATGTAGAACCGCAGCGCGTCGGCGAGATAGCGCACGACCTTGTTGGTGCCGCCGCCGGGGCGCGAGCCGTCCGGGGCGCAACCGGCCCGAGCAGCCAGGGCGGCGAGGTGCTCCGGCAGCATCTTGGCGCGCTCGGTGACGTCGAGGCCCAGCGCGAGCGGGCGCAAGGGTCGTGTTTGCGGGCCGAACGAGGCCGAACCACCAGCACCGGCCGGCCGCCCGGCGGCACCGGCCGAACCACCAGCACCGGCCGCGCCTTCGTCCGCACCCGCGCCCGCGCCTTCGTCCGCACCCGCGCCCTCGCTCGGGCCAAATGCCTCGAACACGACGCGGGCCGACTCCGGGTCGACGTTGACGTTCCATTCGGTGGTTGGCGCCGTGTTCCCGGACGAGCGGTAGCTGCCGCCCATGATCACCAGGCGCCGCAGAAGCCGCGGCAGTTCGGGTTCGCGCAGGACGGCCAGGGCCACGTTCGTCAGCGGGGCGAGAGTGACGAGCGTCAACTCGCCCGGTCGGCGGCGCGCCTCCCCGACGATCAGATCCGGGCTGTAGCGCGTGGAGATCGGCGCCGTCGCGGGCGGCAACTCCGCGTAGCCGATGCCACGCGGCCCGTGAGTTTCGGGCGTGGTGACCAGAGAGCGGGCAAGCGGCGTTTCGCGCCCGATGGCCACCTCGACGTCCGACCGGCCGGCGAGTTGCAGGACGGCCCGCGTGTTCTCTGCCACCTGGCGCGCCGACACGTTGCCGGCGGTGCAGGTGACCGCGACCAGTTCGCACTCGGGCGAGGCGACGGCATAGAGCAACGCCAAGCTGTCGTCGATGCCCGTGTCGCAATCGACGAGGATCGGGATCTTCGCAGGTACGTTCACGAGGTCATGGTAGGCCGCGGGCGCGAGCTGCGCGGAGCGGGCCCTCGGCGCCCGGCGCTACACCAGGTCGCGGCGCTACATGATCGGCGGCTGGCCCATCTGCGCGAGCAGGATGTTGACCGAGCTCCGGGCCATGTTCCTCGGCAGGATCCCCCGCATGCCACCGGATTCGATGCCCATGTCGGACGGGATCAGGAAGAGGGCCGAGATGCGGGCCATGAGATTGGCGTGGATCCAGGCCTCGAGATGAACCTGCGGGCCGTTCTGCCGAATCGTGAACGGCATCGCGCCGGTGAGGATCCCGTTGCCGCGCTGGTAGTTGCGCGTACCGTCGGGCGAGACGCCCCGGAACCCGTAATGCTGGTCCGCGGCCCACGCGTCGACGAGGGGCGCGACGTCGAATCCCACCTGGAAGTCTCGGATCGTCCTGGCAGCCATAGATACTCCCCATTTTCATGGATTTGTTGGTCGGCCGATCGGCCGACGCCTCCCCGGTCTCGATGACGTCGACGGCGATTCAACGATAGCCAACGCGGCGTCTGTCTGTCGGGCGCTCCCGCCGAAAGACGGGCCGCGCACGTTTCTGCCGATAATGGTTGGCACGAAAAGGGCCGAGCCCGACGGCGAAGAGATGGGAGTGAGTCTCTGATGCGAGTCCTGGTCACCGGCGGCGCCGGGTATGTAGGGTCGACAACGGTCGAAACGCTCCACGAGGCGGGCCACCAGGTCGTCGTCCTGGACGACCTCTCGACCGGTCACCGCGAAGCGGTCATCGACGGCGTCGAACTCGAGGTCGGCAGCTACGGCGACGCCGGCACGCTCGCCCGCGTCCTGGACCACCACAAGATCGAGGCCGTTCTCCATTGCGCGGCCAAGTCCCTGGTCGGTGAGTCGATGGTCGATCCGGCGATGTACTACCGCGAGAACGTCGGCGGCGGAGTAGTGCTGCTCGAGGGCATGCGTCTGGCCGGCGTCGGCAGAATCGTCTTCAGCTCGACGGCGTCGGTTTACGGCATACCCGACCACACCCCGGTCACCGAGGAGATGCCGCTGGCGCCGATAAACACCTACGGCGAGACGAAGCGGACCTTCGAGCAGGGCATGCGCTGGTACGGCAACGCCTACGGCCTGCGCAGCGTGATCTTCCGCTACTTCAACGTGGCCGGCGCCACGAAGCGCAACGGCGAGGCGCATTCGCCCGAAACCCACCTCATCCCCAACGTTCTGCGGGCCGCCGAGAACGACACCGAGATGACCATCTTCGGCGACGACTTCGCCACTCCCGACGGGACCTGCGTCCGCGACTACATTCATGTGCTGGATCTCGCCCAAGCCCATCTGCTCGCCCTCGAGGCGACGGACCCGGGCGACGTCCGCACCGGGCCGGCCGGCGGTCCATGCGAGCCGGTCATCTGCAACCTCGGCACCAGCAAGGGCTTCAGCAACCGCGAAGTTGTGGCTGTGGCGGAGCGCGTCGTGGGCCACGCCATCAAGCATCGGATCGGGCCTCGGCGCGCCGGTGATCCGGCCGTCCTTATCGCCAGTTCTGCCCGCGCCGGGGAACTCCTTGGTTGGCGCGCCCAGCACGAAACTCTCGAGGAGATCGTGGGCTCGGCCTGGGAGTGGCGCCGTCGCGGCCACAACGGCCGCTAGACTGTCGACGACCCACCGTACGACGGCCCACCGCACGAAGAGGAGAAGCATGGCCGCAGAAACCCAGGCCGCGCGCGTCGGAATCGTGTGCGGCAGCCGCTCGGATTTCCCGGTCATGGAAAAGGCCGTCGAGATGCTGGGCAAGCTCGAGGTTCCCTGCGAGCTGCACGCCATTTCGGCCCATCGCGCGCCGGACCTGCTGTTCCGCTTCGTGGCCCGAGCCGAGAAGAGCGGCATCCGCGTCATCATCGCCGGGGCCGGCGGCGCGGCGCATCTGCCCGGCGTCATCGCCGCAAAGACGATCATGCCGGTGATCGGCGTCCCGATCCCAACGCAGATCGGTGGCGGCCTCGACTCGCTGCTCTCCATCGTCCAGATGCCCAAGGGCATCCCCGTGGCCACGGTCGCCGTCGGCGGCGCCGAGAACGCCGCCCTGCTCGCCGCCGAGATCCTGGCCCTTTCGGACCCCGCGCTGCGGGCCCGGCTCGTTTCCTACCGCGAGGGCCAGACGCGCTCGATCGAGGAAGACGAGTCGAACGCGAACCTGCGCGGGGCCGGCTAGCCCGGCAGGGACGGCGGCAAGTTGGAGGAAGTCCGCATGGGCGAGGTCCGGTTCGGCCGCGGCGGCGTCCCCGATTGGCTCGAGCCGATGGTCCGCTTCTGCTCGCGCTGCGGCACGCCACTCGAGTTCGGGCCGATCGGTGGCGAGGATCGCGACCGGCTCGGCTGCCCGGCCTGCGGCTTCGTCTTCTACGTCAATCCGCGCCTCGTGGTCACGACTCTGCCGATCACCGAGCGAGGCGAGGTGATGTTGATCCGCCGCGGCATCGAGCCGGGCTACGACATGTGGGCCCAGCCGGGCGGCTTCCTCGAGATCGACGAGACGGTCCGCGCCGCGGCGATCCGCGAAACGCTGGAGGAAACGGGACTGCTGGTCGAGCCGGGCGAGATCCTGGGGCTCTACTCGCGCGTCCCGGCCGCGATCGTGGTCGTGGCTTTCGTGGCTCGCATCGTCGAGGGTGAGCCGCAGGTAACGCACGAGTCGCTCGAGACCCGGCCGTTCGCCGCCGACCGGATTCCATGGGACGACGTCGCCTTCGAGACGAGCGTCCGAGCCCTGAGCGATTGGGTCGCCCGAGTCCGGCCCGACCTGCCGCTGCCCGACCCGACGAAGATCCACCGCGACTTCGGGGCCTGACAGGCGAAGTCGGGGGCGGCAGGGCACCGCCGGGGCGGCAAGTGTCCGCCGGGGCGGCAAGCGTCCGCCGGGCCGGCAGACGAGGCCCGCCTCGTGCGAAACTGCGGGCGATGCAGTTCTCGACCAATTCCTCGACCCCGTCGCTCGATCCGGCGACAATCGCCCTGGTCCTGATCCCCGTCCTCATCCTGCAGGTCGGGCTGATGATCTACGCCCTGTACGACCTGTTCCAGGAAGACCGGCGGGTTCGGGGCGAGAGCAAGATCATGTGGGCCCTGATCATCGCCATGGTCAGCCTTCTGGGCCCGCTGCTCTACTTCTTCGTCGGACGCGACGACTCGCGCGGCATCGAGGCGGAGGACGCGGCCGCCACGGCACCCGGCGCCGCCCGGGCGGCGGCCGATGATTCGATCGCCGCGATCCTGAAGACGTGGCCGTCGCTGCCACCGACCACCGACGCGGCCGTGGTCGCCACCGGGCTGACCAAGCGCTACAACGGCGGCGTCGTGGCCCTGAACGAGCTGAACCTCTCGGTCCCGAGCGGCTGCATCTTCGGCTTCCTCGGGCCAAACGGAGCCGGCAAGACGACGACGCTGCGGCTGCTCACGGGCCTGGCCACGGCCACCGGCGGATCGGGGTCCGTTGCCGGAGTCCGGATCGGCGGCACCGGCGGCGAGCTGGCGCGCAGCATCGGCTACCTGGATCAGGATCCGCGCTTCTACACGTGGATGCGCGGCCGCGAGCTGCTGAACATGGTCGGCCAGCTCCACGGGCTTCACGGAGCAGACTTGCAGCAGCGCGTCGGCGAGGTGCTGGAGATCGTGGGCCTGACCGAAGCCGGCCATCGCCGCATCGGCGGCTACTCCGGCGGGATGCGCCAGCGGCTGGGCATCGGCCAGGCGCTCATCAACCAGCCACGTGTCCTCTTCCTCGACGAACCGGTGAGTTCGCTCGACCCCGAGGGCCGCCGTGACGTTCTCGGCATAATCGCCCGCCTTCGCGGCACGGCCACCGTCTTCATGAGCACCCACATCCTCAACGACGTGGAACGGGTCTGCGATCGAGTGGCGATCCTCAACCTGGGCCATCTCGTGGTGGAGGGCCCGATCGACGAACTGCTCGACCGCTACGCCCAGCCGATCTACGAGCTCGAACCCGAACCCCAGCAGCACGACGCCATCGCCCGGCTGGTGGCGGCGATGCAGGGCCAGCCGTGGGCGAAGGAGGTTCGGACGACGCCCGATTCGGTGAGGGTCTTCGTCGGCGATCCTGCCGTGGCGGGCCCGGCGATCCTGCCGCTGGTCGTGGCCAGCGGCGTAAACCTGATCCGTTACGAACGGGCCCGGCCGAGCCTGGAGGACGTCTTCCTCCGCCTCGTCGCCGAGGGCGGTCCCGCAACCGCGGCACCCGTCACCGTTCCGGCCTGGGGCCTGGATGGGAGGGGTCGGGGATGATGGGCTTCCGGGTTCTGCTGACAAAGGAGATGCGCGAGCAGCTGCGCACCAATCGACTCATCGCGGTGGCCGCGGTCTTCATCCTGTTCGGAATCATCGGCCCGTTGACCGACCGATACATGAAGGAGCTCATCGACGCGGTCGGCAGCCAGAGCGGCGGCTTCACGATGCAGGTTCCACCGCCGAGTCTCGATGGGGCCGCGACGCAGATCCTCAAGAACCTATCGCAGTTCGGCATCGTCTGCGCGCTGCTGCTGGCGATGGGGTCGGTGGCCTGGGAGAAGGAGCGCGGCACTGCCGGAATGATCCTGACCAAGCCGGCGTCGCGGGCCGCCTTCCTGGCCGCCAAGCTTGTGGCGATCTCATTGACACTCGGCCTTGCGACGGCCCTCGGCTGCGGTTTCGGATACGTCTACACGCTGCTGCTGTACCCCTCCGTCTTCCCGCTGGGCGGCTACCTGGCCATGGCCTTGATGATGTGGTGGATGAGTGTCGCGTTCGCTGCGATCACCATGCTCGGCAGCACGGTGACCCGTTCCGCCGTCGCTGCGGCCGGCATCGGGCTGCTCGCGATGCTGCTCTTGGGGATCGTCGGGGCGCTGCCGGTCATCGGGACCTATTCGCCCTCGTCGCTGGGTGCGCCCGCACTGGACTTGATGCTAGGCCACGATCCCGGCTGGATCCTGGGCCCGGTGCTCTTCAACATCGCCCTGGTCCCGGCGATCTTCGCCGTTACGTGGCTGGCGTTCAGGCGCCAGGAACTGTAGCGGCGGGAGCGACGACGCGCCTGGGTCTCGGCATCTTGGCTCGCGTGCGCGATGATGGCAGCACCCATTCCTCAGGAGTGACCATGAGCATCGAATTCAAGCATGTGCCGCATCCTCATATCGCGTTGCGCAAGAAGTCGGGGCCGCCCAAGACGACCGACGAGCACGTCGGTTTCAACGGCAAGATCGCCCTGGTGCTGACCACCGTCGTCGGGACGATGTGGTGCGCCTATGCCTTCGGCCTGCTCGCGCTGGTCGCCCTGCCGTCGGCCACCGGCAGCCCGCTGCTCTTGATTCAGTGGGTCAGCCAGACTTTCATCCAGTTGGTCATGCTGTCGGTGATCATGGTCGGCCAGAACATCCTGTCGCGGGCGTCCGACAAGCGCGCCGACATGACCTACCAGGACGCCGACGCCACGTTCCACGAGTCGGAGCAGATCCAGGCACATCTGCTCGAGCAGGACGCGGCGATCAACACGCTGCTGGACAAGATCCTGAAGCTGGAGACCGCGCTGCAGGCCAAGAAGTAGAGGTCGGCTGGGGCGGGCTCGCGGCAGCGCGGGCCCGCTCGCTCAAGCGCCCCGATCGAGGGTCCGGCCCGCTCGCTCCGCTCCAGCCTCAGCCGCGACCCGCGATCATGGTCTCGCCGGTCACGGCGTCCACGTATACCCAGGCAGCCGCGACATAGCCCTGGCTATCGTCGGAGAGCTGGACCGACCAGACCAGCCGGCCGTTCCAGCCGGTGCCCGCGTATGCCGGGGCCGAGATGACCTGCATCTGCACGGCCTCGATCTTTGGCTTGGTCAGCCCGCTCGCGGTGGTGGCCAGCTCGATCGCCTTCTGGCGGTCGATCGTCGGCGACGCAACGGGCCCATACGGCGCGCGATATTCGATGAATGAGTAGACCGTGCCGTTCGACGGATCCACGTCGGCCTGGACACTCTCCGGGAATGTGACCCCGTTCTCAATTCGATCCCACTCGACCGCGTAGTTCTTGCAGCAGCCGTGATCTTCCAGCTTGACGGTCGGCGTCAAGCCGTCTATCGAAATGTTGTGGGCTTTGAAGAAGGCCGCCGCGGCGGCTTGGGCCTGGACGGGCGTGAGCTTCACCGTCGTCGTCGCCGGTACCGTCAGGATCAGGCTGATCACTCGGCCGGTGGAGACGTCGACCCTCGCTTCCCCGAATACTCCATCCGGCGTCCCCATGATCTGGTAGGCCTGCCCGCCGGCGGCCGCCGTCGGATCGTTCACCGTGACCTGGCCCGGGTCGCGGCCGAGGAAAGCCTTGAGCGCCGCCACGGCATCCGCCTTGGAGATCACCCGCGCCGACGGCGAGGCCGTGACCGTGGCCGATGTGGTTGATGTGGTTGATGCCGCCGGCGTGGCGCGGGACGAGCCCAGGAAGATGCCCCCGGCCACGACCGCCACGACGACGGCGGCGGCGACCAGCCCGAAAGCAAGTGCACGACGCCGCCACCGTGCGGCATCCGGCTGCCGGCGGATCTCGTCGAGGCGCGTCTCGGCCGCCAGAAGGAGTCTCGTGGAGTCGTCGGGGCGGAACCGCCGGTAGTGCGACTGGAGCCTGGACTCGAGGTCGGGATCGCTCATCGTGACTTCTCCTCGGCCCGGCGCTCCGCATCGAGCGCGGCCTTCACGTGCCCCAGGGCATAGTGGAGACGAGACTTGACCGTGCCTTCGCGGAGCCCGGTCTGCAGCGCAATCTGCGGGATCGTCATGTCACGCCCAAAACGGAGCCCCAGGACGATCTGCTCGTCTTCGGTCAGGCGGGCGATCGCCCGGTCCAGGTCGTCGTGGCCGGCCGAAGCCGGGGCCGTCGCCATTTCCGAGTCGCTGCCGGAGTTGTCCGCTGTCGCGATGAAGGGCCGGCGCCGCCTCGACCGAAGCTCGTCGCGGCAGACGTTGACGACAATCCGCATGAACCAGCGCTGCGGCTGCCCGAGTTCGAAGCGGATGCTGCGGCGCTGCCTCCATGCTCGCAGCAACGCCTCCTGGACCGCGTCTTCGGCTCCGGCCGGGTCGCCCAGGATCCACGCAGCCAGTCGATGGGCCTCCGGAACGCCGGCCAGCAGCAATTCCACAACACGATCGTCGTCTCGCTGCTGGACCCCCGCCAACTCGATCATCGACCTCCCCTCGCAACGGTGTCACCCGAACTACGTTCAAGACGCGCGAAACGTTCAGTCCTCGAGCTCGGCCACCAGCGGCGCCCCCGTCCGGCACCGCCCGGCTCGCTCAGCCGCTCGCTCTGCCGCTCGCTCGGCTGCCAGCCCGGCCCTAGCTCTTGCGGCCCCTCACGAGTCGAGCCGGCTCGAGGGCGGTTCGGTGGCCGCGGTTGGCCATTGCCTTGGCCAGGGCCATGGCGTGGGCACGTGCCTCCGCCTCGTCGTTGAGCGGCGAGAGGGTTACCCGCGATGGGCGCAATCCCTCTGCCCGCCCGACCGCGATGCGAAGCAGCTGATCGGTCAGCCAGGGGTTCTTCGGCAGGCACGGTCCGTGCAGGTAGGTTGCGAAGACGTTCTTGGTGCGCGCGCCTTCGAGGCCGTCGCGGCCGTTATTGCCGGCGCCGGCAATAACCTTCCCGAACGGCTCGCAGCCTGTCCCCAGGACCGTCAAGCCGGAGTGGTTCTCGAAGCCGACGACAGTGTCGGTGATGCCGTCGATGGTGACTTCGCAGGCCGCGTGCTGCATGAAGCGCTGCGGACCGCCGCGGGTCTCGAGATCCAGGATCCCCGCGCCGCGCATCTCTTCGCCGGCGTTGGATATGTAGCGATGACCCATCAGCTGGAGCCCGGCACAGACGGCGAAGACGACCACGCCTTCATCGACCGCGGCGCGGAGCGACGGCGCCTTGCGAGCGAAGTCGTCGGCCGCGACCGCCATCTCGACGTCCTGGCCGCCGTGGAACAGCACGATGTCGAACCTGCGGAAGTCGGGCATCTCGCCCTTCTCGACCGCCACAACATCGACGGGAATGCCACGCCACTGGGCCCGGCGCTGGAGTGCGATCAGATTGCCGCCGTCGCCGGCAACGTTGAGCAGCGATGGGTACAGGTGGGCGATGCGCAGCGACTTGTGATCGCGCGAATGGGTCGTATGGACCGAATGGATGGCCGGACTGGGCGCGGCGATGGCGGCGGTCTCGAACGGGCCGGCCAGCTCGGGCGCATGACTCCGGCGCAACTCCGACGGGGCCGGGGCCGATGCGGCCGACGCGGCAGCGGCCGACGCGGACGACGCGGCCGACGGGGCAGCGGCCGACGCGGCCGGCGTCTGGCTCGGCCCTCGAATCGACTTCCCCGCTGCTGCCGGCTCACGGCCCCTGGCGGTCTTGGTCTTGGGCACGGGGATCGGGGCGAGAGGCGGATACGGGTTGGCCGGATCGATCTGGTAGTCGGTCGGGAGCGACTGCGCGGCCACGTTTCTCGGCGAAGGCTTGTGAGGGATCGCGGGCTTGACCCGCTTCGTCTCGCTCATACGGCCCAGTATCTCCCGGTCCAGCCGCGCCGCCGCATGTCGTTGCGGAGTTCGATCAGCGGCGTGTAGCCCGACAGGACCACCAGCCGTGACCCCGGCGGAAGGAGAGCGAACGCCTCCGTAAGGGCCGCCCGCCGATCCTCGAAGATCTGCATCTTGGCCGAGGGCACGCCCGCGTAGTGGAGCCGGTTGGCGAGTTCGTCGGCGCGGGTGCCGGAGATGATGACTCGATCGACCCGGGGCGCCATCGATTCGAAGTCGACGTCCCACAGCCAGCCGAAGTCCTCGCCGTCGACGAGGGTATTGGAGGCGGCGATCAGAAGCTGGCGCGGCTCCTCTTCGGTCGCGAGTGCCCGAAGCGTGGTGTTGTACGAAGTCGGGTTCTTGGCGAACGCCAGGATGATCGTCTTGCCGTCGGCGTCGATCTTCTCCAGCCTGCCGAACGCCGGCCCGACAGAGGCCAGCGATTCGGCCGCGTGATCGAGAGGGACGCCCAACCCGACCAGGATGGCGATGGCTGCGGCGGCGTCGTAGGCGATGTGCACGCCCG
>PMXR01000036.1 GCA_003171035.1 Chloroflexota bacterium
ACGAACTCCAGGAAGAGCTCGATGATCCCAACGTACATGGCCAGGATGCCTGCGCCGATGCCCTTACGGAACTCGCCCAGCGGGAAGAATTTCCCGAGGTAGCCGCGCACGCCGAGCTGGTGGAAGCCTTCACCCTGGAAGAGTACGAATGAGGTGAGCGCCAGGCCGAGCGTGACATTGACGTCGCTGGTGGGCGCTCGCAGCTGTTCGATTCTGCCGACCGGCGGTACGAGGCCACTCCAGTTGGAGAAGAGGATGAAGACGAAGAAGCCGGCGAATATCGGGTAGTAGCGGCGGGACTGCTCGCCGCCGATGCCGGCCGCGAAATCAGAGCCGAACTCGTATCCCCATTCGACGATGTTCTGGAGCCGGCCAGGTACGACCTTCATCCGGCGAGTGGCGATGAAGCCGACCAGCAGCAACAGCGCCATCACGATCCACATCGTCAGGATCGTGGAGCTGATGCTGGGGTGGAAGTAGATCATCGGCGCCGGGGTGACGGCCGTGCTGGGCTGGAGGTCGATCACGACTGCGGGCGGCGGGAATTCGATGACGGAGTTGATGAAGCAGGACGGGTAATCGCACGCCTGCCCGGGCTGGCCGTCCTTGGGAAAGGGCGGGACGAAGTGGACGGCGAGGACGTCCAGTACGACGACCGCGACGGCGAGCAGCAACAGGAATCGACCCGAGGACAGCCGCAGGCCCTTCTTGGCCGGAGCGCCGGATTGAGCGGGAACCTGATTCGTATCGATCGTCTCGGGCGACACGCCCGGGGGGGTCGTCAACACTAGCTCCGTATGGGAGCGGCTGAGAGGAGCCGCTTCATCGTCGATCGTCTTCGTCCATTTTCGCCAGGAAGGAGGCCGTCAACCGCCAGCAGCCGGTCGCACCACTGCCGAAGCCGATCGCGAACCCGACCAGGACGAATATCGGGATCGTCCCCAGGCGCTGGTCCAGCCAGTACCCCGCAAGCACGCCCGCCAGGACTGTAAACAGCAGAATGAAGCCGATCTCCGAGAAGAGGGCGATGTAGCCGGACGCCTTCCCTGGATCGTTCATCCTTCTCCCTGCCAGAGCGGGGTGAGTTTAGCAGCCGACTTCCGGAGGCGCTCAATCCCCCGAAGGAGCCAGGCCCAGATGGCACGCCGGGCGCGGTGGCGCGGCCTCATGACCTAATGCGGGCCGTCGACCGATGTGGGGAGCGGCAGGTCGGTCGCGGCGTCGCCGTCGGCTCCAGTGGCCTCGCCGTCGGCGCCAGCGGTGTCGCCGTCGGCTCCGGCGGCCGTCGGGACCGACCTGTCGCTGAGGCGCTCGATCAGGAGCAGCACAAGGCCGAACAGCATCGCCAGTCCCATGAACGCGTACAACTGGCCGGATCCGGAGAGAACCAGCGACATCACCGCCAGGATCAGGCAGATCGCGTAGATCACCAGGACCGTACTGCGGTGGGACAGTCCGAAGTCGAGGAGGCGGTGGTGGATGTGACCCCGATCCGCGGCAAAAGGCGACCGGCCCGAAGCGGTCCGCCGCACGATGATCCAGAACGTGTCGATGATCGGCACTCCCAGGACGAGCGCGGCAACGGCGATCTTGGCCGAGCCCAGGATCGATAGCACCGCCAGAACGTAGCCCATGAGCATGATCCCGCTGGTCCCGGCGAAGATCGAGGCCGGGTGGAAATTCCAGCGCAGGAACCCGGCCAGGGCACCCGCGAGAGCGAAGCAGAACATCGCCACGTACGGCTCGACCGGGTCCGCGGTCAGGCTGATGATCCCCAGGGTCACCGCCGCGATCAGGGCGATGCCGGATGACAGCCCGTCCAGGCCGTCGATGAAGTTCATGCTGTTGATCATGCCCACGATCCAGATCAGCGTCGCCACGGCGGCGACGATGCCGGACAGGGGAAGCGTCCCTTTGGCGGCCAGGGGATCGTTGAGGCTGGTCACGGCCACGCCGAGGCCCACCGCCACGGCCGCCAGCAGGAACTGCCCGATGAACTGCCACCGGGCGCGAAGCTGGAACCAGTCGTCGAGCAGGCCAACGCCGACCGCAAGCACGGCGCCGCCGAGGAGGGCGAATGTCTGAGGCCGATGGATGATCTGCGGCCGAGCCACGAAATGCAGGCCGATGACGCTGTTGGCGACGAGCAGCGCCGCCGAGACGATCACGAACCCGAGCAGGATGGCGATGCCGCCGCCCCGCGCAATGGCCCGGGTGTTGACGCGCCGAGCTTCAGGCCGGTCCACCATGCCGAAGCGGCGGGCATAGGCCCGGACGATCGGCGTCGCGACCAGGGTGATCGCCGCGGCGGCGATGAACCCCAGGATGATGGCCGGCAGAGCCCTCAGAGCGCCGGGCGTGAGATCCAGGAAGTCGAGGTTCACCGCCGGGCCTCGGTCGACGGCCGGACCTCGGTCGACGGCCGGGCCGACGGCCTCGGCGCGCCGGGCGCCGGACGAGACCGCCCGGCCTGGCGAGACTCAGATGGCGTGGTCAGTCCTCCCGAAGCCCCGGCACGGGGAAGCGGGCACAGATGTCATGGACGAGTGCCGAGAGCTTGGCCTGCTCGGACGGATCGTCGCGAGTGACGATCGCCGAGATGATGATCTCGCCCAGCTGGCGCATCTCCGGCTCGCGGAAGCCGCGGCTCGTGGTGGCCGGGGTTCCGACGCGGATGCCGGACGCGGTGTTGGGCGGGTTCTTGTCGAACGGGATGGCGTTCTTGTTGACGGTGATGCCGACCTCGTCGAGCAGATGCTCGGCTTCCTTGCCGGTCACGCCCAGCGGCGTCACGTCGACGAGCATCAGGTGGTTGTCCGTGCCGCCCGAGACGACGCGCGCGCCCTTGTCGGTGAGAGTAGCGGCGAGCAGCTTGGCGTTGACGATCGTCTGGCGCTGGTCGTCGCGGAACTCGTCAGTGGCGGCGAGCTTCAAGGCCACCGCCTTGGCGGCGATGACGTGCATCAGCGGGCCACCCTGGACGCCGGGGAAGACGGCCTTGTCGACGGCCTTGCCCAGATCCTCGCGGCAGAAGATCAAGCCGCCGCGCGGGCCGCGCAGCGTCTTGTGAGTGGTGGTAGTGACGATGTCGGCGTGGCCGAACGGGGTCGGGTGGAGCCCGGCGGCGACGAGCCCGGCGATGTGGGCCATGTCGACGAAGAGCAGCGCATCCACGCTCTTGGCTATCTTGCCGAGGCGTTCGAAGTCGAGCGTGCGCGGGTAGGCGCTGGCGCCCGCGACGATCATCTTCGGCCGCAGCTCGGCTGCCTGCTTTTCGAGGACGTCGTAGTCGATCTGCTCGGTCTTCTCGTCGACGCCGTAGGCGAAGAACTCGTACAGCTTGCCGCTGAAGTTGACCGGCGAGCCGTGGGTCAGGTGGCCGCCGTGGGCCAGGTTCATGCCCAGGACGCGGTCGCCGGGTTGGAGCACCGAGAAGTAGGCGGCCATGTTGGCCTGCGCGCCCGAATGGGGCTGGACGTTGACGTGCTCGGAACCGGGGAAGAGGGCCAGGGCCCGGTCCTGGGCGAGGCGCTCGGCCAGGTCGACGAATTCGCAGCCGCCGTAGTAGCGCTTGCCGGGCAGGCCCTCGGCGTACTTGTTGGTGAGCGGCGAACCCTGCGCCTCCATCACCGAGGCGAAGGTGTAGTTCTCGCTGGCGATCATTTCGATCTTCCAGCGCTGGCGATCGGTCTCGCCCTGAATGGCCGCCCACAGCTCGGGGTCGACATCGGCCAGCCGGGCCCAGGCGATCCCTTCTCGGCGTGCGATCGTCATGTGGCTCTCCTTGCTCCTGCGCCTGCAGCTCCTGCGCCTGCCCGCCGCGGCCGCCGCTTCCGCCTCTCGACGCACCACCGACCGGACTGCCCCTATTGTGGCCGATGAGCGGGTCCGGCGTCCGGGCAGGTGCGGCGCGCGACCTAGGCGCCGGCCGCGAACGGATTCTCGACCCGGACGGAGCCGTATACGCGGCCATCGGTCAAGTCCTCACTCAGGACAAGATCGCAGCCCGAGACCTCCGCGGCCCGAATGATCAGCGCATCCCACAGCGAGATCCCCCACTCTCGACTGCCTGCCATCGCGGCGACCACCAGCTGCGAGTCCGCAGGCACGACGGGCAGCCGCGCCATCTCGTCGACCATCGCCTGAGCCGCCTCCCCGCTGACCGGGATCGCAAGCTTGCGCGTGACGACGACGTAGAACTCGATCAGGACCTGGGTCGAGACGACATAGTCCGAATCGGGCGTCGGCGCAAGGAGCTCGAGCGCGCGCGCATGCTTGGCCGGATCGGCCTCGTCGACGGCGTACACCCAGACGTTGGTGTCAACGAAGGTTCGTTCGGTCATCCAGCTCATCCCTCGTCCACGTTCGGCCGCCTGGTCCGCTGCTGGCGTGAGCGGCGCTCGCGAGCTCGACGAATCCCGCGAGGGCTTCGGCCGTCGCGCCCACTCCCGCGTACCGCTCCAGGTAGTCGCGCAGTACCGCGTTGACCGACGTACGGTGCTCCAGCGCCTTTATCCGGGCCTTACGAAGAACCGCCTCCGGTATCGAGATCGTCAGGTTTGCCACCGTGTCACCTCGGCTCGTGTAGCACTGAATCAGTGTAGCACGGGCCAATCCCCGGGCGTCCCGCAATGGCGGCGCGGGTGGCGGATCGACGGGACCGCAACGCGCCCAGGTATCCTTGGTGTGACACCTTGTCACCGAACTGGCCGGGGATACGTCGGTCACCGCGATCGTGGCCGACCTCCACGGCGCCGGCTGGCAGGTTGGGCCCCGAAGGAGTGGAGATGCCGCCGGACGACATGGAAGTGATCCGCGAGTCGGTGACGGTCGTGCATCTCGCCGAACTCGCAGAGTCTGGATTCGGCAATCTTGTGAAGGCCGTCATCGACCTCGACCAGGGAATCATGGCCATCGGTGGCGAAATGCATGCCGATGAGGAAGCCACGCTGCTGGGGCTCGGGTCGAACCAGACCGACTTATGGGGCATCAACCTCTACCCGGCGCAATACGGCCAGGCCGATTGGATCGAGTTCGACTCGATGATCAACATTCGGCCGCGCCAGGGCAATCGATCGCGTGGCGTCGAAGACTCAACCGCGCAGGAGAAGATCGTGGCCGTCGTTGGTCGTCTGGTCAGGAGCTGAAAGTGGCCGAGCAGGCCCTCCACGCCAGTCTCTCGGCCGGGCGCTGGCATACGCTGACGCTCAACGAGCAACTCGGCAACGTCGGCAGCGATGTGGGCAGGGCAATTCGGGCGAAGGCGCACGGCGACGATATGCGCCTGCAAGGGGCGCTCGAACGGGCGCTGGAACTCCTCGACCTGACACTGGCCGACGACCGTTGGCGGGGTCCGCGACGGCGGGAGATCTCTCGCGCGCGTGAAGTGGTCTGCGATTTCCTGGTCGGCGACAACGACTACGCATCGACCGGCGAGTCGCTCGATGCCTACTTTCTTGCCTTCGCAATGGCGGCTCGTCGCGACCGCTGATCTCGGTATCCTTGGCCCGACACCTTGCGGAGATCGAGGGGCATGCCGAAGAACACCAGTCGATATCGCGGCCCGGCCGAGCGCGCCGAGCGACGCACCAAGGCGCCGAGCAGACCGTCGGGGCGGTTCGGGCGTGTGCGCGGACTTTTGGGTCATGCCGCGGCCCGCATCCACAGGCCGCACCCGCGCCGCGAAGTTGTGATTCTCGCGACCTTTGGTCTCGTCATCGTCGTGGGGCTGGGAAGCATCGGCGGGGCGTACCTGCTCTACCGATCCGACCACGACTGGACGAGGGTCGCCACGGTCAACGGCCACGACATCAGCCGCGAAACCCTGCGCGGTCGGATGGCCGTCCTGTCGCTCCTCGCGCAGGAGCGGAGCAGCTACATCGGCGACGCGTATGCCAAGGGATACGTCACTGCGGACCAGGCGACGGCGCTGCGAAGTCAAGCCGCGGCGATGACGACCCTCGAGGCGGCGCGCCAGAGTCTGATCGACGACGAGCTACTCCGCGAGCTGGCGGCGCGCGACGGCGTCGCCACTCCCACCGACCCGGACGCGATGGCCGAAGGCACGACCGAAGCGATGAGCGACGTCGGGCACCGGGTCCGATATGTCCGGTTTGGGCTGCCGACCGCGACGGCTGCGGGCGCCGCAACGACCAGCGCCGCTCCTGCCGGCTCGTGGCCGGCCGCGACGGCGGCCAATGTCGACGCAGCAACCACGCGCGTCCGCACGGAGCTGGCCGCAGACACGCCCGTCACGACGATCGTCGCCGACCTCCACGATGCCGGCTGGCAAGTCGTGGGCGAGGACGTGGCCGTCTCCGCGGACGGCGTGCCCGCCGACGCATCGCTCGACTTGGACCCGGCCGTCGCCGCCACCACGGTCGAGGGGCAGCCCGGCACAATCGTGGGGCCCACCACTGACGTCTACGGTCGCGTCGCCATCGGCAAGGTGCTCAGCGCCCCCAACGTCACCGTCGCCTCTCGACGGCTGAGTGTCGACGCGTACACCGCCAAGCTCGATACCACCGCCCTCCAGCAATGGGCCAACGGCCAGGTACTCAAGCGGGCGGTCACCGCACACCTGATCGCCGGCTGGTCCAAGGGCGTGAGCATGGCCCACTTCCGTGAGCTCGTCATCGGCGCCGCGCCCGACTCGTCCGGATCGGCCGGGCCCTGGGTCGAGCTCTCGGGTCTCGTGGTCGATCGGCTGTCGGGCGTGAGTCCGAGGTCGATCGCGGGCGCGCCGGCCGGCCTGGACCTTGGCGCCGACGCGCTTGCCAAGACGCTGAAGTCGGACTCCGCGACCGATCGAGCGACTCTGCTTCGAGCGCTCGTCACCGCGGCGAACAAGGCAGCCGGCTCCAACACGTCGAGCGCATCCGGCGAGATCGGCTTCTACACCAAGGGCCAGCTGACGCCCGACATCGGCAAAGCCGCGTTCGCCGACTCCGTCCACACCGGCGACGTCATGGGGCCGATCACGACGGCGGCCGGCCCGCAGCTTTTCCTCGTCGAATCCCGCTACAGCGGCACGCTCGACGAGCGAGCCCAGGTGGCCCTGCAGCAGGTTCGAGCCGACCCCGCGCCGAACCTCGTCACCTACACCACGCAGTTCTCGCCAACTGACGTCGCCCTCGCCACCGATGCCGGCTGGCGCGCCGCCCCCGAGTTCGGACCAACCGAGCCGGTTCGGGCCGCACTCTTCGACACCGCCATTGGCACGCTCTCGGACCCGTTCGTCCTCGACGGCAAGCTCGCGCTCGCAGTGGTCACCGAGCGCAAGACCGCCGTCCCCGACGCGCGCACCATCGCCCGCCTGACCCTAGACGGCTACGACGCCTGGTTCGCCGCCGAGTACGCCAAGGCCAAGATCACCGAGTCGGACCATCCGCTACCCGAGTTGGAGCCCAGCGCGAGCCCGACGATCACGCCGCCAGCGGCCCTACCCTCGGCCCCGGCACTCGACACTCCGAACGTACCCGCGATCCCGGGCCAGCCGGTGGCCACCCCGGTGAAGACCAACGCCCTTGGGTTGCCGGTTCTGCCCTAGGTGGGCATCGGACCCGAAGCCGGCTGCCGCCCCGCGGCACCCAGGGCAGCCCAGAGTCTCCATCGAAGCCCTGGTAACCCACTCGAGTTCAGGCCGACGTTCTAAGCAGAGAACGCACTGCTGCCAGGAGAAGTGGGACGTCTTGGCGGCCATGAGCGACAAATTCGATGTCGGAATCGGAAGCGATCCTGTCTCCGTGCCAAAGGTAGATATCTGGCGCGAACTCATCCGAAAGGACGGAGATCATGCTTGATCCGCCCAGAGCACCACTGCTCTCCAGCCAGTCCCACCAAGGCCCCGGCGTCGCGGCCTCGACACGGACTTCGATCTCGGAGATCCGCGGAACGTCAGATTCCGAGACGGTGCCCGACTCAAGCACGGACAACAGGAAGCCTACGTCCTCGGGCATATGAGCGATAAACGCGACGTCCTCGCGGCCGGCCTGCTCCAGTTCGCGCCGCACGTACAAGGGACGCGGCTCTGTTTGGGCGCCCAGCAAGATGTAGCGTTCCGAGCCCGACTCGACCAGGACCCATGGCCCGGCGGTGACCGCCGCCAACCGGCGGCTGATCGCTTCCAAATCCAGAGACTCGACGTCAGACTCATTGCGAGCGCGAAATGGCAGGCCTCTATTGGTCATTTGGGTTCCATCCATACGGGTAGCCGCTGCGACCAAAACGCCAACTGCCTGGAATCCCTTCTTGCCACGGATCCCCAAACGGGTTGGAGCCGTCGCCAAGCGTCACGGAGACATGTTGGTAGTTGATTTGCCCAACCTTGTCGTCGAATTCGGGGCTGGCCACCACTGACCCACCACCGTCAACAATCTCGCCGGCTGTCGTTATCTGCACCGTCCCATGAGGCACGCCCATCGCCGCCTCAGGAACCGACGATCCTTACATGGCAGAGAATCCCGGTTCACCAGGTATGGATGATCCGCCATGTACGATGACCGTGTCGGGGGGCAGTCCTCCGCCGCAGTTGTGTACCAGCACCGCACCCTGGCCGACGAAGAAGCTGTGGGCTCCATCGACGGTCAGGTCCCACATAGTAGTGGGGGTGGCGTCGATGGCGCCGGAGTCGGTGACCAGGTGTTCGACCGCCGGGTCGATATTGGCCATCACCGCTGTGACGGTGTGGGGTCCGGTCTCTCCGGTCTCCGGGTCGTAGGCCTGGACCGTGTCGCCGACCTTGAGGCCGGCTATCGGCAGAGACCCTCCACCGGCGAGCAGGATGGTCGTGGATGGCGTGAAGGACAGGTTGATGGTGCCTGGCTGACACTAGGTCTCCAGGCCGGTTAGCCGTAGGCGGGGACCCTGCAATCAGTCAAGCCGGGTAGTCGGCTGGCGCCTGCTCGATACTCTCGACCGTTCGGAGGCACAACAAGGAGTGAGAGTCGGCGGCCTCAGCCAGCCTCTTGCGGATCTGGGCGCACACAGCCAACGCAGCCGGTCTTCTACCAAGCCGCAACAGAAGCACGGCCTTGTTTGTGAGTGCGCTTGTTACATCTTGGGCGGCCAGAGTGTCACCGCTGTAAGCGTCAAAGGCTCGGTCGTACGAAGCGATCGCATCTTCCGGTCTGCCGGCCCTCTCGCGGGCGTTTCCAAGGTTGAAGAGCGCCTTCGCCATCTGAGCTCTGATCTCAGGACTCGACGAGCCCTTAAACGCATCGATGGCACACTCGTATTTCGAGCTAGCTCGATCTGCATCGCCCGTCTCAAGCCATTGAACTCCTTCGTTCACCATTGCCTTCGCGACAGTCTCCTGCGCTACTGGCGCGCGAGCGAAGTCTTGGATAATTCCCTCGTAGGCCTCGATCGCTTGAGGTCCAAGGCCCATCTTCTCAAGAGCGACTGCGTGATCGTATCGAACGGTAGCCACGAGGTCATGGATGTCCTGCTGACCTTCACGACCGAACTCCTCAACCAAGCGGTCGTACGAGGCCATTGCGATGTCGAAACGACCAGATCGCGCTTGGAGAGACGCTATGTGTAGCTCGGTCACTGCGACCGAGTACCTGAGCGACGGATCATCAGCGTCGGCGAACAAGGAGACCATCTCCGTACACGCCTGCATTGCGGCAGCCAGTTCGCCCAGATCGGTCAGGGCGGCAATCCTATCCCGCATGGCCAGGGCAACGAGCGGTCGGCTCTGAGGGTCGGACTGGTCATGTAATCTCGCGATCAGTTCCTCGAACGATTGAAGAGCCCCTTCCGGCCGACGGGACGTGAGTTGTGCCATCCCCTTGCCAAGAAGGCACCGAGCAAGCATTGCGCGCGACTCGATGAGAGGCCGCTGACGAAACCATACAAGGGCTGACTCGTAGGCGTCGACGGCCTCGGTGAGCCGCCCTTGATCGATCAAGGATCGCGCGCGATCACTCGCCCGAATTGCTGCTCGCTCTCTCAAGATGCGCATCGGCAACCTCTTGTCGGGCTCTCCAAAACCGCGAACGTACCCACTGGAAATGCCTGCCCCTTCGTGCTTTCGCGGAGTTCATTCATCGCTGCACCATCCAAGCGCATGACATAGAACGTAGGCTCCGATCGCTCCGCCAACTGGAATGGCTAGCCACTTGGAAGCCCCCGAAAGGCCGCCCGCCTCTGGGTGGATATTGGCTGGGCTGGTCGCTTTCTCTATCTCTGCGCCTTGCGACAGGACCTCCTGCGCGAATGGACTCTCCGAGCTAGGAATGAATTCGGGTGGCCGCCACGGCGAAGTACCTACGGGGCGCAGCCCCTCCGGGGTGAAGTTGGGTCCCGACACCGGCGGACAGTTGTGCACCAGCACCGCGCCAGAGCCAACGAAGAAGCTGTGGGCTCCATCGACGGTCAGGTCCCACATGGTAGTGGGGGTGGAGTCGATAGTGAACCCGGTAACGGTGGCGGAGCCGCCGGACTCGGTTCGGACCTTCTCGCCGACCCGCAATGAGCCTGCGTCCACCCAGCCGCGATCGGTCGTGAAGAAGGGGTGGTTGGGGGTGGTGTCGATGGCACCTGAGTCGGTGCCCAGGTGTTCTACCGCGGGATCGCTATGGGCCATCACCGCAGATACGGTGTGCGGTCCGGTTACGCCTGTCTTTGGATCGTAGGCCATCACGGTGTCGCCGACGCGGATGCTGGCGATAGCGACGGAGCCTGTGGCGGTCGCGACGGTCGTGGTGGGGGTGAAGCTGCAGCCGAGTCCTGCAGGTTCAGCTTCGAGCGGCCTCATGTTGAGAATGCCGGGAGTCTCGTCGGCCAATGCGGCTGTTTCGGCGGTCGCGTCGGCCGTTTGGGCCACAGCGGCCAGGCCTCGCAACGCACCGACCGCCGCGCCCGCGCCCATCATCGCCACCATTACGGCGGCTGAGGCGGCCGCGTTGCCGGTGGTTTGCCCGACGGAGTAGTAGTCTCCCTTCCAGGCGTTCTGGGCCATGTTGATGTCGGTGATGGCGCTGCTGACACCTGGCATCATCGCCAGACTTGCCAATGGGCCACCTTTGCCAGCGCAGTTGACGTCCGCCATGCATTGGAGTCCCCTGACCGTGTTGCCAGGCATGTTGAGGGCGCCGTTGGCAAAGCCGCTGGCGAAGGAACCCAGACAGGCGCCGATCCCATCGCAGTGGTGCTGGGCCGCGTCGGCAGCAGCGGCGGCGCTGACCTTGTTGGCGATGCTCTTCTGCACCGAGCTGACCTTGCCCGAGACATACATGAAGTGAGCAACCTGGGCGGTGATGTTGTTCTGCACGAGAGTCGCTGCTGTTGCCGTACACGCCAGGGATCTCGTATCGAAGTTCCAGTTGTTCGCGTACCCGGACGCGCAGTGCCCATCCGGATCCACCAACGTCGCCGGGTTGGCGTTGGCATACAGGTAGCGGTTGAGCGTCGCCGGGTTCTGGGCTGAGCCCGCCATCGAGTCGAAGCTCGTGAAGGCGCCCAGACTCGGGTCGTAGGAACGGGCAGCGAAGTCATACAGATCCGATGAGGTGGAGCTGCCGGCAGACTCGAGCATTCGGCCTTGATAGCGCCACGGCAGAGATACCGAGCCGGCGGAGGCGGTCCAGTTGGCGACGGTCTCGCCGTAGGGATCAAAGCGGAAGGCGTTGACGAAGGCCGGCGCTGGGCCGGAGCTGACCGCCGCGGCGACATTGCCGTGAAGGTCGGGGACGATCCAGCCGATCGAGGTACCGACTCCGGTGCAGAGTCGATCGCCGATGGCGTCGATCGTGCTGTAGGTCGTGCCGCCGCTGCTGGCGATGGTCGTGATGGAGTCGCTGGTGCCCAGATACGAGTAGGTGGTCACAGGGTTGGTGCCCACGGTCCGCGTGGCGTGTCGGCCCAGAGCGTCGAGCGTGAAGCTGACAGCGTCGGCGCTCGTGCCGTCGCTGATGGCGGTGAGGTGGCCTGCTGGATCGAGGGTGTAGGTGGTCGGGATCAGGATCGAGCTGTCCTGCGCCGACGGTGTGCTCGTGACTAAATCGCCGAAGGCGTCATAACAGAATCCACGCTGGGAGCAGGTCGTGCCGGTCAGGTTTGGATTGGCCGAGGTCGATCGGGTGACCAGGGCGTCAGTCGCGTCGAAGGTGTAATAGAAGGTGACACCGGACTCGACGACCTGGGTGCGGTTGGAGTCGGGGTCGTAGGTGTAGGTACGGGTCTCGCTCTGGGCGCCGGGTGCGCCGAAGCCAGATGCAACCAGACGGTTGGCGGCGTCGTAGCTGAAGGTCTCTGTGCCCGAGCCTGCCAGAGCGAGATTGCCGGTGCCGCTGACCCCGGCTGCGGATTTCACAGGTTTTCGC
>PMXR01000047.1 GCA_003171035.1 Chloroflexota bacterium
CCGTCGCCGCCGTTGAGGACGTGGCCGCCGAACACCTCCGCGGCCAGATACGGTGCTCCGGAAACGGAGTGGCGCATCACCAGGATCTCGGCACCGAGCGCCTCGAGGGTTCGGACCGTATCGACGAGCGACTCGCCCTTGGTCACCGACGAAGTGGCCGTGGAAACGCTGACGACATCCGCCGACAGGTTGCGAGCGGCCGTCTCGAACGAGACGCGGGTCCGGGTCGACGCTTCGTAGAAGAGAGTCGTCACGCGCCGGCCGTTGAGAGCAGGGACTTTGCGGATCGGCCGGGCGAGGATGCCTTTCATCTCCTCGGTCGTGCGCATGATCAGTTCGATCTCGGGCCACGTGACTACGTCCAGATCGATGAGGTGGCGATGACGCCACGCCGCGGGAGCGGTCAGGGCGGCTGAGCCCGGAGCGGCGGCGCCGGGAGCGGTCGGGGCGCCGCCGCCGTGACCGCCGGAAGCCACGGTAGTCATGAGTTGCCCGTCGTTTCCGCGGCCCGCAACTCGCGCGCGATGCTGACCTCGTCCGACCCGTCGATCTCGGCGACGTGGACCTTGACGATCTCCTCGCGCGACGTGGGCACGTTCTTGCCGACGTGGTCGGCCCGGATCGGCAGCTCGCGGTGGCCGCGGTCGATCAGCACCGCCAGCCGGATTGCCCGCGGCCGCCCGAAGTCGATGAGGGCGTCCATCGCGCAGCGGACCGTTCTGCCGGTGTATAGAACGTCGTCGACCAGCACGACGGTAGTGCCGTTCAGGTCGAAGGGCAGGTCGGTTCCCTTGACGATCGGCTGCTGGGCAACAAGTGACAGATCGTCGCGGTAGAAGGTGATGTCGAGCGCTCCGACTGGGACGCGGATGGTCTCATGCTCCGCGATCGCGTCGGCGATCCGCTGGGCCAGGGGAACGCCGCGGCGCTGGATGCCGACGAGGGCNNCATCGATTCTCGCTGCCCTGCACGGCGCAGTCCTCCTTCCCGGCCTCACGGAGCCGGTCGTTAAAGGTCGAAAGGAAGGATACAGCGCCCGGCGCGGACCCGCCTGCCGGCCGATCGCGGATGACGGGCGGAACGGGCGATCAGCCGCCGGAAGGGTCGGTCGACTGCAGGGTCGGGACCTCGGATGGTTGATCGGAGATCGTCTCGGTTGGGGTCGCGACCGTGGCCGGCGTCAGGGCGGCGATGTCCTGGAGATATGTCTTGCCGTCGACCGTGGTGTACATGAGGTGCCCGTCATCGAATCCCAGGCCGGTCGTGACCCGTTCCGATTCTGGCAGTGGCTGATCACTATCGGCACGTCCGGCGTCGCGATCGATCGAGAACACGCTCAACCGGCCGACCGCCGCGCTGCCGGCCTCCGCGACCCAGACCGCGGCGTGGCGACCGGACGCATCCCAGCGCACGATCCAGTCACGGACCTGGCCGGGTTGATCGGTGGTGCTGAGGGCTCGTGCCGTGTAGTCCGAAGTCTGCGGTGGTCCGCCGGCATCGGTCGGGGCGGCACTGGCAGCATCACTCGGTGCTTCGCTCGGCCCCACCGCGCCGTGCGCCGCCGTGGCGATCGGCGTGGGCGTCGGCGAGTCGGTCGGCGTTGCCACGGGCGCGAGCGACGTGGGCGTCAGGCTCAGGTTCGACCAGCTCTCGAAGTAGAGATCGCCGGCCGCCGCATGCCACAAGCCAGACGAATGGTCCAGCTCGACGGTCCCGGCCCAGTACACGAGGAAGTGGCCCGTTGGGTCGGCCGACGGCAGCAGCATGGGCCGGTCGATCTGCTCGGCGGTCCCGGCCCTGGGATCGAAAAGGTATGAGGCGTAGCCGGGCGTGCCCCGACCTCCCGAGGCGGAGGCGCCGGAGAACTCGCTGATCAGGATCCGATCGCCGAGCCATCCCGCCAGCTGGTCGGCGTGGCGGAACGTCACCGCGTAGGCCTGTTCCTGGCCGACGTGCCAGACGAAGACGTCCGGGCCGGTGCTGTGATCCTTGGGCCGCGCGGAGAAGGCAAGAGTCAAGCCATCGGCGGAGAACTCCGGATCCAGGCCGACGATCTCATACCCGGACAGGATGGCCACCGGCCCCGATATGGTCGACGCGGGAGCGGTCGGGGCGGCGGTCGGGGCNNAGCGGCGGGAGACGTTGCCGGCGCCGACGTCGGCAGTGGCGACTGGTCGCTCGCCGGCGTGCCGGCCGGGACCTGAGTCGTCGTGGGCGTCGCGAGGGCGGCGCCGGTCGGTCGGGGTGTCAGCAGATCGAGCGGCACCATTGCCGGCTTGGCCACCAGAGGCAGTACCGCGATCTTCGAGTCGGTCCAGACGGCCGCGCGACTTGCGTCCGGTGCGATCACGGCCGAGATGGGCGTGGCGCTCTTGACCGAGCCGAGCGTCTGCCCACTACCGGAGATGCTGCAGCCGGCCTGCCCGGCAGCACACTGGTCGCTGCCGCCCTTGATCTCGTAGACCCCGGCGGCCTCGGAGATCCAGTAGCTCGTACCGCCCACAACTGCCAGCGGCCCCTGTGGCGATTCGGAATCGTGGCTCGACGCACCGCTGCCGACGACGGCGACGCCTCCGTTTGTGCCGGCAGGACGGGGCGCCGATCCGGGGCTCTGAAGGATGACGGTGGAAGCCACCAGGACGACCACAAGGGCGGCCGCGACCGCGGTCGATAGCAGCGCCACATTCTTGGAGGCGAACTCCTGGACNNGGAGCTCCTGATGGATCGCCCGATACTCGGCATCGATGGCCGCGCATTCCGGGCAGGCATCGAGGTGATCGCCGAGCCGGGCCGCGTCCGCGGGCTCGAGCCTTGTGTCGATCGATTCCAGGGCCAGCGCCCGAGCTTGCTCGTGTGTCAGTTG
>PMXR01000104.1 GCA_003171035.1 Chloroflexota bacterium
GTGGCGCTCATCGCCGGCGGGCACTCGTTCGGCAAGACGCACGGGGCGGGCCCTGCGACAAACGTCGGCCCGGAACCCGAGGCCGCCCCGCTCGAAGCGCAGGGCCTCGGCTGGAAGAGCAGCTACGGCAGCGGCAAGGGCGGCGACGCCATCACCAGCGGCATCGAGGTTACCTGGACCACGACACCGACGAAGTGGAGCAACAACTTCTTCGAGAACCTGTTCGGCTTCGAGTACAAGCTCGTCAAGAGCCCGGCCGGTGCCCACCAGTGGGTTGCGGAAGGTGGCGCCGGCACGGTTCCGGATGCCCACGACCCCTCGAAGCGCCATGCGCCCACGATGCTGACTACGGACCTGTCGCTGCGGTTCGACCCGGCCTACGAGAAGATCTCGCGGCGCTTCTACGAGCACCCCGAGGAGTTCGCCGACGCCTTCGCTCGGGCATGGTTCAAGCTGACGCACCGCGACATGGGGCCGGTTTCGCGGTATCTCGGCCCGCTGGTTCCGGCAGAGCAGATGATCTGGCAGGACCCGGTCCCGGCCGTCGATCATGAGCTGATCGATGATAAGGACGTTGCCGCCCTGAAGGGCAAGATCCTCGGGTCCGGGCTGCCCGTCTCCGCGTTGGTCTCGACCGCCTGGGCATCGGCGGCATCCTTCCGTGGCACCGACCGGCGCGGCGGAGCCAACGGAGCCCGCATCCGCCTCGCCCCGCAAAAGGACTGGGAGGTCAACAACCCGTCCGAACTGGCGAAGGTGCTGAAGACGCTGGGGCAGGTCCAGTCGGACTTCAACCGCGCCCAAACCAGCAGGACGCGGGTCTCACTCGCCGACCTGATCGTCCTGGGCGGGTGCGCTGCGGTCGAACAAGCCGCGAAGAACGCCGGGCATGACGTGAAGGTGCCGTTCGCCCCCGGGCGCACGGATGCCTCGCCGGAGCAGACAGACGTCGAGTCGTTCGCCGTGCTGGAACCTCGGGCCGACGGGTTCCGCAACTACGTGGCGGCCGGCCAGGCCGCGCCCGCGGAAGCGCTGCTGGTCGATCGGGCGGCGCTCCTGACGCTGACCGCACCCGAGATGACGGTGCTCGTCGGCGGCATGCGCGTCCTGGGCGCGAACGCCGGAGGGACGCGGCACGGCGTGTTCACAGACCGTCCCGGGACGCTCACCAACGACTTCTTCGTCAATCTCCTCGACATGGGCACGGAGTGGAAGGCCACCTCGGAAGCCGCGGACCTGTTCGAGGGTCGCGACCATGGCTCAGGCAAGGTCAAGTGGACCGGAACCCGAGCGGACCTGGTCTTCGGGTCGAACTCCCAACTCCGGGCCTACGCCGAGGTCTACGGCAGCGACGACTCGCAGGAGAAGTTCGTGCGTGATTTCGTGGCGGCCTGGAACAAGGTGATGAACCTCGATCGCTTCGACCTGGCCTGACCTCGGAGCGTTGTGGCAGCCCATCGGCTCAGGATGCCCCTCGCTCACGACAAGCAGAATGTCGTGTTGAGCATGAAGGGAAGTCTGGAGCGGGAGACGGGGTTCGAACCCGCGACATTCAGCTTGGGAAGCTGACACTCTGCCAACTGAGTTACTCCCGCTCGGCAGGCGCTAGTTATATCAGATCGCCCGAGAGGGGCGGAAGGGGGCTGATCGAGGGCCTTTCGGTCGCGCGAGACATTCCGCGCGGTTGGCAGATCATACGTCCGCTCTTGAGCGACGGATCCTCGAACCTGATTGGATGCGGAGCTGAGCCCGCGGGCCCGGCGACCAACCGGGGCCCCTGCAAGGGCCGGCCGATGCGGCCCTCTCGTGCTCAGTCCGTCTCGCGCACCTCTAGCGAGACGAAATGAGTGGCGCACGAGATGCAGGGGTCGTAGTTGCGGATAGCCTGCTCGCACTGTCGGGTCAGGAGGGCTGTTGAGAGGTCGAGCCGCGGCTCGACGAAGGCCCGCAGGTCGGCCTCGATCTGGGCCTGGTTCTGTGATGTAGGTGGCACGATCCTCGCTTCCGCCACGAGCCCGTCCTCGTCGATCCGATAGCGGTGATAGAGGATCCCTCTGGGTGCCTCGGTGCACCCGCAGCCTGTGGCCGCGCGGGCCTGAACTGGGATCGCCGGGCGATCGGGCATCCGATATTCCGCGATCAACCGCAGCGCCTCGTCGCACGCGTAGACGAGCTCAACGGCTCTCACGACGATGCTTCGGAAGGGATTGGCGATCGGCGGCTCGAGCTTGACGTCGCGGCTGACTTCCTGGGCCATGGGCGAGAGCTGAGCGAAGTTGAGGTTGAAGCGCGCCAGCGGCCCCGTAAGATACGAGCCGCGGCCGCGGATGCGGGCGTGCAAAGCGTTCGACCGCGCCACGTGCTCTTCGACGAAATGCTCCTCGAACTCGTCGACGGCGATGTCGAGGCCGAGACTGGATCCTAGACGGCCTTCCAGGATCGGGTAGGTGGCGTCGCTGCGCAGCGCCACGAACTCGTAGGCAGGCTCGAAGTCCGGGAAGTCGAAGTCGGCCACCCACCGTGCAGTCTCCACTGCCGCATCTCTGGCCCACCGCAGCCGCTCGGCCAGCGGCTCAAGCTCGGCGCGCGTGGGGACGCGGTAGAAGCCCCCGACGCGGACGTTCACCGGGTGGATGGCCCTGCCGCCTAGCGTCGCGAGAATCTCGTTGCCGGCCTTCTTCAGCTGCAGTCCGCGTTCGACTTCCGCTCGATGGTCGCGCGCCATCTCCACCGCGCTCTGATAGCCCAGGTAGTCCGGGGCGTGGAGAAGGTAGATGTGGAGGGCATGGCTTTCGATCCACTCGCCGCAGTAGAGGAGCCGGCGGAGGTCATGGAGGGGGCCGGTAACGGTGACGCCGCAGGCGTTCTCGATAGCCAGACAGGCGCTCATCTGGTAGGCCACGGGGCAGATACCGCAGATTCGGGCCGTTATGTCGGGCGGCTCCGCGTAGCGCCTCCCGCGCAGAAACGCTTCGAAGAAGCGGGGCGGCTCGAAGATGCGCAGCTCTACGTCGCTCACACGTCCGTTGTGGGTCCGGATGACCATCCCGCCCTCGC
This sequence comes from Chloroflexota bacterium, assembly GCA_003171035.1. Classification (GTDB taxonomy): domain Bacteria; phylum Chloroflexota; class Limnocylindria; order Limnocylindrales; family CSP1-4; genus Fen-1039. The sequence continues at coordinate 3,058 of PMXR01000104.1, forward strand.
CCTCGACTCGGGCGAGCGCCGGGACGCGCAGAGTTCGGTTCGATGCGCTAGGCATCGCGCTCACTCTCTTCGCGGAACGCCTCGGCCCCGGCGTTGAACGTTCGGAACGCCCGCACCACGTCCGGACGGGTCATCCCGGTTTCAGTCAACCGATTAGCGAGCGCCCTGGCGTTCGTGGTGTCGGCGGGGCCGAAGCAGCCGTAGCAGCCGCGACCGCTGGCCGGGCACAGCGCTCCGCAGCCCGCCTGCGTGACCGGCCCGAGGCAAGGCGTGTCGGACGCCACAAGGACGCAGACATTGAGGCGGCGCTTGCATTCGAGGCAGACGCTGTAGGTGGGCACGTTGGGCCTGCGTCCGATCAGGAAGGCCGATAGGACCTCGACGAGCTGGCCCCTGTCAATCGGGCAGCCTCGCAGCTCGAAATCGACCGGCACATGAGCCGCGATCGGCGTCGAACGTTCGAGGGTCGACAGATAGCCCGGGTGGGCGTAGACGACGGTGGCGAACTCCTCGACTGAGGCGAAGTTGCGCAGCCCCTGGATGCCTCCGGACGTGGCGCAGGCTCCGATGGCTACCAGATACCGGGACGCTTTCCTCACCGCCTGGATGCGCTCGAGGTCGTCTGGCGTGGTGATAGATCCCTCGACCAGTGACAGGTCGTAGGGTCCGGCGACATGGGCGCGCGACGCCTCCGGAAACGACGCGATTTCAACCGCTCCGGCGATGGCGAGCAGCTCGTCCTCGCAGTCGAGCAGCGTCAGCTGGCAGCCGTCGCACGACGCGAACTTCCAGACCGCGAGCTTGGGACGTCGACGGGCCATCACACCTCCTGAATCGCCAGCAGGCGCCCGACACGGGCGTAGGTGAAGACGGGCCCGTCGCGGCAGACGAACTCACTGCCGAGCTGGCAGTGGCCGCACAGGCCGATAGCGCACTTCATGTTCCGCTCGAGGGACACACGGATGTTCGCCGGATCCAGGCCGTGGTCGACGAGCGATCGGGCGGCGAAGCGGATCATGATCTCGGGGCCGCAGACGAACGCGATCGCCGACCGTGGATCGAACGAAGCGCGTGGGATCAGCTCCGTGACGATGCCGACGGGCCCGCGCCAGGTGCCACCGGCAACGTCGACCGTGACCCGGACATCCAGGTCGAATCGGCTCCGCCAGTTCTGCAGCTCGGCGGTGTAGAGCAGATCCGCCGGCGAGCGGGCGCCGATGAGAACCGAGACGCGCCCGTATCGCTCGCGGTTGGCCAGGACTGAGTAGATCACGGGGCGCAACGGTGCCAGGCCGATGCCGCCGCCCACGATCACGAGGTCACGCCCGACCGCGGTATCCACTCCCCAGTCCGTTCCGAACGGACCCCGCAGCCCAACTACCGTGCCGGGGTGGCTGTCACACAGGGCTCGGGTTACAAGTCCTGCCGCACGGATGCTGTGGACGATTGGGCCCGCGGCCGCCGGGTCTCCGCTGATAGAGACCGGCACTTCGCCGATTCCAAAGGCGTAGAGCATGTTGAACTGGCCAGGGCGCACCGGGGAGCCACGGCCGTGCAGCGGCTCCAGCGCAAGCGTCACGACGTCGTGGGTCTCGCGGCGCCGCGAGACGACCCGATACTGCCGCGGAACCATCGGCTCCGACTGCCACGCCTCCGGAAGCTCGGTCGTGACGGTCATGGACGGTACATGTCGATAACGCGCAGCCGCGCAGACTGCAGCCGCCGGACGAGGATCGAGGCGAAACGCTTCATGAGCTCGTAGCCCAGCTTCGGATCGTCCTCACACTTCCCGCGCAGGCAGACGCCGTCGAGAGCCACGGCTCGGACGTGCTCCAGGGCCCGACCATCGAAGCGCCATCGGTACGGCGCGAACAGCCAGGAGAAGCCGATCACCTCGCCCTCTTCGGGCGTGTCGATGACTACAGGCCCGCGGCCGGGGACCATGATCTCGAGCGCCACGCGTCCGTGCCGCAGGATGAACAGCTGATCGGCCTCCTCGCCTTCGCGGAAGAGATACGCGCCCGGCTCGAACACGACGTTGCGGCCACATCCGGCGATGAACTGGATGTCCGACGCATCCAGGTCGCGGAAGAATGGGTGATCGCGGAGCAGGACTTCGAGCGGCTCGATACCCATGCTCAGGCCTCCTCGGTCCGCCGGATGGAGCGGACCTCCTCAGTTATGTCGATGCCGACCGGGCACCACGTGATGCAGCGACCGCAGCCAACGCAGCCCGACGTGCCGAACTGGTCGATCCAGGTCGCGAGCTTGTGGGTGAGCCACTGGCGATAGCGGCTCCTCGTGGACGTTCGGACCCGTCCGGTCCCGACACGCGCGAAATCCAGGCTGAAGCAGGAGTCCCACGATCGCCATCTCTCGGCGGTCTGGCCGCCGAGGTCCGAGGCGTCCTCGACGGCGTGGCAGAAGCAGGTCGGGCAGACCATCGTGCAGTTGCCACAAGCGAGGCAGCGGCTTGCTACGTCGTCCCAGCGTGGGTGCTGGTAGTTGCGGTAGAGCAGCTCCTTGATTCCACCCACTTCGAGCAAGCGCCCCATCCTCGCCGTCGCCCCTTCGACTACACGATGGGCGGCCGCTTCGTCCTCTGGCTCGATGGGTCTCGACGGGACCGACCCGATGATTTCCTCGCCTCGATCAGTTCCCACGTCGAGGCAGAACTCATGCCGATTTCCGTCGATCAACTCGGTCAGCGCCAGGTCAAAGCCTGGCCCGACCGCCGGCCCTGTCCCCATGGACGCGCAGAAGCAGGTGCCGCCTGGAGTGCCGCAAGTGACGGCCACGATGAACACTCTCTCGCGGCGCGCGCGGTAGCCGGGATCTACCAGACCGTCCCCCGCGAAGACTCGATCCTGGACCCGTATCGCCGCGAGATCACAGCTCCTCACGCCAAGGAACGCGAGGGCATCGACGGGGCCACCCGCCTCGGTCACGGTCTCGCCGTGATCGACTCGATTGGCCCGCCAGAGCAGGGAGCGGGGAGGAAACAGGAACTGCTTCCAGGACTGGGGGCCTGCCGCGTAGCCGAACAGAGCCTGATCATCCCTGCGTCTCAGCCGATACTGGCCGCCCTGCTGCTCATCCGTCCAGCCCGCCGGAAGGTCGTCGACGGCCGCGACCTCACCCGGCACGATCGCGCCCGCTGTGAGGGTCGGCCCGATCACCCGGTAACCCGCGGAGCGCAGCGCGGCGATGAGGGCCTGCAGCCCTCCGCGATCGATGACCACTCGCGATCGAGAAACCATCGGCAGCCGCCCCTAGCGCGCGGTGACGGGATCATGCTGCCCATCGATCGCGGCCATGGTCAAGGTCCAATGAGCCCAATTGCGCGGCGCCGGAGTGGGGTCGCGGCTGGGGCTGCAGACGGTAATCCAACGCGCCGGCCGGGGGCGGGGGCGGGACCGCTAGCCGGCCGCGAGTCGGCGGATCTCGGACTCGATCGCCGCGGCGAACTCCGGTAGTCCCGCCGCGACCGCCGGAGACAGCTCCTCGCCGAATCCGAACGCCATTCCGCCGAGACCAACGAAGGTCCCGCAGAGCGGCGTGCCTCGCAGCTCAGCCGCGAGCGTCAGAACCTGATGCGCCGGCATCGCGTGGGTCGAGGCCGGCGCGGCATCATTGCCCGCCTCACAGGCCAGGGCTGACAGCGGAAGCTCGACCACCTGGCCCGGGGCGATGCCCAGGGCCGCGTCGACGACGATAACGGCGGCATCGGCGGGCGTGGCAAGAAGTGCCTCAACGGAGAGCTGGCCGACTTCGGTGATGCTCGCCAGCGGCGTCACGTCATCGGTCAACAGGGCCGCCGCAAGCACGGCCGCGCCGTCGTCGCCTCGAAGTCGCTCTCCGCAGATCAGGACACTGACCAGGCCTGCCCGGGTCACTCCTGGGCTGCCTGGGTCCCCGCGAAGACCTCCAGTTTGGCGACCAGGGCGGGCGGCGCGCTGTCCACCATCCTTGAGAGGCCGACCAGAAGCGTTTCCATCGCCACCTGGGTGCCCTCGTTCACGGGCTCGGAGATGGCCTCCATGAGCAACTGGTATTCGTTCGGGCTAAGAACGGAGCTGGCGTGGGGGCACAAGCAGTCCAGGACTATCTCTTGAAGCGCCCGCGAAATCAGCGGTCGGCTCTCGCTCTCGAGGCGGGTCTCCAAGGTGGCCAACTCGGCCAGATAGTCGTCGATGGCCATAGTTCCAACCAATCCGTGGCACGGGTCTCGCCAGTGGCTCGACACGACCGGCGGCCGGGTTCGGGCCGCGCATCGGCGCCCCCGACACACTCGTATTCTCTCACCGAGGTCCAGACGTCCGCGTTCGTATACAGGAAGGCTTCGCTCTCGGCCCCAGTTGCTGCCGGAGTGTGTCTTCGTGACGTCCTCTACGATGGCGTCGCCGGCAGGGCTCTTCTTTGCCAGTTCGCGCTGCGACGAAAGGCGACCATCACGTACCGAGCGGAGGGTCACGCTTCGCTTGGGAAGCTGACACTCTGCCAACTGAGTTACTCCCGCTCGGAGCAGAACGAGTTATAGCAGATCGAGGTTGGCGTGCGGTGCGTTCGAGACCCCGGACGCAGCCGCACGAGCTGACCGGACCACGCCGGGATCGTCGGAGGCTGGTGGCGCGGGGGCCGGTGTCCGGCTATACCGAGGGGCAAGGAAGGCCACGATGGTGAAGGCGACCTATGGACCCTCAACCCTTGGGGTCATTGACATCGGGTGACCAGTGCGCACAGCATGATCCTGACGACTCTGCCCGTGTGACCCACCACTTTGGCACCGACCGACACGGGTGGTTCCTCCAGGTACGCATGAGCGAAAGGCGAAGACCGGCGCGTCCTGATCCACCCCCGAGCGGCCTCCAAGGCGTGCACGTCGGCGTAACCCCCGTACAGGAAGTGGAACAGGCGCTCCACGAGAACCATCAGTGGTACGGGCCCCTCTTCGGGCAGATGCTCGAGGGCGTGGCCTACTGCCAGATGCTGTTCGACGAAGCCGGCCAGCCTGCCGACTGGATCTACCTCGAGGTCAACCCCGCGTTTGAGGCGCTCACAGGCCTGAGGGACGCGACTGGCAAGCGGCTCACGCAGGTCATCCCGGGGGTTCGCGAGACGAACCCGGAACTCTTCGAGATCTACGGGCGCGTCGTGAAGATGGGCCTCCCCGAGCAGTTCGAGACCTATCTGCCCGCCCTTGAGCGGTGGTTCTCGGTCAAGGTATATCGCCCCGAGGCAGGCCACGTCGCGGCCGTCTTCGAGAACATCACGGAGCACAAACGCCTGGACGAGGCCCTGCGCGACAGCGAGCAGCACTATCGCGACATCGTCGACAGCCTTGCCGAGGCCGTCGTCGTGCAAGACGCGGAGGGCCGGATCGTCGCGAGCAACCCGGCCGCGAGGGCGATCCTCGGTCTCGAAGTCGACGAGATCACCGGCAAGACGTCGTTCGACCCGGAATGGCAATCCATATGGAGTGACGGCACGCCCGCTCGCGGCGAGGATCACCCGGCGACGATCGCGCGGACGACGGGACGGCCCGTCCACGACGTCGTGATGGGCGTGAGCCACACGTCCGGGATCACCAAGTGGCTGCGCATCAGTGCGACGCCACTCCGTGAAGGATCGGGCGACGAGGTCTCGGGCGTTGTTGTTTCGTTCTCCGACATCAGCGAAGCGCTACGCGTCGAGGGGGCCCTTCGAGACAGCGCGGTGCTGCTGAACGAGACGCAGGAACTCACCAAGATCGGCGGCTGGGCCCACGACGTTGCGTCGGGGACCGTTGTCTGGACCGACGAGGTCTACCGCATTCACGAGGTGTCCCCCCACGAATACAACCCCAACAGTGCGGAGCGAGACATCGGGTTCTACGCGCCCGAGGACCAGGCCACCATCTCCGAGGCGTTCCGGCGTGCCGTCGAGGAGGGCCGGCCATACGACCTCGAGGTGCGCCTGGTCACCGCGAAAGGCCGCGAGATCTGGGTCCGGACGGCCGCGCAGCCGCAGCTCCAGGACGGCCGTGTCGTGCGCGTCTATGGGCACATCCACGACATCACGGAGCGCAAGACGGCCGCGGAGGAACTCCGGGTAGCGCATGAACGCCTGAAGCTATTCTTCGACGCCAACATCATCGGCACGCTCATCGTCCGCCAGACCGGCCCGATCATCGAGGCGAACGACTACTTCCTCGACCTCATCGGGCACACGCGCGACGAGTTCGAGCGCGGCGAGATCGATTGGCGGGCGATCACGCCTCCCGAATGGCTGCCCGTCAGCGATCACGCGATCGTTGAGATGCGGGCACGCGGGACCTACGACCCGTACGAGAAGGAATACCTGCGCGCGGACGGGACCCGTGTCCCGGTGCTCGTCGCGGCCACGGCCCTCCAGGGCCCGGACGAGCTGATCGCGGCATTCGTGCTCGACAATTCCGAGCGTAAGCGTGCCGAGGCAGAGGTTCTCGCGCTCAACGCCGATCTGGAGGGGCGCGTGCAGGCGCGCACGGCGGCCCTCGAAGGGGCAAATCGCGAGCTGGAGGCGTTCAGTTACTCGGTGTCGCACGATCTGCGCGCCCCCCTTCGCTCGATCGACGCCTTCAGTCAGATCCTTCTCCGCGAGCACGCCGAGGGGCTCGATACGGAAGCTCGGCGTGTGCTGGGTGTTGTCGTGCGCAACGCGCAGCAAATGGGGCGCCTCATCGACGACCTACTCGCGCTATCCCGAGTGGGGCGCAAGGATCTGGAGCGCAGACCTGTCGACATGGGGCGCCTGGCTCGCTCGGTGGCCGATGGATGCAGTGCCGCCTCGCCCGGACGGGCGATTGAATTCGACATCGGACCGCTGTTCGGCGCACCTGGCGACCCAGGTCTCTTGGGCCAGGTCTGGACGAACCTGATCGGCAACGCGGTCAAGTTTACGCGTCCCATGGAGCCGTCTCGCATCGAGGTTCGATGCCGGCGGCGCGGCGGCGAATGCCGCTACACGGTCCGGGACAACGGCGTCGGGTTCGACCCGGCGTACGGAGACAAGCTCTTCCAGCCCTTCCAGCGTCTGCACCAGACGTCGGAGTTCGAGGGCACCGGCATTGGGCTCGCCATTGTCGCGCGGATCGTGCACCGCCACGGCGGCCGGGTCTGGGCAGAGAGTGCGCCCGGCGAAGGCGCCACGTTCGGGTTCTCGCTGCCCACGAAGGAGTTGACATGAACGTCGAATCGGTCCAGATCCTGCTCGTCGAGGACAACCCCGACGACGTCGAGCTGACGTTGCGAGCCCTGCGCGATCACAACCTTGCGAACCACGTCAAGGTGGTGGGCGACGGAGTCGAGGCGCTCGACTTCATCCGGCCGGACGACCCCGCCAGCGCTCCGCACGACGGGTACCCGAAGCTCGTGCTGCTGGACCTCAAGCTCCCTCGGATCGGTGGGCTCGAAGTGCTTCGGCGTCTGAAGGCGTCGGACGCGACGAAGCTCATCCCGGTCGTGGTCCTCACCTCGTCGCAGGAGGAGAGCGACATGGTCGAGAGCTACCGCCTCGGTGCCAACAGCTACATCGTCAAGCCGGTCGACTTCGAGCAGTTCACCGATGCGGTGGTCAAGCTCGGCCTGTACTGGCTGCTCCTCAACAAGCTGCCCGAATGATCGACGGACCGTCGCCGCTCCGTGTGCTCCTCGTCGAGGACTTGGCCGATGACGCCGAGCTCGTCCTGCGGGCGCTTCGTGACGGCGGCCTGTCCATCGAGCCGCAGGTCGTCGCAACCGAGGCCGAGTTCCGCCTGTCCCTGACGCCACGGCCGGATGTCGTCATCGTCGACTGGACGCTGCCGGGCTTCTCGGGCGCCGCGGCCCTGGCCATAGCCCATGAGTCGGCCGCCAGCGTGCCGTGCATCCTGGTCTCCGGAACGCTGGGCGAGGACCTCGTTGTCGCGGCGTTGCGGAACGGCGCGGCCGCCTACGTCCCGAAGAATCGTTTGGAAGCCCTCGTTCCGGCCGTCGCGCAGGCCCTGGCTGAGGCCGCGACACGCCGCGAGCGCGATCGGCTGGCGTCGGTGATCGAGGAATCGATCGACGGTATCGTCATAGCCGGCCCAGATGATCGCATCGTCTACTTCAATGATGCCTTCTCGGATGACGTCGGCCGAGGGCGCGGGGACCTACTGGGACAGGCGCTGCCGCCCATTCTGACCGATCTCCTGGGGGCCGCCCTCGTCGCCGACGTCATTCGGACGGCTGCCGCCGGAACGCGGTGGATCAGAGAGATCGAGCTGGACCAGTCCCAGGGGACCGGGATACGATTCCAGGTTGCCGTCACGCGGCTCTGGGACGTGGATCGGGCCACCTCGGGCAGCGTAGTTACCTTCCGCGATGTCACCAGGGTGCGCACGGCGGAAGCAGAGGTCGCTCTCGAAGTGCTCGTTCGCGCGGCCGTGGCCGACAGTCTCCGCAGCGTGCCCGCCGACGCGACACTCTGGCAGGCCGCGCAGGCCATCTGCGATCAGCTGGTGACTCTCCCGTGCATCGACGTGGCGGGCGTTGACGCCTATCTCGGCGCCGACGATGCCCAGATCGTCGGGCATGCCGCCCCGGCTGGATTCCCGACCGCCGTGGGTGACCACCTGCCGCCCGCCCGGGCCGCCCACGTGCTCGAGCGGTTGCGGGCGGGCCCGTGGGCCGATTACGTCGTGGCCGATCCAGCCGATGAGGCGTGGATGGCGGGGATCGTGGTGGCCGGCCTGAAGGCGGTGGCCTACGGGCCGATCGCCTGCGGCGGCGAGGTTGTCGGCTTCCTGATGATCGGCACGCTCGACGAACGCTTCGCGCATACGCTGGTTGAGGAGATGCCAGGCCTAGCCTCCTTTGGCGCAACCTCGAGCGCGCTCCTGGCGGACCGGCTGCTCGCGATGCGTCGGGAGGCCGAGCTTCGCGAGTCTCTCACGGGGCTGCTCGCCGCCGGTTCCTTCCACCCGGTCTTCCAACCGATCGTCGATCTCGAGTCGCATGAGGCCGTTGGCTACGAGGCCCTGACGCGCTTCGACTCGGGCCAGCGACCGGATCTCTGCTTCGCCGATGCCTGGTCGGTCGGTTTGGGGCCCGATCTCGAGATGGCCACCCTTGAGGCCGCGATCGCCGCGGCGAGGAGGCTGCCCTCCGGCCGGTGGCTCAACCTCAACGTCTCGCCGCGTCTACTGGCGGATCCCGCGCGGCTGAAGGCGGCGCTCTGGTTAGCCGATCGTCCCCTCGTGCTGGAGATCACCGAGCACGAGATCATCGAGGACTACGCCGCGGTGCGTGAGGCGGTCCGAGCGCTCGACAACGAGGTGCGTCTGGCCGTCGACGACGCGGGCGCAGGAGTCGCGAACTTCGGCCACATCATCGACTTGCGACCCGACTTCGTAAAGCTCGACGTCAGCCTCGTACGGCATGTGGACGCCGACCTCCGTCGTCAGGCGATGATCGTCGGCATAGGCCACTTCTCGCTGAGGACGGGCTGCCGCCTTATCGCCGAAGGCGCCGAGACCGAGGCGGAGGCCCGCATGCTGGACGAGTTGGGTGTTGAGTTCGGGCAGGGCTACCTGTTCGGGCACCCGGAGCCGGCGGAGGCGTGGGTAGCCGCCCCAGCGCGCCGTCTGGCCTCGGGTCGCAAAGCGGCGCGGCCCGTTTGAAGTTCACGCCACCACGGTGACGCACTGGCCGGTCCTACCCGAACAGCTCGCTCTGCTCAGCAGCCACCTCTACTGGGAGCGCCCCCGCGCGCTCCCAGTAGAAATCCGCCGGAGCGTGGCTCAGTTCGTCGCGCACGCCGCGCTCGCGATCGGCAACCGCCGTCTCCTCATCGCGCTGCGGCCCGAGGCTCGACCAGACGGCCGGTGAAGCGGACCCATCGCCGGCCACCAACAAGACCGGTCCGAGCGGGTTCAAGGACCGGGCGAGTAGGGGCAGAACGATCCATCAGCTGCGGCCATAACGAAGGCTCGACTCCGCACCCACGGACTCGCTGCACTCCACGACCCGCACCGAGCTGACAGAGGCCGTTGACGTTCATGGCGGCCGCCTGGGTGACGCGATCTTGCTCGGGATGCCAGGCGGCGGCGCGGTCCACCGAGTGACGGGTTCGGATGGTTCCGGCAAAGCGGAGGGCTAGCCCTCCGGCCCATCGCCATGCTTGGGAAGCAGACACTCTGCCAACTGAGTTACTCCCGCTCGGAGCAAGGGAAGTTAGAGCAGATCGCCGAAGGCGGCCGGAAGTGGGTCTGTCGAGCCGATCAGAGGCTGTCCCCGAAGTCGGCCTTGAACTTCGCCACCAGGCGCTCCTGCCAATCGCCGATGGGGCGGAGCCGGCCGAAGAAGAAGCGGAGGATCTCCGGTTCCTCGACCCATTCGAGCCCGCCGACGATCCCGCGGTTCTCGTGCAGCCACGTGATCCGATCGATTGCGTACTTCACCTGCGAGAGCGTGAAGACGCGCCGCGGCAGCGCCAGGCGGACGAGCTCCATCGACGCCATCGGCTCGCTGCCGTCGGGGTTGCGCTGCTCGGAGAGCGTGCCGCGCTCCATGCCCCGGATGCCGCCGGCGATGTAGACCGCGGAGGCGAGGGCGCCGGCGGGATACTGGCGCTGCGGCACGTGGTCGAGGAACTTCAACGCGTTGACGTGGCAGCCGAGGCCGCCCGGCGGCGTGACCACCGGGACGCCGCGGGCGTCGAGCTCGCGGACCATGTAGTCGATGAATATCGGCCCCTGGCTGATCATGTCCTCGTCCATCGTCTCGTCGAGGCCGACGGCCAGTGCCTCCATCTCGCGGACGGACATGCCGCCGTACGTAAGGAAGCCCTCGTACAGCGGGACGAGGCCCCGCATCCGCTTGTAGAGGTCCTCGGACTTCGTCGTGATGCCGCCGCCACGGGCGCAGCCGATCTTGCGGGCCGAGAAGTAGACGATGTCGAACAGGCTCGAGATCTCGAGCGTGATGTCACGGATGGAGGCGTTTCGGTACGCCGCCTCGCGGGTCTTGATGAACCAGAGGTTGTCGGCGAGCAGGCTCGCGTCGAACACGAGGATCAGGCCGTGTCGGTCGCAGACCTTCCGGACCGCGTGCATGTTCGCGAGCGAGATCGGCTGACCGCCGATGAGGTTCGTGCCCGCCTCGAGGCGCACGAAGGCGATCTTGTCGGCGCCGTGCTTCGCGATCATGGCCTCGAGCTTGGCCGTGTCGAGGTCGCCCTTGAACGGGTGCTCGCTCGTCGTCTCGAGGGCGACGTCGCCGTAGATCTCCTCGACCGTGCCGCCGTTGAGCGTGATGTGCGCCTTGGTTGTGGTGAAGTGGTAGTTCATCGGCACGAGCTGGCCGGGCTTGACCAGCGTCTGGCTGATGATGTTCTCGGCCGCGCGGCCCTGGTGGGCCGGCAGGAAGTACTCGTGGCCGAAGATCTCGCGGA
>PMXR01000014.1 GCA_003171035.1 Chloroflexota bacterium
GATTCGACTATTCCGACGAAACTGGTAGGATATCGGTCGTTATGACCGATCCGATTGCGGCCGCCCAGGTCGCCCCCGCCGAAACCACCGCAGCCTTCGACCCCACGCGCCGGGCGACCGAACTGGCGATCCTGGATGCCCTCCGCTCCGTCGTCGACCCGGAACTGGGGATCGATGTCGTCGAACTGGCCCTGATCCGCCAGATCATCATTGGTAGTGAGTCGTCGGAGATCAGGATGGTCCTGACCACGCCGTTCTGCCCCTATGCCGGCTCGATGGTCCAGCAGATCAAAGACCAGGCCGAGACGGTCCTCGAGCATCCCGTCAAAGTGACTTTGCTGGCCGAGCGCTGGGATCCCCGCGACGCCGGCCTGATGTGGTGACGCGCTAGATCGATCGAGGGGACATGTCCGACAAGCCTGAACGCAAGTCAGCGGTCGCAACTCGCCGGGGAGACGACGGAACCACCGGCCTGCTGTTCGGCAGCGAGCGCGTCTTCAAGGACGGAGCCCGAACCGAAGCCTACGGAGCCGTCGACGAAGCCATAGCGGCCCTCGGTCTTGCCAGGGCCGAACTGGGCCTGAAAGCGGAAGACGGCACACTGCCCAGAACCCTGGCTCTCCTGCCCGACCTGATCCTTCGCCTGCAGCGCGAGTTGTTCGTCGTCGGCGCGGACCTGGCCACGGCCCCAGAGTCCGTCGACCGCCAGAAGCCGGGCGAAACCCGGGTGACGGCGGCGATGGTCGATACCGTCGACGCCGTGCTGGCCGACACGGAGGCCGCGGTCGAATTGCCACGCGAGTTCGTCGTTCCGGGCGAGACCCGGCTCTCGGCGGCCCTCGAGCTGGCCCGGACCATCGTTCGGCGGGCCGAGCGCCGCGCCATCTCGATCCGACGCGCCGAGCCCGTCGCCGGCGACCAGGTCGTCCCCTACCTCAACCGCCTCGCGGATCTGCTGTGGATTCTCGCCCGCGCCGCCGAGCAGGGAGAGGCGCGCGAAGCGACGCCGTCCAGGCCCCAGCCCCGGCACGGGCGCCCCGATTCGGCCGAGTAACCGCCGCCCGAAAACGGCGCTCGGCTCGCGGAGGTTGTCGCACGCGGCGCCGAACCGGCTACCTGGTGCATCATTGGCGTCGTGACTACCGCCGACAACGATCGCCGCACGCAGCGCATCTGCCTCAGAATCGGCCGCTCGGCCGCCGCCATCTTGCTCGCCGCCACCATCGCCGCGTGCGGAAGCGCTCCATCGGGCTCGGCGTCCGCCGCCGGCTCGACGCCCGTCGCGCCCACGCCGGCTTCAACTCCGACAACCCCGCAGGCGCCCACGCCGACGCCGGGAATCTCGATCGTCCCGGTCCCGGTTGGGCAAGTCGCGGCTCCGGGTTCCGCCGCCGCTCGACTGGACGACGCAACGGCCGCGGCCCTGCAGACCGCTCTTGACGGCCTTCGCAGCGCCGGCAAGTACCCCGGTGCTTCGGCCGCGGTCATGTTCCCCGACGGCTCGATCTGGTCCGGGGTCTCCGGCCAGGCTATGTACTCGCCGTCCACACCGCTCACCCCCGACACGCTCCTCTCGGTCGGCAGCATCACCAAGACGTTCGTGGCCGCGCTCATCAGCCGGCTCGTGGAGGCCGGCACGATCGGCCTGGACGATCCGCTGTCGAAGTACGTTCCCACCTTCACCAACGCGTCGAAGATAACGATCCGCCAACTCCTCGACCACACCAGCGGCATCCGCGACCTGTTCAAGGTCAAGGCCATGAATAGCGCCATACTCGCCAACCCGGGCGCGACCTGGACCGCCGACAAGGTGCTGGCTCAGATCGGTTCGCAGCTGTACGCGCCCGGCTCGCACTACTACTACTCGAACACCGAGTACGTCCTGCTGGGCAAGGTCATCGAGAAGGCGACCGGGAAATCGGTCTCGTCGCAGATCCGCACGGATTTCCTGACCCCACTCGGGATGACTCACACGTTCATGCAGACGGAGGAGCAGGTGACGGGTCCCGAGGCTCACGGCTATATGAGGAAGGGCTCGACCGTCACGAACGCAGCCGGGAAGATGATCCCGTTCACGTCCGAAGTGACCGCCGTCGGGCCCGCCGGCGCCTACGTCTCGACCGCGTCGGATCTGGCCGTCTGGGCCAACGCTCTCTACGGCGGCTACGTCCTGGACGAGGCCGGCCTGGCGTCGATGGTGGACATCTCCGCGACAGCACGGTTCGTGGGGCACACCCAGATGTTCGGGGCCGGGTACGGGCTGGGATTCGAGGAATCAACAGTCGACGGCCAATTGGCCTGGGGCCACCGCGGCCACCTCGATGGGTTCTGGTCGGCAATGGAGTACCTGCCGGCCTATCACCTTACGGTAGTAATCCTCACCAACGCCGAGTGGGCAAACCACCCGGAAACGGCCGCAGCGGCCCTGGCAAAGGCCGCGATCGGCCGGTAAATCAAGAACCCGGCGATTGCTCGCCGGGTTCTTAGCGTTCTATGAAAGGCCTCGCGGCCCGTCGCTATGCGCGGCGGGAGGTGAAGCAGTCGCTGCAGTAGACCGGCTTCGTGCCGCTGGGGCGGAACGGGACCTGAGCCTCGCGCCCACAGCTGGAGCACGTGGCCGCGAACATCTCGCGCGGGCCGGAAGAATAGCCGCCGCGGCCGCCGCCACCACCGTTGTGGGACCCGCCGCCGAAGTCACCGCGCTGGGCCTTTCGGGCTGCGCGGCAAGAGGGGCAACGGCGCGGTTCGCTGAACTGGCGATCCGCGTAGAACTGCTGCTCGCTCGCGCTGAAGACGAACTCCTGGTTGCAGTCCTGGCAAACCAGAGTCTTGTCCGATGCGTACAAAGAACGCTCCTTGACTCGTGCGGCCTCAGCGACACGTCTGTCTCGCCGAGAACCGTTGAGAGGAGCGTACGTGGCAGCCGCTGGATTCGGGGCCTATTGGCCCGTCGGGCGGAGGTTACCACGTAGGCACGGCGTTTGGTCCAGCGATTTAGTACGAAAGAGCGCCGATCTTTCTTGGTACTGGCACGCGGATCAATACATGACCGACTGGCCGCCGCCGGCCGCTTTTGCACGGTACATGGCCTGGTCCGCCCGACGGATCAACACACGGCCGTCACCGGTGACGTTTCGCTGCCAGCCGACGCCCACGCTCGCGCCGACCTGCAGCCTGAAGGCGTCGCGATCGGTCAACGCCGCCAGGACACGCTCGCCCACGAGCTGAGCCTCGCTCTCAACGACGTTGGGAAGGACCACGGCGAATTCGTCGCCGCCCATACGAGCGATGTCGTCCGTGTCGCGGACTACATCCCTGAGCCTGTCGGCCACGGCAATGAGCATCTCATCGCCAACCTCGTGGCCGAATATGTCGTTCACTTCCTTGAAATGATCGAGGTCGATCCACAGCACCGCCACGCCGCGTTCGCTCACACGGAATGCGTGATCCAGACGCTCCTGAAACATGGTTCTGTTGGCGAGACCGGTGAGCGGATCGTGCAACACGCGATACGCCAGTTCGTTCTGAAGACGTTCCTGCTCTCCCAGCAAGGAATGAAGCTCACCGTTGGCGGAGGCAATCTCGATATTCGCGGCCTCGAGTTCCGCGTTCGCGCGCTCGAACTCGTGAGTCCGTTGCTCCACCCGGGCCTCGAGCTGGTCCGCGAACTGGCGCAGCCTGTCCTCCGCCTGCTGCCGATCGGCGATCTTCCAGACGACGTCCATGATCTGGGTCAGCTGCCTGACGTCCGTGTCGGTATACGGCTCGGCCTTGTTTGCGACACCGACGACGGCCACGATCTGGTCGCGGCTGATCACCGGAATGGTCATGAACCGACGAACCGGAACCGCCGCATCCGGACCCGCGGCGGCGTCGGCCGCGTCGGCTTCGGCGGGCGCGTCGGCTTCGGCGGCCGCGGGGGCCAGTCCGGCAAGGTCGTTGACCACAATCGGCCGGCGATGGCTCTCGACTTCCGCCCAGATCCCGGACTTGGCCAGCTCGTACGTCCAGGTCGGATCGCCGATCTCCTTGGCCTCTATCGTCTCCCTCGACCACGAGTGGAGCGTGAAGACGCCGTGGGTCTCGTCATAGGCGTAGATGTATCCGAAGGCGCTGTCGCTCAGGGCCACGACCTCGGCCAGCGTGACGTTGAGCAGTTCCGGGACGCTGCTGCACTCGACCTCGGAGATGCGGAGCAGCGACCGGAGACGCCGCTCCTCGGCCAGCTGAGCTTCTTCCGCTCTCTGGCGGGCGGTGATGTCGCGCACGATCAGCTGACGCTCGCCGTTGCCGAGCCAGGCCACGCTGACGTCGACCGGGATGGCGGTGCCGTCCTTGCGGAGCAGCTGGCGCTCCAGCCGCATCGACGTCCCGGGCGGCTGTTCGAGGATCAGGCGGCCGGCCGCCCGTTCTTCCGGCGCGTAGGTGTCGAGAAGATCGAACCCGACCACCTCAGCCGCCGCACAGCCGAGCATCTCGCAGGCCCGCGAATTCGCGAGAGTGATCAGGCCCCGGGCGTCTACCACCATGATGCCGTCCGCGGCTTGCTCGATGAGAGCCCGGAAGTGCTTCTCGCTGTCGGCCAGCGCGACCAGGATCGGGTCGAGGTGCAGCAGGCCCGACGCGACCGGCTGGTTGGATTGATCGGCCAGGACGCGGCGCAGCCGGGGACCGCTGCCGGTGTCCGATCGACGGCGGCGCGGCAGATCGGCCGGAACCACCGGCGCGTCGGGGATCTCGGCGACCTCGGCGATCTCGGGCGCATCCGCGTCGAGAATGTGCGGCGGCTTCAAGGGATGCTGGGCCGTCGGCGGTGCGATCGGCACGGGAACCACGACCGGCACGTTCGGGATCGTCGCCGGTCTGACCTTGGAGCTATCGGCAGCAATGCCGACGCCGCCGCGGGTAGCGGCTGCGCCGGCGCGTCGAGGCATAGTGGTTGAGCCCATCCTGAGTACGACTGGCTGCTTTAGTCGTCGGGCCCGGGCAGGGCGGACTTGATCCTCGCGACTCCACCAGAGGGACTAGAGCGGCATACCCTTCTCGACGAACCGCTCCCTCTCCACCGCCGAACGGACCTGCCTCAAGGCGCCGGCGATCGCCTCCAGCTGCTCCGGATCCAGGCCCTCCAACCGTTCGCAGAGCCACGCCCTGGTTCTCTCATCGCATTGGGCCAGGACCGCATCGCCCGCTTCGGTGATGTGCAGTTCCACGCGGCGGCGCTCGGTGGGGTGCTGCGCGCGCGTCAGGAACCCGGCCCGGACGACACGTTCGACTAGCTGCGACGCCGCCGGCAGCGTGGTCCCCAGATGTTCGGCCAGCGCCGACAGACCCGTGCCCGGATTGCGGCGCACGAACCGCAGCAACCGGAACTGGGGCACGGACAAGCCCGCCACGCGAGCTGACCGCATCTGCCCTCGAATGGCCCGCATCGTCGGCGGAACCGTCTCGAGGATCGCGGTAGCAACCTGATCGGGTGTCGTGGCAGGCATGCACTCATGGTACATTAGTTAATAGAGCTAACTGTTCTGCCGGCGAGCACCAATGAGGTGAGTCTGCCGGATCCCAACTCACGGGGAGATCGATGCCTCCGGCAATTTCCACCCATGAACTGACCAGGCGGTTCGACACCCTCACGGCCGTGAATGGACTCAGCCTGGACGTCCAGCCCGGCGAGGTCTTCGGGCTGCTGGGGCCGAACGGCGCCGGCAAGA
This sequence comes from Chloroflexota bacterium, assembly GCA_003171035.1. Lineage (GTDB taxonomy): Bacteria > Chloroflexota > Limnocylindria > Limnocylindrales > CSP1-4 > Fen-1039. The sequence goes on from PMXR01000014.1 coordinate 5,715, forward strand.
CCACGACCATCAAGATGCTGATCACGCTTCTGCCGCCGACCAGCGGCAGTGCCACGGTCGCCGGTCACGACATCCTCCACGACCCCAGGCTGGTGCGTCGCTCGATCGGCTATGTGCCGCAGCTGCTGTCGTCCGACGGTGCGCTCTCGGCCCGCGAGAACCTGATGACCAGCGCTCGGTTGTACCACCTGCCCGGCTCGGAACGGGAGGCCCGGATCAGTGAGGCTCTCAAGTTCATGGCCCTCGAGGATTCGGCCGATCGACTGGTCCGAACCTTCTCGGGCGGGATGATCCGCCGGCTCGAGATCGCTCAAGCGATGCTCCACCGGCCCGAGGTCCTCTTCCTCGACGAGCCGACGGTCGGGCTCGACCCGACGGCCCGGCGCGCCGTCTGGGAGCACATTCGAGGACTTCGAGAGGCCGAGGGCACGACCATCCTGCTGACGACGCACTACATGGACGAGGCGGCCGAGCTTTGCGGCCGTGTCGGCTTCATGCACCTCGGCAAACTCGTGGCCCTGGGCACGCCTGACGAACTGGCCGCGCAATCCGGCAAGGGCAAGGACCTGGACGACGCATTCACATACTTCACCGGCTCGGGGCTGAGCGAAGCCGGCGAGCAAGGAGGCCAATACCGTGACGTCGCTCGAACGCGTCGGACGGCCCGCCGTCTGGGCTGAGCCGCCGGCCGTAGTTCGTTTCGTGCTCGATTCCTGGACCATCGCCGAAGGGGAGATGCGCAAGCTCCGCCACGACCCGACGGAGCTGCTGACCCGAGCCGTCCAGCCGTTGCTGTGGCTGCTCGTGTTCGGCCAGGTCATAGGCAGCACTCGGGCGATCCCGACCGGCAACCTGAGCTACAACGATTTCCTGGCGCCTGGCATCCTGGCCCAGAGCGCGCTCTTCTCGGCNNGTGATCTGGGAACGCGACCTGGGCGTGCTGCACAAGTACCTCGTCAGCCCCGCCGCTCGAAGCGCGTTGGTGAGCGGCAAGGCGCTGGCAGGCGGTCTTCGGGCGCTGGTTCAGGCCGCCATGGTCTACGTCCTGGCCTTCGTCATCGGCGTGCATCTTCGCCTTGACCCACTTTCGATCACCGGCGTCTGCCTCGTGGTGGTCGTCGGTTCGGCGGCGTTCGCGACCTTCTCGCTGGTTATCGCGTGCCTGGTGCGGACCAGGGAGCGGTTCATGGGCATAGGCCAGATTCTGACGATGCCGCTCTTCTTCGCCAGCAGCGCTATCTATCCGATCTCGATCATGCCGCCCTGGCTCAAGGTGGTCGCCCAGATCAACCCGCTCACCTACCAGGTCGACGCGCTACGAGGCCTGATGGTCCAGGGCTCGGTCGAGAGCTTCCCGCTGGCNNCTCTACCCGCGCCTGGCGCAGTAGCTCGGGCCGCCGGCCACGTGTCGGCGCGGCCCGGGGCCGGCGATCGACGGAGGCGGCCGACCGCGGGAAGCTGCTAGGTCCCTGGTTTCGGCCGCGTAAGCGCCCGATCGGCCTCGGAGATCGTCCGCAGCACCTGAGCCTTCTGGGCGTCGACTCGATCGAGGGCGGCGTAGACCTCGCCCCACGCCTCGCGCAGCACGGCGACCCGCCCTTCCGGTCCCGAGACACCGGCCTCGAGGGCAGCGGCGTGGTCGTTCAGCGTGCTGGCGGCCAGCCGCGCGGCGCCGAGCTGCTCGAGCGCCATGCGATGGCTCGCCGCCGCACCGGCGACCATCACGGCAGTCCGAAGCGCGGCAGTGGTTGTGCTGATCGTCGACGCCACGGATCGGATGACCTCGGCATTGTCGTCCTCGACGATCCTCAACGCCGCATAGCCCTGCATCACGATCGTCAGCTGGGTCAGGATCTCCTGGCGCCGCCGCTTCACGACCGGCAGGACGTCCAGGCGTAATGACCGGGCCCGGGCCGCAGCGTCCGCGTCCGCCTCCGCCTCGTCGATCCAGGCCGTCAACCGGTCGTCCAGACGACCGGCCAGGAACGCGTACTGGCGCAGCGTCTCCATCTCGGTGGCGAGTGACGCCTGTTCCGTGAGGATCGCGGCGTTGTCCTGCTCCAGCGCCAGGCGGCCCTCGGTCAGCGACGCAAGCAGAGACTCGAGGTGCGGCTGAGTACGGGCGAACCGTTCGAAGTAGCGATCGATCTCGTCCACTTCGTCTCGAGCGGAGCGCCGCCGGTCGAGTTTGATCGTCGTCGGGTCGAGCTTTGCGGCGGCCTTGCGCAGGTCGGCGAGTTGCCGCGCCAGCGGCGCCTTGGCCGCGAGCAAGCCACGCATGGCCCCGAAACGGCGGTCCAGAACGCGGCCGCTCAAGGCCGACGTCGCCACGAAGTCGCGCTCGCCGAGGCGGTCTATCGCGGCCACGGCGCGGTTGTACTCGGGGCCTCCGAGCGGGAGAGTCGAGACCGCGTCCAGGCAATCGGAGACAAGCTTCTCGATCCGCTCGACCGCCTCGGGCGCTATGGCCGGCGATTCGGGCTCGTCGGAAACGAAGTCCGGCGGGGTCGGACTGGCCGACTCCGCCGGACTCGAATGCTCGTTGATTTGACTCACCGGACTCCCGGCCGGCTAACCCTGGGGAGCGTCGGGCTTCTCCGGCGTCTTAGGGGCATCGGCCGGCTTCGGCGCGGGTGCCGCCGGCGTTCGCCGCGGGGCCGGAGCGGCTGCCGCAACCGGCTTCGAGGCCGGAGCGGGTCCGTTGCCGGACTTGGACTGGCCATCGCTCGCAGCGAGGAGCGGACTGATCGTGTTCCGCGCGACGCTCACGAGAGCCCCGGCCTGCTGAATGACCTCGGCCAGCGCGCTGGTGACGCCCTGGGCGCCGTTGAGGACCGTGAACTGGCCGACGTGCTCGAACGGCGAGGCGGCCGCGCGAACGATATCGGGCATGGAGACCGCGATCTGCTGGGCGATGACCGCTTCCTGGTTCTGGCTGAGGGCTGCAGCGCGGCTCTCGATGCCGGCCGCTTCCGCCATCGCCTTGGCCTTGATGGCGTCGGCTTCGGCAAGGCCGCGGGCCTTGATCGCGTCGCCGTCGGCCTGGCCGTTGATGCGAGTGGCGTTGGCTTGAGCTTCAGCCTGGACCTTGACGGCAGTCGCTTGTGCTTCGGCCGCAAGACGGACTTCCTGTGCCGCGGCTTCTGCCTGGCGGATGCGGACGTCGCGGCCTGCCGCGGCGAGTGTGGTCTGGCGGTACGCCTCGGCGTCTGCAGGCTTGCGGACGTCTACCTGGAGCTGCTGTTCCTTCTGCTGAGCCTGCAACTCGGCGACGCGGGTTTCCTGCTCGACGACGGCCTGGCGAGCCTGGGCCTCGGCCAGCGGACCCTGTTGGCCGGCCTGCTTCTGGGCGCGATCGATCTCGGCCTGGAAGCCGGCCTTCTTGATCTCGGTGCTCCGGATCGACTCGGCGATCTGCGCCTGGGCCGCTTGCTCCTGGGCGACAGCGGTCTGGTCGGCCTGGGCTCGCGCGATGCGGGCGTTCTGCTCGACCTCGGCCTGATGCGGGACGGCCAGGTTCTCGATGTAGTTGGACGGGCTGGTGATCGCCTGGATCTGGAAGCTGTCGATCACGAGTCCAAAGGACTCCATCTCGACGGTGCAGCGCTCGCGAACCTGCTGGGCGAACTTGTCCTGGTCGCTGATCATCTCCTCGACGGTCATCGAACCGGCGATTGCTCGCAGGTGGCCGACGAAGACGTTCATGACCTTGGACTCGAGCTCCTGGGCCGGGCGGTCCAGGAAGCGTCGGGCGGCGTTGGCGATCGAGCGGTTGTCGTCGCCGACCTTGTAGACGACGACGCCGCGCAGGTCGAGGCGGATCTTCTGCTGGCT
>PMXR01000129.1 GCA_003171035.1 Chloroflexota bacterium
TCCAGGATTCCCAGGGCGACTCATTCCGCCCGGAAGGCCATGTGGGGATAAGGACCGACCTACTGTGCCTTCCACAACTTGCTAGTAGAGCGAGGAGTCCTCTGCTGGAACTAGTGCACCGTGGTTGGGCGGCCTAGATTGCCCTCTATTGGGCGTTGGCAGACCCTATCTGAACCCAGCCGTCCTTTGCGTAATCGTAGGATGACACACGCTTCGGCTTAACGCGGATGATGACGGGAGCGAAGTTACTGGCCATCTGCGTCGCCAATTCCTGGGCATCCTCGCTGGGCATGTACCTTTCGAAGATAGCAATGCGTTTTGCCATGACATCTTCGTAGTCAAGTTCCGCATGCCCATAAATAAGAACGCCCTTGAGCGGAGGCCCTTCAACGTCTATCAATACCGTGACATTCGGATTGTGCTTGATGTTTCTGCACTTGTTCGTCATGTCCTGCGTGCCAAAGACGATGTCACCATCGGCATACTTGAACCAGAGAGCCGCAAGGTGAACCGTCCCATCGGGGTTCATGCTACCCAGGCGGGCGATGCGCGCTTCATTCAGGAAAGTTCTCAGTTCGTCTTCGGTCAAGGGCGGCTTCTGCGGATAAGGTTTCACCACGGCCTCCTAATCAGGGTGCACGAGCCGGTTATCGGCTGGCCACGCGGCCAGTTACACATGCAACAAGCGTAAATGTCACCGTCCTCCATTCCCCATCAGGCACATCCACACGAGTCGGTCTCGCCAGTGGCTCGGCGCGGTCCCGGCGGCCAGTTGTGTGTGGGCCGCGTGTCAGAGCCCCCGGCGTGGGTCCATTGTCCCACCGGGAGGAAGAAGCTCAGCGCCTCGGCGCGGGCCCCCGACGCAGCCGCACGAGCTGGCCAGCCAGGGCCGGATCGTCTTCGACCCGGTCTCACCGTGACAGTTGGCGGCACGCCTCGCCGGGCCCGGGGTACCAGAACTAGCGACGCTCCTGCTGACCCACGATTCCGCCACTAACAAGCCGTCGTGTCGGGTCACAAGCCATGCCCTACAGAGCGTACGGGGAAGCATCCGGCGGCAGGTTCGAGGATAGACTCACCCGAGCGTCCAGAACCAACAAGGGGCAGGCGGGTGCTGATCAAGTCGGCGGATGACAGGCAAGGCGACATCGAGGCCCTGACCTCGCTCTTGGCGCGGCCAGACCTGTACGATTCAACGAGACAGAAGATCGAGCAGGAGATCCGGACGATCCGCGCCGGCATCAATGGCGAGCGCGAGGCGGCGTACCACATCGACTCCCACTACGGCGACTCAACACGGTCCGTGATCCTGCATGACCTCCGGATCGAAGTTGAGGGGCGCGCTGCGCAGATCGACCATCTGCTAATCACGCGATTCCTTGACGCGTGGGTCTTCGAAAGCAAGCACTTTGCCGAGGGAGTCGGGGTCAACGAGCAAAGCGAATGGGTCGCCTACTGGAAGGGGCGACCATACGGCATCGCGTCGCCGATCGAGCAGAACCGCAATCACATCGCCATCCTGAAGAAGGCCTTCGACCGCGGGATCGTGGAGCTGCCCAAACGGCTGCGCGTCAGACTCAAACCACAGATGCACAGCATCATCTTGGTTTCGAGCGGCGCTCGAATCTCACGGCCCAAGAGCCGAGCAGCGCAAGCCCGCGTCGATGGACTCGACTCGGTTATCAAGGTCGACCAGCTCGCCACGATTATCGACAAGAAGATCGAGGAGACGAGCACCTTGAGCAGCATCGGTGCCGTCGCTCGAGTGGTCGGCATGGACACACTGGAGGACGTCGGCCGCCAACTCGTGGCGCTCCACAAGCCCATTCAGATCGACTGGGCCGCACGCTTCGGCCTCAGCTCGACTTCGACGGTTCCGCCGTCGGCAGTGCAGCCGCCGGCTGTGCAGCCGCCCGTGTCGGCCGCCAGCCCGATCGCTGGCCGGTCGTGCGCGTCATGCGGGTCGTTAGTCAGCCCGAAGGTCGCTGCCTACTGCGCCGCGAACGCAGAGCGGTTCGGCGGTCGCACCCTCTGCTTTGACTGCCAGCGAAGGTCGACTGACCCCACGGCCTGAGTTGGGTCCGGCCGTCGCGATCGGGTGATGGTGTCGGAGCGGACGGTCGCCGGCGGCGGCCTCCTCGTCAGCGGCCGGCGCGACTCCGGTTGCTACAGGAGCTGGCCGACCAGGGCCTCGATCTGAGCGAGTGATGCCGGCGTGCCAGTGGCGGTGATGTCCACGAGGTTTGAGCCCTTCGTAGCCACCACGCCCTCGTTGTCCTTCCCTCCGTTGAGCGGTTGCGAGAAGGAACGAGCCTGGTCTCCAACACCGGAGACGCTGGCATAGGTCACCGGGAACTTGCCGCTGAACAGCGAGATCGACGATGGATCGATGTTGGCAATCACCTCGATGATCACATTGAGGCCAGCGCCGCTGTAGTCGCAAACGAGGGCCTTCGCGCCGGCGGGGAGCTGAGTCCCGCCCCCGCCTGCCACGCCGACTGGCTTGTTGACCGTGATCCCCAAGGCGGCGCCGACAGTCGCAGCGGTGGGACAGCTGGCCGCCGCTTGCGTTGCCGAGAGACTCGCGATTGCGCTGACGGCGGGTGTGGCAGCCGCGGCGGTTGCGGCAGTGCCGGGCGTCACAGCCGCCGGGGCGCCAGCCGTAGTCGACGCCGTTCCGTTACTCGAACCGCAGGCACTCAGGATTACGCTGAGGACAAGAGCGGTTGCCGCCAGCCGGCGAGGGCTGTTGGTTGACATGCGAAGCGCCTCCTTGCGAGAGTCGCCTCCCGGATCTGACGGTGAGGCAATAGAGGGGGCGGCCGCTCGGCGCCAGTAGGTTATCCGATCCGAACCATTCCAGCCGGAATCGAGCACGCTCGTCTCGATCCCCGCCTCCATTGCTATCGTCTGGGCCGGTCCTGCTTTCCCCGGTCGAATACGCCAACCAGTACTCGCCCGTTGGTTGCGGCCGAAGGTGACGGCCGACAACAGCTGACGATAACGTTCGAATCACTTGAGGCCCTGAATCCGGGCCTCGGCGGCCTACTAGTGGCACGCTACCGCACTTTTGGCCGGCCTCGGGGGGGGGG
>PMXR01000132.1:0-251 GCA_003171035.1 Chloroflexota bacterium
ACCGTGACCGGCTGCTCGTCGACCGCCACCGCCAGCCCGGCGGCGACCCCGACCCCGGCGACGTCGGCCGCTGTCACCCCCGCCCCCACCCCGACTGCGGCTCCGACTCCGCAGCCGACCGTGATCCCCGCGGACATGTCCGCGATGGCGCCGATCAAGGCCCTCAACACCGGCACCGGCGAGGTTGACGTAATCCTTCCCGACGTGACCACGTCGGCTCGCTACGCAGTCTATGACGCCCCGTATCTGGC
>PMXR01000132.1:331-29291 GCA_003171035.1 Chloroflexota bacterium
TCAGCTACGACCGCGCCACCTTCCAGGGCGCGAAGACCTACTACGTCAGCTTCAACAACGTCAACGTTGGCAAGCTTATCGGCCAGGGCTTCCTCGACTGTGCCAAGGCCTGGGGCGTCACCAACGCCAAGGTCTTCACGGTTGACGGCGGCCAGGACACTGACCCGAACGCAATCGACTTCGCCAAGGGCTACAACTCGGTCGTTTGGGGCCAGGCAGTTGCCCAGGTCGCGGACGGCGCCACCAACAGCGCCGGCATGACCCTCGTCCACGAGCAGCTTGCCCCCGGATGGGACAACGCCCAGGGCGGCACCATCTTCCAGCAGGCGCTCACCGCTCATCCCGAGATCAACGCGACGATCGAGGCCAATGATGGTCTCGCCGGCGCCGTGATCGCGGACCTCAAGGCTGCCGGCGTTGGCGCCAAGAAGGTTCCGACTGTCGGCCAGGACGCCAGCCCCGCTGGTCTGGCATTCGTTCTTCAGGGCTTCCAGTGCGGTACGGTCTACAAGCCGATCTACCTCGAGGCTGAGGCTGCGGTCACTCTGGTCACCTACCTCCGCGCCGGCACGACCCCGCCCGCCACTCTGCTCAACGGCACCACTACCGACCCGACTAACTCTGCTGTTACCGAGCCGGCCGTTCTGCTGACACCCATCTGGGTTACCTCGGCCAACATCGAAACCACCGTCATCAAGGACGGTGCTGTCCAGGCCGCCGACCTCTGCGCCGCCGCTGGCGCTGATGCCTGCACCGCCGCTGGCGTCAAGTAGTTCTAGTAGTTAGGAGCGAGGGTGCAGGCGCACCTGCGCTTTGAGCTCTCGCGACTCAGCCGCGTCGCACCCGCTTCACAGTGGGTGCGACGCGGTACTATGGGGGGACGCGGAATCAGGCCCCGACCAAACGGCGAAGATCATTCGGACCGGGTTAGCACCGTCGCGGATCGGCGCGCGGACTAGTTGCTGCGTGCCGGACACGTGAACCCCAAGTGCCTCTGCGCAGGCAGGGATGGGAGTCGAATCGATGTCATTGGCTCATAGGGACGAAATGGACGTGGGTGCTCCGGCCCCAGCGGAGCAGGCACTTTCAAGGTCACGAGACGTAGGCGAACCACTTCTCAGGCTGAGGGGTATCAGCAAGCACTTTGGTGCCGTGCAGTCGCTGTTCGGCGTCGATCTGGATCTTCCGGCGGGTCAAGTAACCGCGCTGTGCGGAGACAACGGTGCCGGCAAGTCGGTCCTGACAAAGACTATCGCCGGCATTCACCAACCCGACCAGGGCGAGATGTTCTGGCAGGGCAAGCAGGTCCATATCCGCAGCCCGAGGGACTCGGCTGCGCTGGGTATCGAGACCGTTTACCAGGATCTGGCTCTTGCGGACAACCTGGACATCGTCCAGAACATGTTCCTCGGCCGCGAGCGTCTGAACAACCGCCTGTTCCTCAACGAGGACAGCATGGAACGGGCCGCGGCAGAGACCCTTGCCGGACTAAGGGTGACATCGGTGCGGTCGATCCGCCAGCCTGTCGCCACCCTCTCCGGAGGCCAGCGCCAGTCGGTCGCCGTGGCCAAGGCCGTCATGTGGAATTCCAAGCTGGTCATGCTCGACGAGCCTACGGCCGCCCTCGGTGTGGCCCAAACCAGAATGGTCCTCGACCTGGTTGTGCGGCTCAAGAGCCACGGGCTGGCCGTCATGATCATCTCGCACAACCTCAACGACATTTTCGAAGTCGCCGATCGGATCGCGATCCTGCATCTGGGCCGCATGGTTGCCCAGGACAAGGCGTCGACCTTCGACCGCCAGACTGCGGTCGACTTCATGACGACCGGCGGTTCGAGCCGGCCGATCACAGACAGCTCCAACCCGAGGAGGGACTGATCCATGGCTGGAGTTGACGACCACAACGTCGGCGGTCACACGCCTGGCGAAATGGGTGCTCTCAATGAGGTTGACCTCACCGCGGCCGCGGTCGATGTAATTCCGCCCGAGGTAGTGGCCCAATCCATGGGCCAGTACCTGCGGGCCTGGTTCGCCCGGGTCAAGGGCGGGGATGCCGGCGTCCTGCCGGTCGTAGCCGCGTTGATCGCCGTCGTGGTGATCTTCCAGATCATCTCGCCTAACCACGTCTACCTGAAGCCGGTCAACCTGGTCAACCTGTTCGACCAGAGCGCCGTCATCATCGTCCTCGGAGTGGGCGAGATTTTCGTCCTCTTGCTGGGCGAGATCGACCTCTCGATCGGATACGTCGCCGCTATAGGCGCCATCGTGGCCGGCTTGCTAGTGCAACCCAGCACCCCGGGACACGCTGACCTCTTCCATAACTGGCCGTGGTGGGGAGCCGTCGCCGCCGCGCTGCTTGTTTGCGCGGGGATCGGCGCCCTCCAGGGACTCATCATCACCAAGCTGAGGCTGCCGTCGTTCGTTGTCACGCTGGCCGGCCAGATGTTCTGGTTCGGCATCATGCTCATGGTCATTGGCACGGCCGGCAGCGTTTCCGTCGCCAGCGGCAGCGTCGTGCCGGCTGAGGCCGGGCTCTACGGCATCATCTATGACTACCTCCAGCCTGAGATCAGCTGGATCGGCCTCGCGGTCATCCTCCTGCTCCTCGGCGGGTCCATGTGGCTCCGTGACGCCGGTCGTCGCCGCAGTGGTCTGGTCGCACCGCCCGTTGGGCTGACCGTGGCCAAGATCGCCTTCATTGCGATCGCCGGCATCGTGGTCGTCGCCATCTGCAACGTGGATCGCGGCACCTTCAAACCCATCTATGGCGTTCCGTGGGTTCTGCCCCTGGTCCTCGGTGTGGTGGGAGGGGCAACTCTCCTGCTCGAGCGGACCCAGTTCGGGCGACACATGTACGCGGTCGGAGGCAACCCCGAAGCGGCTAGACGAGCCGGCGTCGGTGTGAACTCGGTCCGCACCTGGGCCTTCATCATCGCCGCAACCATCTCAGGCATCGGCGGCATCATTTACATGTCCTGGCTCGGAAACATCTCGACCAACATCAACGGCGGCCAGTATGTTCTGTTCGCCGTTGCCGCCGCCGTTATCGGTGGCACCAGCCTTATGGGCGGCCGCGGCCGGGCAATCCACGGTCTTCTCGGCGGTCTCACCATCGGCGCCATCTACAACGGTTTGTACCTGCTCGGGCTCCCAACTTGGGACCAGTTCATCGCAACCGGTCTCGTGCTTCTCGCCGCAGTCGCAGTGGATGCGCTCTCGCGCCGCAGCGCGACCTCCGGGAGCATCGCTCGCGTCTAGCCTCTTGAGTTCATCGATGCCGGTCTGAGTTCCCTTGGGGCGGCATCGCAAATCGGGTTTCTTACTGGGACCGGGACGAGTCTCTCGCCCCGGTTCCGCGTTTTCGGCGAGTGGTGGCTGCTCAGTGGCGGGACTTGCGGAACGCATCGACTGGACGGCGAACCGCGGCCGCGACTGACGATGCCAACGCTGCGCATGTACACTCGTGGAGCCATCGATGAACGCGGCCACCGCAGAGTCGGCCGCACGCGGAAGTATCGATCGGCGGGGGATGACTTGCTCTGCACGACTACAGCGATCGTTGCCCATATGGGCGTCTCTGCCGTGGTCGACCACTCCACTCCGTGCCCATTCATAAGCGCCGTGGCGCTTCCCGAGCTCCGCCATCAGATCAAGGGGTGGCGCGGGCCCGCGAACCTGTTGAGACAGATCGCCTGCCCAGGCGACGTAAGAGGAGGACGGCTTTGTTGAACACGAAGAAACTCGCAGCGTCGATGATCGCGGTAGCCACGATCATGACCGGCTGCTCGCCGGCAACTGCGAGCCCCTCAGCCACACCGTCTCCAACGGCCTCCGCCTCCATCCCTGCCCAGCCGACGCCGACGCCGACGCCGGCGCCCCTGACCGCCGACTCGTTCAACGCATCCTTCTCGGCCATGGCGGCTCTCACGCCCATCGCCACTGCCGGCAGTGGCGTAGTCGACATGATCCTGCCCGACGTGACCACGTCGCCTCGCTACTCGGCCTTTGACACGCCCTCGCTGACCCACGCGTTTACTGCCGCGGGTTACGCTTCTTCCGACTTCAATCTTCAGAACGCCACCGGTACAACCAAGACCCAGGTCGCGATTGCCCAGGCTGACATCGCCGCTGGCGCCAAGGTTCTGGTGGTCGACCCGATTGACGCTGCGACCGGCAAGAAGATACAGACGCTGGCCCAGGCGGCGAGCATTCCTGTGATCAGCTATGACCGCGCCATCCTTCAAGGTACGAACACTTACTTCGTCGGCTTCAACAACGAAGACATCGGCAAGCTGATTGGCCAGGGTTTCAAGGATTGCGTGACGGCCTGGGCCATTTCTTCCCCCAAGGTGTTCACTCTTGACGGCGACAACACCGACCAGGCCGCCGTCGATTTGGCCAAGGGTTACAACTCGGTCGTTTGGGGCCAGCAAGTCGCCCAGGTCGCTTCTGGCACCACCAACGACGCCGGCATGACCCTCGTGGGCGAACAGATCGTCCCGGGATCGGTCGCCGCTACCGGACGCAGCATCTTCGAGTTGTGGCGCAGCAGTCACCCCGAGATCAACGCGACCATCGAGCCCAATGACGGTCTTGCCGGCGCTGTCATCGCCACACTCAAGACTGCCGGCATCCAGCCCAAGAAGGTTCCAACTGTCGGCCAGGACGCCAGCCTGGCCGGTCTGGAGTTTGTCCTTGAGGGATACCAGTGCGGTTCGGTCTATAAGCCGATCTACCTCGAGGCCCAGGCGGCGGTAGCTCTCGCCACCTACCTGCGCGCCGGGGAAGTGCCGCCCGCCACTCTTGTCAATGGCTCCACAACCGACCCGTCCAACGCCTCGATCACCGAGCCGGCCGTCTTCGTCAAGCCTGCCTGGGTCACCTCGGCCACCATGGAGGCGACTGTCGTCACGGACGGTGCCGTCAAGGCCTCCGACCTGTGTGCCGATGTGGGCGCCGACATCTGTGCCGCCGCCGGCATCAAGTAGCCGGTGGTGAAAGGCGAGAGCGGTGCGGTCGTCTGCCCGTTGACACTCGCCGGGTGTCGCTGCTAACATCGGCGCCAGAGGTTAGCACTCACATAGCGAGAGTGCTAACACCGCCGGAACCGGGCTGAATCGGGGATCGGCAGGCAGCCGCGGACAGCCCTCGAGGCAGAAGCCGCGCCCGCCGCCGCTCACCCCCACGGTCGTTCAAGCCGGCGGGGAATTGGAGCCAAAATGGCGCGTCGGCCACGCCGCACCATCGGGTCGCTGGATTTGCGTTCGGATGCGATCCTGCGGGCCGTCATCGACGAATATGTGTCCTCGGCGACACCCGTGAGTTCGGGTGCGCTGGTCGAGCACTACCCGCTTGGCGTCAGCAGCGCGACCGTGCGCAGCATCCTCTCGGACCTCGAGGCCCTTGGACTGCTGACCCATCCTCATACCTCGGCCGGCCGTGTGCCCACCGACGCGGGGTACCGCTACTACGTCCAGGTTCTGGCCGGCGAGTGGTCGCTACCTCCGGTCGAGCAGCGGATGATCCGCCACCAGTTCGGCCAGGTCGAGTTTTCCAGCGAGGGCTGGTTCCGCCTTGCCGCCAGCACTTTGGCGGCGAACACCGGCACTGCCGGTCTGGCTACTACGGCCAAAGCCCAGACGGCGCGGGTTCGGCGGGTGGACCTGGTCACGGTCCAGGATCGATTGGCTCTGTTGGTGGTCCTCTTCCGCGAGGGGACGATGAAGCAGGCGCTCCAGAACCTGCCCGCAGCGGCCGATCAGGACCAGCTGGACAGAGTGGCCGCGCTGCTCAACGTTCTGGCCGTCGACCGCACTGCGGCCGAGATCGTCACCGCTCTGTCGGACCTTCCGCAGGGCGAGACATCGACCGACGACCTGGATCTGCTGCATCTCATCGGCGACGGTCTGGTGCGGACGATCTACGAGTTCGACGCAGCGCTCATCGACGACCTCTTCAGCGACGGCCTCCTCAACGTGATGGCTGCGCCCGAGTTCGATCGCAGTGACAAGGTCCGGCGTGTCTTCGCCGCCCTGGAGAACCGGGTTTATCTCGGCTCGCTCGTGGAGAGCGTCGCCAGGGCGGGCAGCATCCAGATCTTCATCGGGCACGAGAACCGTCCGCTGGAGATGCAGGACGTGTCCCTCGTGCTGGCGCCATATGGTCGCGTCGGGCATGCCATCGGCGTCGTCGGAGTGCTGGGGCCCACGCGAATGCCTTATTCCCAAGCAATTGCCTCGGTCGAGTTCGTCTCGGGGCTGATGAACGAACTTGTGGAGCATCTGTATGCCTGATCGAACGGCCCACGGCCGGACCCACTTCCGCGGCGCCGCAGGCGATTGGCCGGGCCAACCGGCCGGCGGACCGGACACCGACTCCACATCCGATGCGGAGGCGGTGGATCAGCTGACGGCCCAGCTCGAGGTCGCCAAGTCACTGGCCGCCGAACATTTGGCGTCCCTGCAGCGGACCGCCGCCGACTTCGCCAACTTCAAGAGACGAACCGCCGAGGACCGCGAGCGCGAACTCGGTCTGGCCGGCGAGGCGCTGCTGCGCAAGCTACTGGTCGTGGCCGACGACTTCGATCGTGCGCTCGACCACATGCCGGCGGAGTTCAAGGACGCCGGCTGGATCGAGGGCATCGTCCTGCTCGACCGCAAGCTGCGGGCTCTGCTCGAGAGCGAAGGAGTCACGGCAATCGAGTCGGTCGGGCGGGCATTCGATCCGCATGAACACGAGGCTATCGCCATCGTCCCGGGAACGGGGCGTCCCGACGGCGAGATCGTCGACGAGGTCCAGCGAGGCTATCGAGTCCGGGAAAGGGTCCTGCGACCCGCCCTGGTCGCGGTCGCCGGCGGCGAGGCCGGAGCCGGCGACACCACTTCACATATCAACTGACGCAGAACTGACAATCGAGGAGCGCTGAATACATGGGCAAGATCATCGGCATCGACCTGGGCACGACGAACTCCGTCGTGGCGGTGATGGAAGGCGGAGAGCCGACCGTCATCCCGTCCGCCGAAGGTGGGCGGACAGTCCCCTCGGTCGTGGCCTTCACCAAGAACGGCGACCGTCTGGTCGGACAGCTGGCCAAGCGCCAGGCCGTGACCAACCCGGGCAACACGGTCTACTCAATCAAGAGATTCATGGGCCGCCGCTTCGACGATCCCGAAGTGGCGCATTCCCTCGGGCTGGTCCCGTACAAGGTCGAGAAGGACACCAAGAGCGACGGCATCAAGGTTGTCCTCGCCGACGGCAAGAGCTATACCCCGCCCGAAATCAGCGCCATGATTCTGCAGAAGCTCAAGGCCGATGCCGAGGCGTACCTGGGCGAGAAGGTNNTTCGACGACACCCAGCGCCAGGCGACCAAGGACGCCGGCCGTATCGCCGGCCTGGACGTCAAGAGGATCATCAACGAGCCCACCGCGTCGGCTCTCGCCTACGGCCTGGATAAGAAGCACGACGAGAAGATCGCCGTGTACGACCTCGGCGGCGGAACCTTCGACATCTCCATCCTGGAGTTGGGCGAGGGCGTCTTCGAGGTCAAGGCCACGAACGGCGACACTCATCTCGGCGGCGACGACTTCGACCAGCGCGTCATCGAATGGCTGCTGGCCGAGTTCAAGCGCGACGAGGGCATCGATCTGCGGAGCGACCCGCAGGCCCTGCAGCGGCTCAAAGAAGCCGCCGAGAAAGCCAAGATCGAGCTGTCGACCACATCGTCGACAGAGATCAACCTGCCGTACATGACCGCTCACGAGGGCAATCCGAAGCATCTGGTCATGACCTTGACCAGGGCCAAGCTGGAAGACCTCGTGGCGGATCTGGTCGACAAGACGCGCGGCCCGGTCAGCCAGGCACTGCGTGATGCCGGCCTCAAGCCCGGCGAGATCGACGAGGTCGTCCTCGTCGGCGGCATGACCCGCATGCCGGCGGTGATCGAGGCCGTCAAGCAGATGTTCGGCGGCAAGGAGCCGCATCGNNCTGGACGTGACTCCGCTCTCTCTCGGCATCGAGACGATGGGCGGCGTCATGACCCGGCTGATCGATCGCAACACCACGATCCCGACCAGTAAGAGCCAGGTCTTCTCGACCGCGTCCGACAATCAGACCCAGGTTGAGGTCCACGTCCTGCAGGGCGAGCGTGACTTCGCCACCGACAACAAGACCCTGGGCAAGTTCATCCTGGACGGCATTCCGCCTGCTCCGCGTGGCATTCCGCAGGTCGAGGTCACGTTTGACATCGACGCCAACGGCATCCTCGACGTCAAGGCCAAGGACCGCGCCACCAGCCGCGAGACCCAGGTCCGCATCACCGCCAGCTCCATGCTCTCCAAGACGGACGTGGATCGGATGGTAAACGAAGCCGCCGTTCACGCCGACGAGGACAAGAAGCGCAAGGAAGAAGTCGAGACCCGCAACCAGGCCGATGCCCTGGCCTACCAGGCCGAGCGCACGCTGCGCGATCTGGGGGACAAGGTTTCTCCCGAGGACAAGGCCGAGACTGAGCGCCAGATCGAAGCGGTCAGGACCGCCCTGAAGGGCAGCGATGCGGCCGCGATCAAGTCATCCTCCGACGCGCTGATCGAGCAGCTTCAAAAGGTGAGCACGGCGGCATACCAGGCTGCTTCCACAGCCGGTGAGACACCAGGCGATTCCTCGGACGGCGCGGGAGATCAGTCCGGTACTGCCGGCGATTCCCCCGAGCAGGGCGGCGAGGAAGTCGTCGAAGGTGAATACAAGGAAGCTTGATCCGAGCCTCAGCCGATCGGATCACCGGAGCCCGGGCCGCCAAAGTCCGGGCTTCTTGGTGCTCCGAAGCCCGGCCCGCCGATCAGGTCGTCATCCGACTTCGCGTCCGGTTGACCGGCCGGGGGCCTTGCCAGCGCGGGACCGCCGACGCCGCTCGGGCTGCCGGCGAGGCTGCCCAGACCACCGATGCCGCCGCGGTTGCTGGGACTGCCGGGCCCGCCGAGAAGGCCGCCGGGAGCACCCATGCCGACGGGAGCACCCATGCCGCCGGGAGCGCCCATGCCGACGGGAGCGCCGGCCGGTCCGCCCGGGCCGCCGAGATGGCCGCCGGGCCCGCCGAAGATCGAGCCACCCATGCCGGCTCCGGTTGCGTCGAAGCCCGCCGGGGCCGCTGCTCCAAGACCGCCCACTCTCTCAACGATTCGGTCCTCGTCGAAGTCGCCGAGGTTCCTCGGACCGGCTGAGCCAGGAACGCCGCGGCCGCTGTCGCCGGGCCGGGCTACCCAGGAGCGCGCTCGTCCGACGCGCACCAGCGTCTTGCGAGTTCGCTGGCGCTGAACGAGCCCGAGCGTGATGGGGATCAGCAGCGCCACCGAAACGGCCGCCCAGCCCAGCAGGCTGACGACCAGCAGTGCCGCGGTGATCTGACCGGCGCCGAGACCGCTTGACTGCCATCCCAGGACGTTGCCTCGGTCGGTGATCGCCGCTGCCACGAGCAGAACGAACGCCAGCAGTGGAATCGCACTGACTGCGATGGCCATACCGTTGGCGAGCCTGAAGCAGCCGGACCAGATCCAGGCAATCGGCGACGACGCCGAGCCTTCAAGCCCGAGCTTGGCGTACAAGTCGGGCAGATGGCGGTATGGTCGCGAGAGCCATCCGCCGGCGTCATCGATGTGGCGGTGGGCAATCTCCAGTGCCACCAGCGCCGCAATGAGGCCGGGGATGAAGTAACCCTTCCACAGGAGCATGGCCGGGACGATCAGGCCGACGGCGATTCGAACCTGGGCCCACAGGACGCCGGTCCAGCATGCGCCTGCGGCATAGGGAATCAGCATCGGCTGGTCGGCGCCGAGGCCGGTCGCGTTGTGAGTCGACAGCCCGAGGAAGAGCGAGAAGCACAGCAAAGTCAGCAGGACCGTTGCCGCCGCGACGGTCAGCTCGAACCGTGCCAGGGTCTGCTGGCCGGGGTTGAGTTGAGCCCAGGCCTCTCGAATGTGGCCGTGCTGCAACAGGCTCGCGGCCACGGGCATCATCGAGATCGCGACCATCGCCCCGACGACCAGAACCAGGAACAGCAGTATCGCCGTCACGTATCCGAGCGAACCGACCGGGACAGACGGGTGCGTGGCCAGCGATCTGCCGACGCGGCCGCGCAGGGCCGCCACGGGGCCGTGGAACTGCGGCGCGGGTCGGGGCGTCCCGACGACTCCGGCCGCGTTTGGGGTAGCCGCATGCAGCGCCACCGGTCGTGAGTAGTAGGGGGCCGGAGGCGGCGTCGAGGCGGCACCGAAATCGGGGATCCGGTCCTGGGCAATGGGCGCCGGCGCGACCGCCACGGGCTTCCGTGCGTCTTCCTTGGGCTTTGTGCCGTACTTCTCGCGGCAGCTATAGCACTTGCTCGTGCCCGCACGATTAAGCGAGCGGCAATGAGCGCAAACCCAGAATTCGTCCACACGGAGATGATAGGCGTGCGGGGGGGTCCCCGGGCCACGCCCCCATCGTCCCATTACGGTACGGTACTGAGGCTTCGCCCGGGACCGGATGGCGGGCCGGCAGCCCGATTGCGACCGCGGGCGGTAACATCGGCGAGTGGTAGAGACGTCACCCCAGCCGGGTCCCCTGATACGCGCACGCGGCCTGCGGAAGTGCTTCGGAGCGTTCACCGCCGTCGACGGGGTCGATTTCGAGGTGGCGCCGGGCGAAGCGTTCGGGTTCCTCGGTCCCAACGGCGCGGGCAAGACATCCACGATGCGGATGATCGGAACCGTCTCGCCCGTGACTTCCGGCGAGTTGACCGTCTTCGGGCTCGATCCGGCACGCCACGGAGCGGCGATACGGGCGAGGCTGGGCGTGGTTCCGCAGGCGGATACCCTCGACAACGAGATCAGCGTCCTCGAGAACCTGATGATCTACGGCCGCTACTTCGACCTGTCGTGGGCCGAGTCGCGGCGGCGGGCAAAGGAACTGCTCGACTTCGTCCAACTCACCGAGAGATCGAACGACAAGGTCGAGCCGCTGTCGGGCGGGATGAAGCGCCGCCTGGTGATCGCCCGAGCGCTGATCAACGAGCCGTCGCTGTTGCTGCTCGACGAACCGACCACAGGCCTGGACCCGCAGGCGCGCCACTTGCTGTGGGACCGGCTCTACCGGCTCAAGCAGCGCGGTGTGACACTCTGCCTCACGACGCACTACATGGACGAAGCCGAGCAGCTGTGTGACCGCCTCGTCGTCATGGACCAGGCTCACATAGTGGCCGAGGGCTCGCCGCGCGAGCTGATCGATCGGTACGTGACCAAAGAAGTCCTGGAGCTGCGCTTCCGCCGGGCCGAGAACGAAACAGACGACTCCTTGCAGCTCGACGGCAAGCTCGACGGTCTGGCGGATCGAGTCGAGCAGCTTCCGGATCGGGTCCTGGTCTATACCGCCGACGGTGAAGCCGCGGCTGCGGCCGCGTACGAGCGCGGCCTGCGTCCGGCCAGCGTTCTCGTCCGACGCAGCTCGCTCGAGGACGTCTTCCTCAGCCTGACCGGCCGCAGCCTGGTCGAGTGATGACCGTGCTCGGCCTGCGCCCGGCTCGGTTCGGGACGATTGCCTCGCGTCGCTCGCTGCGCTTCCTCGAGCACGACCTGCTCGTGTTCCGCCGCGGCTGGTTCAACTACCTGCTGTCGGGCCTCTCGCAGCCGTTCCTGTACCTCGTGGCCATGGGCATCGGCCTGGGGCTATACGTCAACCGCAACGGCGGCACTCCGGGCGGCGTGCCGTATATCGACTACATCGCCCCGGCGCTGCTGGTAACCCAGGCGATGATGGCGGCCGCCTTCGAGTCGGCCTGGCCGATCATGGCCAAGATCAACTGGGACAAGATCTACGACGCCGCCCTCAGCACACCTCTGGAGCCGATGGACCTGCTTCTGGGCGATCTGATGTGGATCGCCTTTCGAACGACGCTCCTCTCGACTTTGTTCCTGGTCGTGATCGTGGCCCTCGGTGCCGCGGCCTCCCCGCTGGTCGTGTTCGCGGTCCCGATCGCGGTTCTGACGGCGATCGCGTTCGCCGCTCCCATCATGGCTTTCACCGCGACGCAGCAGACCGATGGCGGACTCAATGCCGTGTTCCGGTTCGGAATCACGCCGCTCTTCCTCTTCTCCGGAACGTTCTTCCCGGTCGAAAAGCTGCCGCTCTTCCTTCAGCCCGTGGCCTGGGTTACACCTCTCTACCACGGTGTTGCGGCGGCTCGAGCACTGGCCCTCGGCCAGGTTGAGCCGGTCGGCATGACGGTCCACGTTGCCGCTCTCCTGGTCGTTGTGCTGCTGGGGATCGCGGCCGGCCGCAAGGCATTCATCCGGCGGCTGGTGGTCTGATGCTGGCCCTGCGCTTCAGCCCGCCCCTGGCGCTCACTCGCCCGACGAACATCGTCAGCCGGAATATGCTCGTCTATCGACGCAGCGCCCTGGTCATCATCTCGGGCTTCTTCGAGCCGCTCTTCTACCTCTTCTCGATGGGTTTCGGGGTGGGTTCGCTGATCGGAAATGTCCCGCTGGGGAACGGGTCGAGCGTCTCGTACGCCGTCTTCGTTGCGCCGGCGCTGCTCGCATCCGCGGCGATGAACGGCGCCATCTACGAGACCTCGAACAACTTCTTCTACAAGCTCAAGTACGCCAAGCTCTACGACGCCATCATCTCGACCCCGATGTCGCTCACCGACGTAGCCAGGGGCGAGGTCATGTGGGCATTGCTGCGCGGCAGTCTGTATGCCATAGGTTTCATCGTCGTCATCGTGATGCTGGGCTTCGCCGGCCTGGGGCTGCTTACGTCGCCGCTGGGTCTGCTCGCATTCCCCGCCGCAACGATCGTCGGCTTCGCCTTCGCCGGCGCCGGGCTGGCGGCCACGACCTTCGTTCGGAAGTGGCGCGACTTCGACTACCTGCAGCTGGCGCTCATGCCGATGTTCCTCTTCTCGGGTACGTTCTACCCGATCGATGCGTTTCCGCCGGCGCTCCAAGCGTTCATCCAGGTGACGCCGCTGTATCGGGGAGTCCACATGATCCGGGCTCTCACGACCGGCACGCCCGACGCCACGCTGGTCATCGACGCGGTCTATCTGCTCGCCATGGGCACGATCGGGCTGGCCATCACTTCCCGACGGCTGGGCAAGTTGTTGCAGACGTAAGGGCCGCGAGCCGGCCGCCGAATTCGCCGCGACCGCGCGTCTCGTATCCTTTCCCAACACATGGTCACCGAACGCAGCTACTACGAAGTCCTCGGCGTGGAGCGGAACGCATCCGACGCCGACATCAAGCGCGCCTTTCGCAAGCTCGCCCAGCAGTGGCATCCGGACGTCAACGCCGACGCCGAGGCCGTAGGGCGGTTCAAGGAGATCAACGAGGCCTACCAGGTCCTCTCTGATCCCAAACGCCGCCAGATCTACGACGTAGTCGGAACGGCGGGCCTGGGCGACCTGGGCGGCGCCGGCTCGCCCTTCGGTGAGGGTTTCGGTGGCTTCGGCGATCTCTTCGACGCGTTCTTCGCGGGCATGGGCGGCAACGCGCCGGGATCCCGACGCGGGGCTCGCCGGCAGGCGGGAGCGGACCTGCGCTACGACCTGCGCGTCAGCTTCGACGAGGCGGTCCGCGGCATCGAAAAGGAAATCGAGTTCGACCTGCTCGACAAATGCGGAACCTGCGCCGGTACCGGCGCGGCGCCGGGCAGCATTCCCTCTGTGTGTACCGCCTGCGGCGGTCGCGGCGAGGTGCGCAGCGTCCGCCAGACGCTCCTGGGGCAGATGGTCAACGTCACGGCCTGCACCCGCTGCAACGGCGAGGGCCGCGTCATCGACTCGCCGTGCCGGGACTGCAAGGGGGACGGCCGCGTACAGCAGCACAAGAAGCTTCGCGTCTCGATCCCGGCCGGCATCGATGAGGGGCATCAGATCCGGCTGTCGGGCGAGGGCGAAGCCGCGCCGCGCGGCGGACCTGCGGGAAACCTGTACGTGGCCGTCCACGTAATCCCGCATCTGGCTCTTCGACGCGACGGAACCGAGGTCTACTACGACCTTCAGCTCTCCATCGCCCAGGCCGCTCTCGGCACACGGACTCGCATCCCCACCATCGAAGGGGAGGAGGAGCTCGAGATCCGGCCCGGCACCCAGCCTGCCACCGAGATCCGGCTTCGAAGCCGGGGCGTTCCGCACCTGCGCCGGCCCGGCACGCGCGGCGACCTCCACGTATTGATCCACGTGAACGTGCCGACGAAGCTCTCCAAGCGGCAGCGTCAGCTGCTCGAGGAGCTGGCCGCCGAGACGGGCGAAGTCGTGCTCCCGGCCGGCTTCCTGGATCGAGTCAAAGATGCCCTCGACTAGCGCGGTCGGCGGCGGCGATGCCACGGGCGCCGCCGCCGCAACCACCGACGCGGGCGCCGCCGCAACCACCGACGCGGCCGATCTCAGCGCGCTGGGAACCGGTATCTGGGTCGAGCTTTCGGTGGCGGCCGACATCGAGGCGGTCGAGGCGGTCAGCGAGATCCTGACTCGTTTCGCACCCGGCGGGACCAGTGTCGAGCCGGGCTTCAGGCTGACCGACGAGGGTCTGGGGGCGGTCATCGACCCCGCCAAGCCGGCCATCGTGCGGGCCTACTTGCCGGGCATCGATCCGGCGGCAGTCGAAGCCGCGATCGCGGACGCGACCACCGCGCTCGGCCACCTCCAGGCGTTCGGGCTGCGGCCGATCGGCGATCTGCAGATCCACACAGTTCGCGAGGCCGACTGGGCCGAAGCGTGGAAGAGCCACTTCCCGGTCCTGCGGGTTGGCCGGCGGCTGGCCATCCGGCCGACGTGGCGCCACCACCACCGCCTGCCCGATGACGTGGTTCTGTCCCTGGATCCGGGCATGGCCTTCGGGACGGGGCTGCATCCAACCACCCGGCTCTGCCTGGCCGCTCTTGAGACGTTCGCCGACGATGGGCTGCTGGCGAGTGGATCCGCCCGGGGTGGGGCCGCTCGCATCATCGACGTGGGCTGCGGATCGGGCATTCTGGCGATCGCCGCGGGTAAGCTCGGCGCCGGCGAGCTGCTCGGCGTGGATACGGACCCGATCGCCGTGGAGGCCACCACGGCCAACGCCCGTCTCAACGGCCAGACGCGCCGGCTGCGAGTCCGCCAGGGCAGCGTTCCCTCGGGCGAGGGCCCGTTCGACATCGTCCTCGCCAACCTGATCGCGTCGCTGCTGGTCCTGCTGGCCGTGCCGCTCCGGGCCGAGCTCAAGCCCGGCGGCCGCATCCTGGCCTCGGGCATCTTCCGTGACCGAGAGACGGACGTGCGCGTTGCGTTCGAAGCCGCCGGACTACGGCTGGCCCGCCGCTGGGCCGAGGAAGACTGGGTGGCGCTGGAAGCGATCGCGATCTAGGTTCCCGGTCTCGCGCCGACTGCGCCCCGACCAGCCGGCCTCCGATCGCCGCCGGGTCCGGCTGCGTCAGGGCTTGATCACCGCCATGTAGACGCCCAGGCCCGATCTGGCATCGCCGTAGGCGTAGTAGACCGTGGCGCCGGAGAAGGTCGCGTCCTCCCGCAGGCCGACCCCGTTCATGTCGGGGGCGGCGCTGTTCTTCCACGTCGCCCTTGTCACCACAGCCGGCGTGCCGAACGTCTTGCCGCCGTCATAGCTGATGGCGTAGTAGGTCCATATCCGGCCGCCCTTGTCCTTCGCGTGCCAACCCAGGAAGAACGTGTTGCCGCTGATCGCCAGCGACGGCTTGAAGTTGTACATGCCGGCAACGGAGATGTTCACTCGCGTTCCGCCGATCTCACCGAAATTGATCTTGCCTTTGTTCTCGATCGCGAGCCAGGCGTTCGAGTCGCCGTCGATCGCCAGCCCCGATTGGAACTGCGTCTGGTAGATGTCGGTGTTGGCGACCCACGTAGGCGGATCGGCTGTGATCTTGTTCCCGTCGAAATGGACGCGCGCGATGGCGTAGCCGCGGCGGCCGACGTTCGAGCCCCCACCCTCGTTGAAGATGTTGGCCGAGCTCCACTTCTTCAGGTCGCTCTCGTAATAGGAGACATAGGCCGAGCCATCGGGCGCCGCCTCGATGCGGTAGCCGAGCCGCCAGGAAAACGGGAAGCCCTTGGGGTTCGGACCCAGCGGCACCTCCGTGTGGACCCAGTTGGTCCCGTCGCGCGAAGCCATCAAGCTCACCCCGGGTCCGTAGCTGTTGGGAAGCCAGTTGAAGGCGACGTAGACCGTGCCGAAGTTGACGCTGCCGGCCCAGTCGTCGACGGCAAGAGACGGAAAGCAACCGACCCACGGCGGGTTGAAGTGCTCAACCCATGGCTTCGACCACGTCTTGCCCATGTCGTCGCTGTGGGTCACCGACATCGCGACGCCGCTGCCGGAGCCGACCGCATTGCCGGCCCACAGCCGTCCGTAGGGGCCCCAGGCGACCAGGGCGTGGATGTCCTGGCAGTGCGTTCCCCACGGATACGCCGGCGACGACCATGTGGCTCCGCCGTTCTGCGAGACGCGCACCGCCGGCTGGCTGCAGCCGCTCTTCGACGAGGCCCAGTGGATGTTCTCCGAAACAACGGCCACCACTCCGGGAAGGAACGGATTGGCCGCGCTGCCCGGCTCCGTGCCAGCCGCCACGAAGTACTCGTGGATGGCCGGCGCGGGTCGAGGCGTCGGGACCGGCGTCGGAGTCGGCAACGGCATGGGAGTAGGGATGGGCGTGGGGCTCGGTGACGGAGACGGCGAAGGGCTGGGTGTCGGCACCGGCGTTGCGGTGGGCGTCGGCGTGGCCGACGCGACGCGGATTGTGGCCACCGCGACGGAGCCTACGGCTGCCAGCACGACCACCAGCGAGGCGATGACCAGCGCGGCGAACGCCAGCATCAAGACTCGGCGGCGGCGGCTCCTGGGTGCTGCCGTACTCACGTCCGGACCTCTTCCTGAGACTTCGTACTTTGCGTCCTCGACTCGATCATGATCCCCCGGTCGACCTGGCTAGGAATCGCTTCTCGATTTGGATTCTACGATGACGGCGCGGTGAGGATCGGCCGCTGCGCTCCGCGCCGGCGGCCATCCCGCCGGCAGGCGTACGATCCAGCCGTGAGCACGAGTTCTGCCGCCCCGCTGCCGGTCCACCGGGCCGCAATCGCCAACCTCGGCTGCAAGGTCAACCAGGCCGAGATGGATGGGCTCGAGCGGCTGTTGCGTGGCGCCGGCGTGCAGCTCGTCGATCTCCGTGAAGAGGCCGACCTGGTCGTCATCAACACCTGCACCGTCACCTCGAGGGCCGACGCCAAGTCACGGCAGCTTGTACGGCGGGCCCGCCGGACCAGCCCGAACGCACGGGTTATGGTCACCGGCTGTGCCGTCGCGGTCGAGCCCGAGTTGCTCGCGGCGGCCGATCCGGCGGCGCGACTCTACGACAACGACCAGAAGAGCCGGCTCCTGGCCGAGACGACCGAGCTGCTCGGCCTCCCCGACGGCGTCGCACGGCCGACGTTCTCGGGCGTGGAGGCCGCGCCCGGGCTCGCCGGCGTGGCGGTGACGGAAGCTGCCGGAGATCGAACGCGTGCCTTCGTGAAGGTCCAGGACGGCTGCTCGTTCCACTGCACCTATTGCATCATCCCCAGGGCTCGTGGGCCCGAGCGGTCGTTGGCCGCGCGCGAAGTCGTCGACGACGTGAGGCGCGCTCTCTCTTCGGGCCACCGCGAGATCGTGCTCACCGGCATAAACGTCGGCACTTACTCGGACTCGGGCGTCACCCTGCCGGAACTCGTGGGCCGACTCCTGACCGAGACAGACGTCGAACGGATCAGGCTCAGCTCTGTGGAACCGCAGCACGTCACCGGCCAGTTGCTCGCCGTCTGGACCGCGTCCGGCGGCCGCTGCCTGCCGCACTTCCACATTCCACTGCAGTCGGGCGACGACACAATCCTGCGCCGCATGGGCCGCCGCTACGACACCGCCGCCTACTACCAAGTCGTGGCGCGAGTCCGCGAGGCGATCCCGGGCGCGGCCGTGCACACGGATCTGATCGCGGGCTTTCCCGGCGAGGACGACGCGGCGTGGGCTCGAACGGTCGACTTCGTCGGCAGCCTCGACCTCGCCGGCATCCACGTATTCCGCTACTCCTCGCGGCCGGGGACGCCGGCGGCGCGGATGGTCGGGCAGGTCGACGCTGCCACGAAGAAGAGGCGCGCGGCCGAAGCCCTTGCCCTGGCGGCGCAGGCCCGGGCGAGATTCGCCGAAACCCGCGCCGGTGGGGAAATGAGGGTCTTGTTCGAAGGGTCGCTCGCGGACGGACGCTGGCTTGGCCACGCGGAGAGCCACGTACTGGTGGCCGCCGACTCGCCCGACGGCGCGCCACTCCACAACGTCATCGGCCTGGTCCGGGCCGAGTCCGTCGATCCGGCCGCGCCAGACCGGCTATGCGGACGCCTCCTGGCCGTCGATCCGCCACGAGCCGGGTCGGCACCGAAGGCCGATCTTGCGCACGAAACCCTGGCGTAGGCCGTCAGCAAGTAGCAAGATCACCCGGGCACAAACCTCGCTCGGATCGCACCAGACAACGGAGCTCGCCAATGCCGTCGGACTGCCTCTTCTGCCGCATCATCGCGGGCGAGCTGCCCGCGGCCCAGGTCTATGCCGACGACTCGGTCGTGGCAATCCGCGACATCGCACCGCAGGCGCCGACCCACATCCTGCTGCTCGCCCGCAAGCACGTGGCATCGTTCGCCGATCTGAGCGGCGAGGACCTCAACCTGGTCGGCAAGATCTCGAAGGTCGGCACTTTGCTGGCCAAGCGCGAGGGCATCGCCGAGGACGGGTTCAGGCTGGTCGTCAACGTCGGGCGGAACGGCGGGCAGACGGTCGACCACCTGCACGTCCACCTTCTCGGCGGCCGCCCCATGGCCTGGCCCCCGGGCTGAGCCGCTCCGGGGCTGCGGCCCGCCGGCTCGCCGCGTCATTGTGCTGGCGTCGATCCGGACGAGTGGGCATCCTCGCGAACCGGTAGCGGTTCGTCGGTCACCGCCCAGGCCCGGACCCGGTCCCGCTGAATCTTGAAGGTGTGAGTTCGGGGGAAGTCGGCATCCGGCCAGAGCCGCCACGAAACTATTCGTTGATGCACGGCCAGCGACCGGTTCGCGGCCTTCATTGCCCTGTCGATCGCGGCTCTTACGGCGACCGGGTCGTCGAGATCGGGGGCGCGGGTGGCGTCGGGCAACTCGTCCGGTTGTGGCAGAACCGGGGCTCCCGGCGCAAGCACCACCGCCTCGATCCGGCCCGGCATCGTTTCCACGACGACGGCGTCGCGCAGGCCGGCCGTGCGCAGGGCGTTCTCGATGTCCTCGGGGTAGACGTTGAGCCCGTTGGGAAGAACGATGATGTCCTTCTTGCGGCCCATCAGGACCATGTGGCCGTCCTCGTCGTGGCGTCCGATGTCGCCCGTCTTGTACCAGCCGTCGGCAGTCATGGCCGCGGCAGTCGTGACCGGATCGCGCCAGTAACCGGAGAAGACGGTGGGACCCGAAACCAGGATCTCCCGGTCGTCGGCGAGCTTGACCTGTATCGGTGGGATGGTCCGGCCCACCGTGCCCAGACCGTGGTCCTCGCGGGTCGTGACCGATGTGACGCCGCACTCGGTGGCGCCGTAGCCCTGCATGACCACCACGCCGATGTCCTCCCACGCCTGTTGCAACGAGGGCGGCAGGAACGCGGCAGCGGAGACGAGCAAGTTCAGTCCGCCTCCAAGCTGGTTGTGAACCTGGGCGAAGAGCCGACGGCGGACGGGGTAGGGAAGCCGGCGGGCGAGCAGCCGCGTGTGGTCGAAGAGCGCTCGCCGGCCGCGCGCAGCCACCTCGCGTTCGATGGCGGCCCAGAACAGGTCCATGATCTGCGGCACTACCACCAGCGTCGTGGTGCGGTGGTCTCGGATGGCCTCGAAGATGACTCGCGGGTTGTGGCTCCGCACGTACATCACGTGCGCGCCGACGCTCATGGCGTAGAAGACCAGGGTCACCTGCTCGAGCAGATGCGAGAGCGGCAGGAGCGACACGGCACGGTGTTCCTGCTCGGGCAGCACGTTGTGGGCCACTTCCACCGTGCCGAGCAGGTTGGCGTGGCTGATGACCACGCCTTTGGGTTCGCCGGTCGTGCCCGAGGTGAAGATGATTTCGGCCGTGTCGTCACCGCGCGGCCGCGGCCACGAGTCGACCTGCTCCTGCCAGTCGGCCGGGAATGTTTCGTCCGGCTCCGCGGCCAGCTCCTCGACCACCGAGTAGGGGAAGTCCTCGAGCCGGGCGTCGGCCGGGTCCGGTGTGTCGCGGCCGGTGCCGAGGACGAGGTGGCAGGCATCGGCCCGGGCCACGATCCGTTCCACGGCCCCGGGCGCCATCCTCAAGTCCAGAGGTACGAAAGCCACGCCGGCTCGCATCGCGCCGAAATAGAGCGCCGGCACGGCCGGACTCGACGGCGTCCAGACCAGCAGGCGATCACCCGGTTCGAGGCCGACCTGGCGCAGCCGCCAGGCGATGATCCGGCTTCGCCTGTTGAGTTCACGGTAGGTCCAGTCCTCGACCGCACCCTTTTCGCCGCGCATGCTGTAGGCGAAGCGGTCGCCGTAGCGGCTCTCACCCTGGTCGATGATGTCTAGAAGGCTGTCGAGTCGATCCATCGGTACCATCGTAGTCGGGCGCTCGGTTTCCCGGCTCCCGTGCGACGCCGTCGATACCGGATCCCTTGCCGGTAGACAACCCGACTGGGATCGGGCTACACTCGCGCCCGCTCTGTCCACGGGCGATTCGGCCATGCTCGCAAGAGCCTGAGTCCGGTCGCGATCGCGGACGAGCCCCGAAGGAGGTGATTTCCGGATTGGCAGAAGTCCGTGTGGGTGAGAACGAGAGCTTCGAGAGTGCCCTGCGCCGGTTCAACAAGAAGATCCAGCAGAGCGGCATCTTGGCTGAGGCCCGTCGCCGCGAGCACTACGAGAAGCCGAGCGTGAAGCGCAAGCGCAAGGAAGCGAAGCGCAAGAAGGTCGCCCGCCAGCAGGTGAGCTAGCGAGACCAAACACGCCGTCGCATGGGTGGCGCGGCCAGCTGCTGAACGCGCAACCCGCCCCGAGGTGCCACACCGGTGTCCCTCCGCGATCGTCTCGACGATGAACTGAAGGCCGCTATGCGTTCCAATGACGCCGTGCGTAAGGATTCCTTGCGCATGGTGCTGGCGGCCGTCCAGAAAGCCGAGAAGGAAGGCAAGCACACGCTTGCCGACGACGAGATGCTCGGGGTCCTGACCAAGGAACTCAAGACTCGCAACGAGTCCGTGGAGACGTTCCGAGCCGGCGGCCGGCAGGATCTGGTCGAGAAGGAAGAGGCCGCCATCGCGGTCGTCTCCGAGTTCATGCCGCAGCCGCTGACGCCGGCGGAATTGCAGGCACTCGTTGAGCAGGCCATCGCCGAGACCGGCGCGGCCACCCCGCGAGAAATGGGCAAGGTCATGGGCTGGCTCTCCCCAAGAACCCGCGGCCGTGCGGATGGGAAAGCCGTCAGTCAACTGGTAACTCAGCTGCTGACAGCCCGCGCCGCGGGATCGTGACGGCGCTCCCGTGCTGAGGGAGCCGCAGGAACGGCCGGGAACATTCGGCCGCGGCGACGCGATCCGACTGGTCCTCGCAGCCGTCCCTCTTGTCGTGGCTCTGGCCGCCGGCGTCACCGGCGATCTGACGCGGGGCAGTCCCGGCTACGCGGCCGGAAACGTGGCCGGGGCCGCGATCGTAGCCCCGCGAGACGCCACGATCCCCAACCCGGTGAAGATCGAGGCAGCAAGGGTAGCCGCCGCCGCGGCCGTGACCGAGCGCTACGACTACACCCAATCGGGCGCGGCCTCGATTTCGGCGACGCAAGTGGCCAGGCTCCGGGCCATCTTGAAGCCGATCGACGACGCTTTCGAATCCGCCGGCAACGCGACGGCGAGGCAAGCGGCACTCGACTCGGCCGTCGCGGCCGCGCTGCCGTCTCTCACGTCCGACGACCACACGACGCTGCTGGATTTGGATCCGGCCCGTTGGGGGCCCGTCGAGTTCGCGGCCGTGACCGCGCTGGGCGACGGCGAGGCGGTCGAGATACGAGATGCCGATCTGGCGACGAAGGTTCCGACGCTGGCTGCCCAGTACCTGCCGGCCGGCTTGAGCCTATCCGAGCAGCATCTGGCTTCCGCGATCGCCACGCCGATGTTCGTGGTCAACTCCCAGTACAGCCCCTCGCTGACCGAACAAGCTCGAAATCAAGCCGGATCCGACGCCGCTGCCGCCGTCGCCCCCGACGTCGTCAAGGCCGGCGAGGTCATCGTGGATCACGGCCACGTCATCTCCGCGGCCGACATGGTCGAGATCAACTACCTGGGGCTCGACCGGTCCGGCGTGGATTGGGGCAAGGCCGCGGCCTGGATGCTCTTGGGAACGGTCGTTACGGCCCTGATGCTCGGCTGGCTGTGGCGGTTCCGGCCCGAATACTGGGCTCGCAGCCGGACTCTGATCTTGATCGGCATGATCTTCGTCCTGTCCGTTCTGGCGGTGAAGCTGCTTGGCGGACGGGCCTGGCTGCCGTACCTGATCCCGGTGGCGGCGGCCGGCATGGTGCTCACGGTGCTGCTCGACGCGGGCGTCGGCATCGTGACGGTGGCGCTGCTGGCCGTACTCGCCGGGCCGGTGGCGGGCTCGTCGACCGAGATGAGCGCGTACGTCTTCCTGGGGGGCCTGGCCGGAATCCTGGCCGTTCGCAAGGGCGAGCGGCAGCACTTCTTCGTCGAGGCCGGCCTGGCAGTGGCGGCGGCACAAATCGCGGTCATCGGCGCGTTCGCCCTCATGGGCTTGCACGACATGACCGGCACGCTGCAGCTCTGTGGAGCGGCTGCCGCCGGCGCCGTGGTCGCGACCGTGATCACCCTCGGCAGCTTCTCGCTGCTGGGCAATCTCTTCGGGATACTCACCGGCTCACAGCTGCTCGAGCTGGCCAATCCGTCGCAGCCGCTTCTGCGACGGCTGCTGACCGAGACGCCGGGTACCTATCACCACTCGCTGATGGTCGGCAACCTCGGTGAACGTGCCGCATCCGCGATCGGTGCCGATCCGTTGCTGGTTCGTGCGGCGGCCTACTACCACGACATCGGCAAGCTGGCCAATCCCGTGGCGTTCATCGAGAACCAGTCCGGTGGCGACAACCTGCACGATCAGCTCGACCCTGCCGTCTCCGCCACGATCCTCAAGCAACATGTCAGCGACGGCATCGACCTGGCCACCAAGGCCCGCCTGCCCAAGCCGCTGATCGCCTTCATCCCGCAACACCACGGGACGGCGATCCTCGGCTTCGTCTACGGCAAGGCCCGCGAAGAGGCCGCCAAGCCCTTCGGCGGCGAGAAGACGGCTGCCGGAAGGGCCGCGGCGGATGCCGTCGACCAGCGGCGGTTTCGCCATAGCGGCCCCAAGCCGCAGTCGCGGGAGGCGGCAATCCTTATGCTGTCCGACGGCGTCGAAGCCTCGGTGCGCTCACTATCCAGTCGAGATGAGGCCACAATACGGGCCATGGTCAGCCAGATCATCCAGGAACGGTTGGGCGACGGCCAGCTCAGCGAGTGCGACCTCACCATCCGCGACCTTGAGAAGATCCACGAAGCTTTCGTCGAGCAGCTACTGGGCATGTACCACCAGCGGATCGCATACCCGGCGAACAAGGTGGTGGAGCTCGAATCACGGCGCGAGCGAGGCCTGCGCTAGCAGAGGAGGGCGATCCAATATGGGGGCACGAGAGGTCGTCCTCCAAACGCGAGCCGGCGAATGACGCGTGCTGAAGAGCGGCCCGACCTGACCGAGACCACCGACGCCACGATGGTGGAAGGTGGCTCAGGGCCGTTCGAGGCAACAGAGGGACCCACCTTCTCGACGTACCTGCCGCCGTTTCGCATCGACATAACGGTCAGGCCGGGGGTCGCCCAACTTGCCTCCCGCCATCGAGTTGCGGCGGCCATTCGGGCGGCTCTGGAGGCGGCCGGGGCGCCGGGCCCGGCGTCGATCGGCGTCGTCCTCTCCGGGGACGAGGAGCTGGCGCAGTTGAATTCGATGCACATGGGCTCGACCGGCGCGACCGACGTTCTTTCGTTCCCCTTCTTCCCGCCCGAGGCATTCCCGGCCCATGAGCGTGGTGGGGCTCCTCAGCGCGACCCGTGGGTCGCGGCCGCGCTCATGCAGGCGTTCGCGCTGCCACCCGGGTTGCGAGCCCATCTCGGCGACATCATCGTCTCGGTCGAGCGGGCGGTCGCGCAGGCCGAAGACGGTCGCGGTGGGCAGACGGGCGACGTCCGCTGGGATGCCGCCGACGAACAGCTGTTGCTTGCCGTCCACGGCACACTCCACATCTGCGGCTGGGACCACGCCGAGCCCGTGGAGGAAGCGGCCATGCGCGCGCTGGAGCGCCGGGTGCTGGCCGCTCTGCCGCGCCATGAGGGCCACGAGGCTCACGAGGGCCACGAGGCCGCGCAGGTCGAAAGGGACGGAGGCTAGTCTTCGCGCTCGAGTCCCGGCCGGGGTGGTGCGGCAAGTACCCGGGTGGACCTATCGGGTCGGTGCCAGGATCGTCTTGAGGGCCGTCTCGAGCTCCTGGATCGACGCGGCCGCGAAGCTGAGCGCGACCGTCGTCTCGGCCGCGAGCCCCAGCTGGCTCGACGTCTTGTCGGCCAGAGCCAGCTTGAGTTCGGCACCGGCGATCGACCAGCCGTCGACGCCGCCGTATACGGCCACCCCGGCTTCGTTGGTGATGCAATACGTGTCCTGGCCGGCTTTCCGGTCGGCGTCCGTGAAGGCGAAGGACCGCTCGAATACGAGATTCCAACCGGAGGAATCGTCTCGTTCGGCAAGAGCCACGCCCGCCAGCGACTCATCTCGCCAAACGGACACCATCTGAGCAGTGATCTTCGAGGGGGTACTTGCAGTCATGGCCCAGAGGATCGGGCATGGAAACCGTCGGGTCAACCCGGCCGGACACCTATGCGATGCGTCCCCGCACCTGTAGAAAAGGCGGGCGTCACTGCGCCTGATACCATCCGCGCAGGCCCTCCGAGCATGGATCAGGGCTAGTTTTGCGTGTCGCGCGCAGTCGCGGCGGCCAGGCTGGAGCAGCGGTGAAGATCGTCGTCGGTCTTGGTAACCCGGGCGCTCAGTACGAAAAGACGCGCCACAACATCGGCTGGATGGTCCTGGACCGTCTGGCCGATCGTGCCGGCTGGTCGGGCAAGGGCCGCACCCGCGACGCCTCCGCGATCGTGCAGGGCCGGTACGCGGGTCTGGACCTCGTGCTGGTCAAGCCGCTGACCTTCATGAACGAGTCGGG
Organism: Chloroflexota bacterium; assembly: GCA_003171035.1. Lineage (GTDB taxonomy): Bacteria > Chloroflexota > Limnocylindria > Limnocylindrales > CSP1-4 > Fen-1039. The sequence goes on from PMXR01000132.1 coordinate 25,684, forward strand.
GCTGGCGGTGCGCAAGGTCCTGGCCCGCGAGCACGCGCCTCTGGTGGAGATGCTGGTCGTCTGCGACGACTTCGCGCTGCCGTTCGGCAAGCTGCGGTTCCGCGAGGGCGGCAGCGCCGGCGGACACAACGGCCTGCGCTCGATCATCGACGAGCTCGGCAACGAGCAGTTCAGCCGGCTGCGGGTCGGCATCGGCGATCCCGGCCGCGATGCCATCGACCACGTCCTGAGCCAGTTCGGGAAGGGCGAGAAGACCAGGCTCTCCGAGTTGCTCGACGCCGCGGCCGATGCGGTCGAGGCCTGGAGCCGGGACGGCACGAGCAAGGCGGCGAATCATTTCAACGCCTTCGAGCTGCGACCCTCCGACGAGGAACGGTCGGCTCCGCCCGGCGCCGTCGACGGACCTCCCGGACCCGACGGCATCAGGCGCACCAAGACGGGCTGGCGCAAGTCCAAGCCGGCCGAGGGCGGCGAATGAGCTACGGCGGCGGCCGGCCGCTGCGGCGTCAGATCGAGGCGGCACTCAGCGGCGCGGCCGATCCACTGGGCGAGGATGGCCTGGGTCTGCCGGACAAACCCGGCCGGCCCGAAGACGACCCGGACTTCCCGGTCGACCCAGAAGCTCCGTCCGAGCCGGTCCGCCGCGGCAAGCGCGGCCAGGAGCGCAAGGTCGACGGCGAGATCAAAGCCGCCTACCGGGCGTCGCAGGAAGCCAGGGCGGCAGCCGGTCCTGCCGCCGGAGCCACTGGTTCCGGAGCCACTGGTTCCGGAGCCATGCCGACCGCACGCAAGTTGCCCGATCTGCGGGTTCTGCCTCCGCTGCTTCACGGCAGCGGAGCTTTCGCTGCCCTCCGGGAGCGGCTGGGAGCGGAAGGCATGCCGCTGCCCGCCGCCGGTCGCCACGCGTCCGTGGCCGCGGTCCCGCACGGGGCCAAGACGTTCCTCGCGGCCGCCCTCGCCACCGGCGACCTGCCCGAACCGGCGGCCGCCCTGACGGCCCGTGCCGGAGCTGCCCCTGCCATCGCTGCCGGGCTGCCCGGCGCCCTCCCGCACGCCGGCACCGCCGCCGTGCCCCCGCCCGTCTCCGGGGAGCGGCTCTGCTGGGTGGCCCGCGATGCCGAGATCGGCGATCGCGTGGCCGAGGAACTGCAGGCCTGGCTCGGCGACCCCGACGCCGTCGCCGTACTCGAGCCTCGCACGGCTCTCGCCTACGAGCGCAGCGAGCTGGTGCGCGACGAAACCGCGGCCCGTGTCGCCGCCCTGGCGGCGTGGCGATCCGGCCGGGCCCGCGTCCTCGTGGCGAGCGTGCAAGCTCTGCTCCAGCACACCCTGGATCCGGAGGAGTTGCCGGCACGGCCGCGGATACTCCGGCTGGGTGCCCGCGTCCACCAGGACGAGCTGCTCCACGACCTTCTGGCGCTCGGCTACGACCCGGTTCAGGAAGTGGCCGGCCGGGGCGAGTTCGCCCGCCGAGGCGGGCTGGTCGATGTCTTCCCGTCTGCCGCGCCACTGCCGATCCGGATCGAGTTGTTCGGCGACGAGATCGACTCGATGCGCGTCTTCGACCCGACCGATCAGCGCAGCCTCCGACCCGTGGACGAAGTGGTGCTGCTCCCCGCCAGCGAGTTCCTCGTCCCGGCCGGTGGAGTGGCGGAGATACGCGGCAGGGTCTCGCGCCTGCCGGGCCGCTCGAAGCTGCCCGACCGGCTGGCCGCCGACCTGGCCCGTTTCGAGGAGGGAATCCACACCGGAACCGGCGACACCGGGGCGCGGTCGGGGCACGTTCACGATATCGGGGCCGCGGCCCGGGCACTGGAAACCGGCGACGCCGCGGAGGTCTGGACGGCCGTACTCTGTCCCGCCACAGGACTGGATCATCTGCCGCCGGAAACGCTTCTTGTTCTGGACGAGCCCGGCGAGATCGCCGACGCAGCCGACTTCCTGTGGCGTCAGGCCCAGGAGCGGCGCACCGAGCTGGTGACGGCGGGCGATCTCCCGGCCGAGTGGCCGGAGGCCTACCTGAGTCCGCGCGAGTGGAAGTCTCGACTGCTGCTCGGCCGGACCCTCGAGCTGACCTGGGAGTCGGAAGCGGCGGCCCCGACCGGCGGCGGCACGCCGATGGGCGATCTCTTCGGCTGGCGCGAGCCGGGTCTCTCGCCGGCCCGAACGGCACGCTTCGCCGACACGGTGCGAGGATGGACGGCCGAGGGCGATCGCGTCGTGATGGCTTCTGACCAGGCGCCGCGCCTGGCCGAACTGCTCAACGAGGGCGGCCTGCCGACCGGCGTCGTGGATCACCTGACCGAGGCGCCGGAGCGAAGCACGCGCAACCTCATCGGGCGGAGTCTCAACGGCGGCTTCGCCGGCGGCCCGGACGGGCTGATGCTCGTCACCGACCGCGAGTTGTTCGGCTCCGTGCGCGTACGCCGGCCCAAGGCGCTGCGCCGCGTCGTGCCGAGAGACGTCCTGGAGCGTTTGACCACGGGCGATCTCGTGGTCCACGTCGACCACGGCATCGCCCGCTACGAGCGGATGCTCCGCCGAGGCACATCGGGCGAGGAGCGCGACTACCTGGAGCTGAGCTTCTCCGGCACCGACAAGATCTTCCTGCCCGTCGAGCAGATCAACCGCATCAGCCGCTACTCGGGCGGCGAGAACCCCACGCTCTCCAAGCTCGGCGGCGCGGAGTGGCTGCGCACGAAGCAGCGGGTCAAGCGCGCCGTCACCGACCTCGCCAAAGAGCTGCTCGAGATCTACGCCGCTCGCGCTGCCGCTCCCGGCTTCGCCTACCAGCCGGACACGCCCTGGCAGCAGGAACTCGAGGCGTCCTTCCCGTACGAGGAAACGCTCGACCAGCTCCGGGCCACGGCCGAGGTCAAGCTCGACATGGAGGCGGGCCGGCCGATGGACCGGCTGGTCGTCGGCGACGTCGGCTACGGNNGTGCCGACGACCGTTCTGGCGGCCCAGCACTACGCCACGTTCAGCCAGCGCTTCGCCGCGTATCCGGTCACGGTCCGCCTCCTCTCGCGGTTCGTCCCTGCGCATGAGCAGGACGCCACGATCGAAGGGCTCGCGGCCGGCTCGGTGGACCTCGTCATCGGCACGCACCGCCTGCTGAGCAAGGACGTCCGGTTCCGCGATCTGGGCATGGTCGTCGTGGACGAGGAGCAGCGCTTCGGCGTCGCGGCCAAGGAGCGGCTCAAGAAGATCCGCCGCGAAGTCGATGTTCTGACGCTCTCCGCGACCCCGATCCCGCGGACGCTCAACCTCGCCCTGGCCGGCGTCCGGGACCTGTCGCTGATCGAGACCCCGCCCGAGGACCGGCTGCCGATCCAGACGCGCGTCGCCGAGGCGTCCACCGGCCTGGTCCGCGACGCCGTCCTGCGCGAACTCGACCGCGGCGGCCAGGTCTTCTTCGTCCACAACCGCGTCGAGACGATCGAGGCTCAGGCCGAGCAACTCCGCCAGCTGCTGCCGGGCGTGCGGATTGCGGTCGGCCACGGCCAGATGCCGGAGGGTTCGCTGGAGAAGGTGATGATCGGCTTCGCCGGCGGCGACACCGAAGTCCTGGTCTGCACCACGATCATCGAGTCGGGGCTGGACATCC
>PMXR01000132.1:29357-36562 GCA_003171035.1 Chloroflexota bacterium
TGTCGGACGTGGCCCGCAAGCGGCTCCAGGCCATCTTCAACGCCTCCGAACTGGGTGCCGGGTTCCAGATCGCACTCTCCGACCTTGAGATCCGCGGCGCCGGCAACATCCTCGGGGCCGAGCAGCACGGCCATGTCGCGGCCGTCGGTTTCGACCTCTACACGCGTCTGCTGGCCGAAGCCGTCGAGGAGCAGAAGGCCGAGTTCGAAGGCCGGCCCGCCGAGACCGAGCGTCCCGGTGCCACGGTGGACTTGCCGGTAGACGCCCACCTGCCCGACGACTACGTGGCGGAGACCTCGCAGAAGCTCGAACTGTACCGCCGCCTCGGCCGCGTCCGCACTGCCGGAGAGCTGGCCTCGTTCCGGCAGGAGCTGGTGGATCGCTATGGTCCGCTGCCCCCGCCGGTGCTCCGGCTCCTGGAGGTCGTGGAACTGCGCATGGCTGCCGAAAGTGCCGGCATCGTTTCGGTTTCCCGCGAGGAAGGCGAGCTGGTCGTCCGGCTGGGCACGCTGTCGCGCGCGGCGGCGATGCGCGCCCTGGCGCCGATGGGCCGCGACGTCGTGCGCTTCGGAACGAACCAGGCCCGCATCCGGCTGCCGCGTGATCCGGCCCGGTCCTGGAGCGTGGCCCAGCAGGTGGTCTCGCGCCTCCTGCCCGCGGCGGAGGAGCAGCGTCTCCAGCGGGAGCGGGCTGCCGCGGCCCAGTCCCAGCCGGAGTAGCTCAATCCGACGCCGACGCCTGACAACGGTCGATCGCGTAACCTAAGGGCGCCTCGCGCCGGCATTCGGTGCGGCTGGACCTCGCTGGGTTCGTCACGGCAAGCCGGTCGGTTCCGTCGACCCTGCCTCCGCTACCAGCGCAAGGATGTGGGATGCAGAGTTCGGAAAAGGAGATCTCGGGCTACGCGCACCAGAAGCCGAAGCGCAATGCCGGGGAGAAAGAGGGCTTCCGCCCCGACATCGAGGGCCTGCGCGGCATTGCCGTCGCGATGGTCGTCCTTTTCCACGCCGGGCTCCTGTCGCAGGCCTCGACCCAGCTGACCGGCGGCTTCATCGGCGTCGATCTCTTCTTCGTCGTCTCGGGCTTCCTGATCACCGGCCTGCTGATGCGCGAGCGCGAAAGCAAGGGCCGGATCAGCTTCTCCCGCTTCTACGCTCGGCGGGTCAGACGGATCCTGCCTGCCGCCGCGGTTGTCCTGCTGATTACGATTCCGCTGGCCAACATCCTGGTCACGCTGGTGGACCGATCCTCCGTCATGGAGGACGGGGCCTCGGCCGCTCTTTCCGTCGCGAATATCCGCTTCGCGATTACGACCGACTACTTCAACCCGGTCAGCTACTCGCCGTTCCTCCATTTCTGGTCGTTAGGCGTCGAGGAGCAGTTCTACTTCATCTGGCCCGCCGTCCTCGCCATCGTGGCCTGGAAGTTCCCGCGCGCCGGAGCCGCCGTCGCCCTGACCGTCATAGCGGTGGCATCGTTCGTTGCCAGCGTGATCGTCACCAACACTTCGCCTTCCACGGCGTTCTACATGCTCCCGACCCGGGCCTGGCAGCTGGCTTCAGGCGGTCTGCTGGCCGTCGGTGCCGGGTCGACGAACTGGCTCCCGGGCGCGATCAAACGTGTCTTTGGCCGGATACTGGCTCTGTCCGGCTGGGCGGCGTTGGCCGCTCTGATCACCGCCGCCTTCGTCATCGACTCGACAACCACGCTGTACCCGGGAGTGGTGGCGATCGTCCCGACCATCGCCGGCGTGCTGCTGATCGCATCGGGGATGGAGAAGACAGGGCCCGGGATCCTGCTGCGCCTGCCGCCGGTCCGCTTCCTGGGAAAGATCAGCTACTCGCTGTATCTGTGGCACTGGCCGATGCTGATCCTCGGCGGCCTCTATCTCAACGGTCAGCTCTGGCAGCCGCTCTCCCAGGGCCAGGCGATCGCCCTGGCGGGCTTGTCCATCCCGGTCGCCACCGCGAGCTGGTTCCTCGTCGAGGAGCCGTTCAGGCGCGGCTTCATTCCGTTGCCGCGGCCGAGTCGGGTCGTGGCCCTCGGCGTCGCCGTCATGATGATCGTCGCGATCATCGGCACCACGTTCGACTTCGGGGCGCAGTCCGCACTGGCCAGTCTCAACGGGCCCACGGATTCGCCGGCGCCGAGTGCGACGGCCAGCGAGATCGCGGTTGCGACGCCGACGCCGTCACCGAGCGTTCCGACCCTGACTCTCCCTCCGGACGCGACGCCGAGCCCAACCCCCGAGTACACCCCGGCACTCTCACCGACGCCCGTGCCCGGCACGCCGTCCAGCTACGCGGTCACGAGCGCCTTGAGCCCGTCGCTCGGCCGGGCGGCCACGGACTACGAACAGCCGTGGAAAGCCGGCTGCCTCGGCTGGGCGCCTGCCACCAACCCGCCCACCAAGTGCGTATTCGGCAACTCCGGCGGAACCTTCACCGTGGCCCTGATTGGGGACTCGCACGCCTCGGCGCTCTTCCCCGGGGTAAACGGCGTTGCCAAAGCCCACGGCTGGAAGCTGACCACTTATCTCAAGATCGACTGCCCATTCCTGGACATGCCGTTGGACATCGCGATACCGCCGCCGCGACGGCCGTACCCGTCATGCACCACGTGGAATGCGGCCGTAATTAGCAGGCTGCAGAAGACGCCGCCCAACCTCGTGATCGTCTCGATGAGCCGGTGGATCTACCCGGTCAACGGCCGCAGCGACAGCGTGAATTCGGACATCGCGGCGCTCACCAGGGAGATCCAGAAGCTGCCGAGCAGCACGAAGGTCGTGATCATCCAGGATCCGCCGCTACCGACCAACGAGAAAGTGCCCACCTGCCTTTCCGCGAACCAAAACGACTGGCGGAAGTGTTCCTTCACCAGAAGTCGAGGCTTTGGGTCGGCCATGGGTTCGCGCGAGAAAGGTGCGGCCGCAGCCACGGGGGCCGGTTTGATCGACCTGACTTCGGCAATTTGCCCCGGCACCGGCAACTGCCCCCCGATCATCAACAACATGATCGTCTGGCGCGATGAGCACCACCTGACCGCCACGTTCTCGGCCTCCCTGGCGCCGGCCATCGACGCTCAGCTGGTCGCGATCCTCAACAACTGGGCGGCGCAGTCCACATCTCCGTCGCCGTAGGTTCGCCGGCGGCCTTCGCCCGGTCGCCTTCGCCCGGTCGGTTGTGGCTTCGGACTTGGTCGACGCTGGGGTAGACTTCGGCTGCCGAAACCAGTCGACCTTGCCTGGAGGACCGCCTCGACCATGTCCGCCGAGGACTTGCGCGCCAAGATCCGCGAAATTCCCGACTTTCCCAAGCCGGGGATTCTCTTCTACGACATCACCACCCTTCTGAAAGACGCGGCCGCTTACCGGGAAGCCATCGATCTGATGATCGAACCTCATCGCGACGCCGGCGTGGATCTGGTGGTCGGCATGGAGTCGCGAGGCTTCATCTTCAGCGGCCCGATCGCCTACCAGCTCAATGCGGGGTTGATCCCCGTCAGGAAGCTCGGCAAACTCCCCGCCGAAACCGTGTCGGTTGAGTACGCGTTGGAATACGGCTCCAACACCCTCGAGATCCACCGCGACGCAATCCGGCCCGGGCAACGGGTCCTGATCGTCGACGATCTGCTCGCTACGGGCGGAACGGTTCGCGGGACCATCGAGCTTGTCGAGCGTCTCCAGGGCAAGATCGTCGGTCTCGCGTTCCTGGTGGAGCTGCTCTCGCTGAAGGGCCGCGATCGCCTCCAGGAGTACAAGACGACGAGCGTCATCCAGTACTGAGCCACGGATCCAGCGGTGCGAGACTCGGTCCAGGGCCCATCCGATCTGCCGACCTGGCACGCCGTTGCGAGAGCACGGCGACCTGCCGACGCGCGCCCGGAAGCGGCCGGCTCGACCCGGCAAGCGGCCGACGCGCGCCCGGAAGCTGCCGGCTCGACCCGGAGCCGGGCGTGACCGCGGTTTCGATCAACCGCCATCAGCGCACGCTCCTGGTTCAGGAAACGGCCGACCGCTCGATGTTGCGGGCCTTCCTCGAGACCGATCGGCTCTATTCCGCGTACGCCCTGTGCGACCTGGACGATCGCGAGTTCCTCCGGACTCGCTGGGGAGTGGCGTTGGTCGAAGGCAAGCCGATCGCGGTGGTCCTGCAATACGCCGGCTACTCACCGCAACCCATCTTCGTCATGGGCGACAACGATGGCGTCGAGGCGATCCTGGCCAACGTGATCAAACCCAGGACCGCCTACGTGGCCGCGAGGCACGAGCATCTGGCCGCGATGGCCTCCAACTACCGGGTCGAGCCGGGCGGGTCGATGCTCCGCATGTGGGTCGACGCGGAACACTTCCGGCCGTTCCCGGCCAGCGTGCAGCGGATGCTCCCGGTCGAGATAGCGGAACTCAACCGGCTCTACCAGCTGGGCTTCGCTTCGTGGCTGCCGGCCAGCGCCATCAGCGACGGCCTGTATTACGGCGTTCGAGTCAACGGCAGGCTTGTTTCGGCCGCGGGGACGCACGTGATCAGCCCCGCCGCCCGTCTGGCGGTGGTCGGCAACGTCATGACCCACGCCGACTTTCGCGGACGCGGTTACGCTACCGCGGTCACTGGAGCGGTCACCTCCGAATTGCTCAAGACGTGTGACCAGGTGGTGTTGAACGTGCGGGCGGACAACCCGCCGGCCCTGGCCGCGTATCGGCGGCTTGGGTACCAGTTGAATGTGGCGTTTGAAGAGCGGTTGATCCACCGGACCGAGTTGCCCTGGAAGGGCTGGTCGGGAGCCTTCCGCCGAATCATCTCTCGTAAGGAGTCGTGAACCGGATGGCGATCCCGAACCCACCGACAGCCCCCCAAGCCGTGCCGAGCGGTGGCAAGTCCAACCTGCCGCGTCACGACGTGGCCGACCTGGGCCTGGCGGCCGAAGGCAAGCGGCGCATCGAATGGGCCGAGCGAGAGATGCCGGTCCTGCGGCTGATCCGCGAGCGCTTCGAACGCGAGAAGCCGCTCGCCGGTCTTCGCCTCGCCGCCTGCCTGCACGTAACCACCGAAACCGCGAACCTGGTCCGGACCCTCAAGGCCGGCGGCGCGGACGTGGTGCTGTGCGCCTCCAACCCTCTCTCGACTCAGGATGAAACCGCCGCGGCGCTCGTCGCCGAATACGGCATCTCGATCTTCGCCCGCCACGGCGCAGATCGCGACATGTACTACAAGCACCTCAACGCCGCCGCCGACATCCGGCCGCACATGACCATGGACGACGGCTGCGACCTGGTCACGCTCATCCACCAGGAGCGCCGCGACCAGCTCAGCGAGATCGTCGCCGGCACCGAAGAGACCACCACCGGCGTGATCCGGCTCAAGGCCATGGCCGCCGACGACGCCCTGGGCTATCCGGTGGTGGCCGTCAACGAAGCCCTCACCAAGCACCTCTTCGACAATCGCTACGGCACCGGCCAGTCCACGGTCGACGGCATCATCCGGGCCACGAACCTGCTGATCGCCGGCCGCCACGTCGTCGTCGCCGGCTACGGCTGGTGCGGCAAGGGCATCGCCTCGCGCTTCCGGGGCATGGGCGCGCAGGTGTGCGTGGTGGAGGTCGACCAGGTCCGGGCGCTCGAGGCGCTGATGGACGGCAACCTCGTCATGACGATCGGCGACGCTGCGGCCTGGGGCGACATCTTCGTCACCGCCACCGGCGACATCCACGTCATTCGGGCCGAGCATTTCGCGAAGATGCACGACGGCGTGATCCTGGCCAACTCCGGTCACTTCGACGTCGAGATCGACATCCCGGCGCTTGCGAAACTCGCCGGCGACGATATCCGCGAAGTCCGCGAGAACGTGGTCGAGTACGTTGTGAACGGCAAGCGCCTGCACGTCCTGGCCGAAGGCCGCCTCGTCAACCTGAGCTGCGCCGCCGGCCATCCCGCGTCCGTGATGGACATGAGCTTCGCCAATCAGGCTCTCGCGGCCGAATACCTGGCCAAGAAGCACCAGGACCTGCCGAAGGGCGTTTACGACGTCCCGCAGGAGATCGACGTCGAGGTTGCCCGGCTCAAGCTGGCCGCGCTCGGCCTGACGCTCGATCCGCTCACCGAAGAGCAAGAGGAATACCTCCGCTCCTGGCAGCACGGCACCTGATAGCCGCTCGCCGTCAGCCGGCGCATTGCGTCGTTGTCGCCTGCGTTCCTCGCTCACGCACCCTCAGGTGCGCTCGCTCCGGTACTCGGCTCCGCCTCGCCCTGCACCGGCGGACGGCGAGCGGGGTCCGTGGCGGGCTATTTCAGCCCCCCAGCACGCGACGCCTCACGCGGCCTCGAGCCGGATCAAGAGCTCTCGCGTGCTACCCTTCGGGCTGCATCCAGCTGCCCGCCGCAAAGGCCGCGAGTCGGGTTCCTTTAGGAGAACGATGACAAGCATCCTCGACGACCCCTCGTACCTGTTCACGTCCGAGTCGGTGACCGAAGGCCACCCCGACAAGATGTGCGACCAGATCTCCGACGCGATCCTGGACGCCATCCTGGCGCAGGACCCCAATGCCCGGGTGGCGTGTGAGACCGCCACAACGACCGGTCTGGTGCTGGTGCTGGGCGAGATCACCACGTCGACTTACGTGGACTTCCAGGCAGTCGTGCGTGACACCGTTCGCGACATCGGCTACACCAATGCCGACTACGGCTTCGACTACGAGACCTGCGGCACGCTGGTCAGCGTCAAGGAGCAGTCGCCCGACATCGCCATGGGCGTCGATGACTCGCTCGAGACGCGCGGCGACGGCACGACCGTCACGAAGACGGAGCTGGGCGCGGGCGACCAGGGCATGATGGTCGGGTTCGCCTGCCGCGAAACTCCGGAACTGATGCCGCTGCCGATCGCCATGGCCCACCGCCTGGCCCGCCGATTGGCCGAGGTCCGCAAGAGCGGCCAGCTGCCGTATCTGCGCCCCGACGGCAAGACCCAGGTCACCGTGGAGTACGACCACGGCGTTCCCAAGCGAATCACGAACGTGGTCGTGGCCGCCCAGCACGACGCGGGCGCGGACATGGCCAGGCTCCGCTCGGACATCATCGAATCGGTGATCATGCCGATCATCCCGGCCGAGCTGCGCAAGACAGACCCGATCATGCACATCAACGCCACGGGCCGTTTCGTCATCGGCGGCCCGATGGGCGACGCCGGACTGACCGGCCGCAAGATCATCGTCGA
>PMXR01000132.1:36567-42087 GCA_003171035.1 Chloroflexota bacterium
GGCCTGGCCGACCGCTTCGAGATCGAGCTTGCCTACACGATCGGCGTCGCCCGGCCCATCTCGGTTTCGATCGAGACGTACGGCACCGCGAAGGTTTCCGACGAGAAGATCCTCGCCGCCATCGAGAAGCTCTTCGACCTCCGCCCGGCCCGAATCATCGAGGCTCTCGACCTGCGGCGGCCGATATACCAGCCGACCGCGGCGTACGGCCACTTCGGCCGTACCGATCACGATTTCCCGTGGGAGCGGACCAACAAGGCAGCGGCGCTGGCCGACGCGTGTGGTGTCACTCCGGCAGCAGCCGCGGGCCGCTGACCAACGGTGTATGCCGTCGTTCTTGCGGGCGGGGGCGGGACTCGGCTCTGGCCGCTGAGCCGGCCCGAATGCCCCAAGCCGTTCCTGCGCCTGCTGGGCGATGAAACGCTCATTCAGCGAACCGTCGCCCGCCTGGCGCCGCTGGTTGAGCCCCGAGATGTCTACGTCATCGCCGAAGAGCGCCACCTGCCGCTCATCGCCGAGCAGCTTCCGGCCATCCCGATGCGAAACCGGATCGGCGAGCCGGTAGGGCGCAATACCGCCGCCGCGGTAGCGCTGGCGGCCGAGCTGATCGATCGGCCCGACGATGAGGTCATGCTCGTGCTGCCGGCCGACGCACACATCGCCGATGAGGAGGGCTTCCGGGCCACGCTCGCCGCAGCCGCCGAAGTCGCCCGTGGCGGCTCCCTGGTGACACTGGGCGTGACTCCGGACGGGCCCGAAACCGGCTACGGCTACGTCATTGCCAAGCCGCCGGCTCGCGAAGTGGCCGGCCGCGCGACATTCGCCGTTGATCGGTTCGTGGAGAAGCCCACAGCGGAGAGAGCGGCCGAGATGATCGCCACGGGTCTGGCCAGCTGGAACGCCGGGATATTCGCCTGGAGCCGCGCCACGATCCGCGACCGGCTGGAGCGCCACTCGCCGGACATCCTGGCCGCCGTCCGAGCGATCGTCGCCGACGGCACGCTCGAAGCAATGCGGGCGGGGTATCCGAGTATCCGGGCAACTTCCATCGACTACGCGGTCATGGAGCCGGCGTCGCTCGAGGGGGCCGTCGCCGTCGTACCGATGAGCGTCGGCTGGAGCGATCTCGGCAGCTGGTCGGCGCTGCGGGACGCCTGGCACGCCGCCGCAGGTGTGTCGACACCAGGTGCCGTCGGTCTCGGCAACCGCCACGACGTCGGATCGACCGATAGTCTGGTACTGGCAGGCGGCCGGCTGGTAGTAACGATTGGGCTTCACGACATGATCGTCATCGACACTCCGGAGGCACTGCTCGTATGCGCGGCCGAGCGCTCGCAGGATGTGCGCGGCGTAGCCCAGCACTTCGCGACGGCCGCCGTCCCCGCGGCCGGTACCGCCACCGAGCCGGCGACCAACCAGAAGGAGCAGCCTTGACCGCGACGCAACCGGCCCCGACCGCCGGGTCCGAGGCGACGACCATTACCTTCGGGACGGACGGCTGGCGGGCCAAGATCGCCGACGAGTACAACTTCGTCAACGTGCGCCGCTGCGCTCAGGCCGTGTCCGAATATGTGATCGCCCACGGCCAGGAGAAGCGCGGCATCGTCTTTGCCTACGACCGGCGTTTCGCCAGCGAGCACTTTGCCGCCGCCGCGGCCGAGGTCGTCCTGGCCCACGACATTCCCATCGTCTTTCCCGACGGCGCATTGCCAACGCAGATGTCGTCGTTCGAGGTAGTCCAGCGCGGCGCTGCCGCGGGCATCGTCATCACCGCCAGCCACAACCCCTGGACGGACAACGGCTTCAAGATCAAGTCGTCGACGGGGGCCGCGGCCGGGCCGGAGATGCTGGCGGATGTCGAAGCTCGAATTGCCGCCGGCGCGGGCAGGGCCATCGCCACTCGTCCCTTCGCCGACGCCGAAGCCGCCGGCCTGGTCGAGCGCTACGACCCGTTCAATGCCTATCGCGACTTCATCGGCCGCAACCTCGATCTCGACGCGTTGCGTGCCGCGGATGTGGATGTGCTCGTCGACCCGCTCTACGGCTCCGGATCGACGTGGATACCGCGCTTGCTCGCCGGCGGCCGCATCCGCATCACGGAGCTCCATTCCGAGCGCAACCCGTACTTCGGCGGCGTGAACCCCGAACCGATTCCACCGAACGTGGACGAGGCACTCCGGACGATCGCCGGCGGCCACTTCGACCTGGGTCTGCTGCTGGACGGCGACGCGGATCGAGCCGGTGCCGCGGACGAGCGTGGGACCTTCGTGACCACGCTCCAGATCTACGCCCTGTTGATGTACTACCTGGCGGAGCACCGCGGCCTTCGCCAGCCCGTGGTCAAGACGGTCAACGAGACGTCGATGGCCGAGCGGCTCGGCGAGCGCTACGGCGTGACCGTCTACGAGGTTCCGGTGGGCTTCAAGTACGTCGGGCCCGAGATGATCAAAACCGGCGCGATGATGGGCGGCGAGGAGTCCGGCGGGTTCGGGTTCGGCATGCACCTGCCCGAGCGGGACGGCATCTTCGCCGACCTGATGCTGCTCGATCTCTTTCTGCGGGAGAAGGCCGCCGGCCGGTGGCCGGCGTCACGCGCGATCGCTCATCTTCACGAGATCGCGGGACCCTCGAGCTATCGCCGTCTCGATCTCCATTTCGATCGGGCGGTCTATCCGGCCCTGAAGGACAGGCTGCTGGTGGAGCTGCCTCAGCGAGCCCCGAAAGAGCTGGCCGGGGGACCTGTTGTCCGGACACAGGTGCTGACCACCAACGACGGGTTCAAGTTCTTCGCCGTGGATGGGTCGTGGCTTCTGCTGCGTTTCAGCGGCACCGAACCCCTCGTGAGGGTCTATACGGAGGCGGCTTCGGCCGCCGCGGTCGACGCGAATCTGGCTACCGGCGAAGCCGCCGTTCGCGGCCGCTAGCGCTCGCCACCGGCGGCATCGGCCGGTTCCGAACGAGTCGCCAGAAAGTACCAGCAGCCGGCACGAATATCGGGCGGAAAGCCCCCGCCTTTCTTGGCTCGCAGCTGTACAGTGAGTGCCTAGCCGGCCAGCTCCGCGACATCGCGGCTGGGCGGCAACCTCTTCGGCAATGCAGGGCGACGGAGGGTAACAGGCGATGAATAGTTCACTCATTGGGAAGGTCGAGAAGGCCAACCGCTACGCCCGCGAGCTGGATCGGATCTCATTCGAACAGCTCGCGGTCACGTTTAAGGGTGACAACGACACCCATACGGTTCGGCTCGAAGGCGAAGCGTGGCACTGCACTTGCCACTTCTTCGAGAGCTGGGGCTCATGCGTTCACGTCCTTGCCCTGCAAAAGATCCTCGGCGTGATGCTGCCAGAGCCGGCTCAGGTTTCGATCTTCACCGCGCAGCCGGCCGTCCCCGCCTGAAGACGGTTCGGAGCGCCCGGACAGACGATCCGGCAGTTGGCGACTACTCTTGACGCGTGTCTTGCTGCGTGACTGGGGAAGAGTGAAACAGCGAGGAGCGGTCGTGAATAGATCCCGCAAGCGCATCGCCGCGATCGGCGCTGCGGCAATGGTTCTGGCGCTGGCCGTGTCGGCCTGTACTGCGGCGGCCCCCAAACCGACGGTCATCTACAAGTACCTGACGCCGCCCCCGGCCTCGGACAGTCCGACGCCGGTCGACACGTCATCCCTGGCACCGACAGACTCACCGATGGGTACGCCGGCGAGTGCCGCGCCCACGCCGGTTGTTTCGGTCACGCCCTCACCATCGCACTCCCCGAGCCCGACGCCGCCCGGCGCCGGCTGCTCCGGGACGGCAGATACGCAGGCTTTCTTCGTAGCGGCGGCCAAGCAGCTCAAGTTCGCCGTCTACTGCGGCCACGTCCCCAGCGGCTGGCATTTCGCCAGCGCCTCGAATGCCTACCCCAAGGTCAACAAGCTGACCGCCACGTACGCGGGCAAGAGCGGTGCCAAGATCGTCATCCAGGAAGGCGCCTTCTGCACGGCCGGGGCCAGCGCCTGCTCGCCTCACGACACGTCGCTGGGTTCGGCGAAGTTCGGCGACCTGAACGGCGGCCTGTACACACTCGGGCCCAGCTTGGGTTACGCGATCTACGTCAATGCCGGCACTACCAACGGATACACGGCCACGGGAACCAGCGTAACCCAGTCGACATTCGTCAACATAGTGGCAGCGCTCATCCTGGTGCCGAAGACCTGATCGACGGCACAGGCGAGCCGGCGACACATGTCGGCCCCGTGCGAACGTCATAGCCCCGGCGCCCGATGCCCGGCGATGGAGGATATGCCATCGGCACCGGCGTGGCCCGCGGACCGGTCCATTTCGGAATCCCGGGCCCGGCATGGGAGACTTCATCTACTTGCTGCGGATGAAGTCAAGGTTGCCAGTCTTGTCGGAGCGACAGACCCGAAGTCGGGTCGGCTCCGTCAGCAATTCCGGGGAAAGGAACTACTAATGAGAATGTTCTTGCCGAGGTTGGCCGCGCTAGCTCTGGCGGCCGGCCTTGTGTTCGCAGGTTGCAGTTCTGGGACGTCTGGGACCCCCGCGCCCCTCGTAACGCCGACTCCGACCGACACGCCGACGGAGGCTCCGACCGATACGCCGGCGCCGACTGATACGCCTACGCCGGTTCCGAGTCCAACGGCCAGCGCAACGGCCACGCCGGCCCCGACTCCGGTCGCGCTCCAGACGCCAGGAGTCCCGGGCGACCCGACCACCTGCACCAGCTGGACCGCGGACAAGGCCTACTTCACCTTGGCCGCCCACACGCTGCCGCTCGGCGTGTATTGCGCCAAGCTTCCGTCGGGCTGGATCCTCGGCACCACCAAATGGGACAAGCCCAAGACCGGCCACTGGATGACCATCTCCTACCACAACAAGAACAAGACCCAGACGATCACGGTTGGCGAGGGCGACTTCTGCGCCCAGACGGCAGACCCGACCAATTGCTGGACCGCGGCCTCCGACCTTGGAACCGCCAGCTTCGGCGGCATGACCGGCACGCTCGAGCAGCTTTCGGGCGGGCAGTTCGCGGTCTTCGTGAATGCCAACACCAAGTCCGGCTACCAGATCGTCGGCAAGGGCATGACGCAATCGGCGTTCGTGGCCATGGCCGCAGCGATGGTGCTGATCCCCAAGGCGTAGCAGGCTAGCTCGAGAGGAGCATCTGCCGCCCCTCAGTCGATCGAAAAGCCGCCCCCGCGAGAGTCTTGCGGGGGCGGCTTCATGCCTGGCGCCAAAACAGTAGGGAATGTTAGCCGGCCCAGTGTGATACTTGCGCAGACTGCGAAGCCCGACGATCGTGGCATCGCGACACGGAAGGGGAGGGCTACATGGCAATGTCTATCAGGCGGCTCGTAGCGGTGTCACTGGCAGCCGGTCTGGTGTTTGCCGGTTGCAACGCGACGACGCCCGCGGCGACGGGGACCCCGTTGCCCATCGTGACCAGTACTCCGACCGAGTCGCCGACGGAAGCCCCAACAGAGACGCCATCGGCGACGCAGACCCCGGCCGCGTCCGCGACG
>PMXR01000132.1:42106-57737 GCA_003171035.1 Chloroflexota bacterium
GTGCCGAGTTCACCAAAGCGGCGACTCGGGTCAGGTTCGACGTCTACTGCGGCGTGATGCCGTCAAGCTGGCATCTGTCGTCGATGAGCTGGGAGATGCCTCACGGCAGCGTCGGCCAGCTCACCGCCACGTACGCGAACAAGAACAAGACGGCGACCGTCACGCTGATGGAGGGCAACTTCTGCGCCGGATGCGCCTGGGCCGATATCTCGGATCAGGGAACTGCTTCCTTCGGCACCTTGGGGGGTTCGTTGCATTTGCGGGCCGCCGGCCAGTACGCCCTCTACGTCAACCCTGGCGCCAACATCCAATACCAGGCCGTCAGCAAGGGCCTCTCGCAGTCCGCCTTCACCGCGCTCACCGCGGCGTTCGTGAAGGTTCCCAAGTCCTAGCCGGCCGGGTCGGCGTCGTCGCTCGGCGTACCTCGAGAGGTGCGGCGTCGCAACTCCAGGTGTGGTCGACCGTCGGCTCCCGCAGCCGGTTCCACTTCCTGATCCTCGCCGGGTTGCGGCAGCCGCGGAACGCGGATCGGCCGGCCCTCGCGTTCCTCGACCTTGCGTGCCGCCCGCAGCGCAACCGATGAAGTGTCGCGGTTGCGGCCGAGGTAGTAGAAGAAGAACGAAGCCACGACCGCCGCCACGGGCACACCGAAGACTGCGCCCGGGATGCCGGCGACCTTGGAGCCGATCAGCACCGAGCCGAGCACCACTACCGGGTGGAGGCCCACCGCATCGGCCATAAGCCGCGGCTGGATGATGTTCATCAGGACGAACCAGCCGGCGATCATGATGATCAAGACCGGCAATGCCGCGTCCGGCTTGAACAAGACGGCGACGAGAACCGGCGGAGCCCAGGAGATGAACGGCCCGAAGAAGGGGATCGCCTGGAGGATGCCGGACGAAGTCGCCGTGACGGGCATGTAAGGCACGCCGAGCAGCAAGCTCGCCGCCATCGAAACGATGGCATACAAGACACCCAACAATGCCTGGCCGCGCAGGAAGCCTCCGAACGACTTCGAAACGCTGTGCTCGAGGAGGTGGGCCTCGTCGTCGTAGGCAGGCGGGACAAGTCGGAAGAGGAAGCGGACGATCCGCTCGCGGTCGACTGCCATGTACAGCGAGAGGAAGAAGACGAATAGCACGTTGCCGAAGATGCCTAGGCTGGCGATGGCCACGTCGCCCAGCGGTTTGAGCAGCTGATCGGCGCCGGTGTTCAGGTTGTTGACCAGCTGTTTGACCTGAGCGTACAAGTCGATCTGGTTGCCGCCGAGCGAATTGATCCGGCTCTGCAGCGGGTCCACGAGATCGTGAAGTCGTCTGTCGAACGATCCGGAACTGATGCTGCCGAGAAGGCCGTTGATCGATGCATAGAGCTGCTGAGCTATGAGCAGGATCGCGATGACGACGACCAGGATCAGCAAGCCGTAGACGATGAGCACGGCCAGTGCCTTGGGCAGGCGCGGGAAGAGGCGCAACAGGCCTTTGGCCACCGGGCTGAGGATGAACGCCAGCAACCAGGCCAGGAAGAAGACCATGATCACGTCTTGGAAGTAGGCAAGCAGCGCGGTCACGAAGTACATGACCACGAAACCGACTGCGACCGTGCCCAGGATCAGCAGCGACGTGAGCCAGCGGTGCTCGCGGTCGGTCAGCTGGTTCCAAGGATTCAGCGGATTGACCGAAGGCTCGCTCATCGTCCCTCCTGGAAGCGTCTGTCGGGCTTGATGGTAGGTCTCGGGAGCTAGCGCAGCCCCATTCGTTCTCTGACTTCGGCCATGGTGGCCTGGGCGATCGGGCGGATGCGCTCGGCGCCTTCGTCGAGGATGCGCCGGAGCCGTGGCGTGTCGGCCATCAGCTCACGGTAGGTCTCGCGGGCGGGAGCGTAGTGGGCGATGATCCGCTCGGCCAGCAGTTTCTTGGTATCGACGCAGCCGGTTCGGGCGGTTCGTTCGCCCTCCCAGATCTCCTCGTAGTCGGCGCCGAAGTGGCGGTGCATCTGGCACACGTTGCAGACCTGCGGCCGCCCCGGATCCGATCGCAGGATCCGCTGCGTGTCGGTCACCATGGACATGACTTGCTTGCGGATGACCTCGGGCTCGCCCAGAACTTCGATGGTGTTGCCGATCGACTTGCTCATCTTCTTGACGCCGTCGGTGCCGAGGACGGTGGGCGCCTCGGTGTATACCGCCTGCGGCTCCGGGAACGTCTCGCCGTAGCGGGCGTTGAAGGCACGGACGATTTCGCGGGTCAGCTCCAGGTGCGGCGCCTGGTCACGGCCGATCGGCACCAGCGACGCCTTCGGCAGCGCGATGTCCGCGGCCTGCAGCACGGGGTAGGTGAGGAGGCCGTGGTTGACGTCGTCGGGCTGATTGGCTCGCTTCTCTTTGTACGTCGGAGTGCGCTGGAGCCAGCCGACCGGGGTGACGGTATTGAAGATCCAGCAGAGTTCGGTGACCTCGGGACGGTCCGACTGCACGAAGATGGTGCAGCGCTCCGGGTCCAGGCCGAGGGCGATCAGGGCGGCGGCCATCTCCAGCGTCTGGCGGCGCAGCAGCTCCGGATCGTGGACGTGGGTCAGGGCGTGATAGTCCACGACGCAATAGATCGCCTCGTACTTCTGCGAGAGCGCCACGTAGTTGCGGATCGCGCCCAGGTCGTTGCCCAGGTGGGGCCGGCCGGTGGGCTGGATGCCGCTGTAGATGCGCGGCTTGTCGGGCAGGCTCGATGGGCGAGTGGCGGTTGTCGCGGCGGCGTCGGTCATGAGCGCGAGTTTAGCGGACGGAGCGGCTCGGTCTCCAGCATTCGCGCCTTGAGTGACCACCTGGTTTGCCGATTGCGGACGGCTCCGCAACCGCTCGGGTACCATTCCGGCACGACGCACTACCCGTCCGTCACCGTCGGCTGCGGCGCCATCTCGGTCCCGCTGGCCCCAGTCACGAGAGCCCATGCCCGCCGAGCAACGACCGCATGTCGCGCAATCGCGACTCCGCGTCGCGATCCTCGGCGTGGGCACCGTCGGCGCTGAGGTGGCCCGCGGCTTCCTCAAGAACCCCGACCGGCAGATCGGCCCCGCGGGCGGGCGGATGCTCGAGCTGGCGGCCATCGCCGACATGAACGTCCAGGGCGCCGTCGATCGGGGCATGCCGCGTGAGTTGATCGTTCCGGACGCCTTCGAAGCGCTGCGGCGCGACGACATTGACGTCGTGGTCGAGCTGCTGGGCGGCGGCGAGCCCTCCCGAACCCTGATCGCAGAAGCGTTGACCGCCGGCAAGCCGGTCGTGACCGCGAACAAGCACGTCCTGGCGCATCACGGCCTGGAGCTGGAAGCGATCGCCCGCGAGCACGGCACGGCGCTGCGGTTTGAGGCGGCGGTCTGCGGCGGTACGCCTGTGCTCGACACCATCGCCCGCGCCCTGGCGGCCAACAAGATCCGGCGCGTGCGCGGCATCGTCAACGGCAGCACCAACTTCATCCTGACCGAGATGATGCAGGCTCACCGCACATATGACGAAGTGCTGGCCGCGGCCCAGGCTCAGGGTTACGCCGAGCGCGACCCAAGCGCCGACGTCGAAGGCCACGACGCAGCCAACAAGCTCGCGATCCTGACCCGGCTCTGCTTCGGGGCCTGGCCGCAGATCGACTCGATCGTCGCCCGTCCGCCCTCGCTGCGCGGCGATGGCAAGCCGGGCATCACCGGCGTTTCGGCCAACGACATCGTTGGGGCAGTGGGTCTGGGGCTGGCCATTCGCCTGGTCGCCACAGCCAGCACCCCGGGCACGGCGGAGCCGGCCTTCGGCCTGGCCGGCTCGGTCATCACGTCGGCGGTTCCGGTGACGGCGCCGCTGGGTCGCACCGACGGTGTGCTCAATCGCCTGGAAGTCGACGCCGATCCGGTGGGGCGTGTCTCGATGGAGGGCCCCGGCGCCGGCGGCCCCGCCACGAGTAGCGCCGTTCTGGCCGACCTGCTGGAGATTGCCCGCTGCGGCTTGAGCACCTGGGCCGACCTGCCGCCGGCCGCCCCGCAACTCGTCAGTCTGGCCGACGATCGCGACACGGTCCGCCGGCCGTGGTACATCTGCCTGCCGGGCGTCCTGCCCGAAGAAGTGCCCGGCCGCCTGGCCGAGGTGATTATCGGGCCGCCGCCGAGTAGCGTGCCGCGACACCGCAGCCGCACCTGGACCGCAATCCAGACGCGACCCGTGCCTCTCGCCGACGTGCGTGAAGCAATCGTGGCGCTGATATCCGACGACCGCGACGTGCCCATCTATCCAATCCTCACCTCGTAAGCCGGAGGGGTTCAGTTGTCCGCATCACCCGTCAACAGCAGCGTCCCGGCCATGCGTCTCGGTGCCCGGCCGCGCCTCCTCGAGCGTTACCGCGAGTTTCTGCCGGTCACCGACAAGACTCCGATCATCACTCTCGGTGAGGGCAACACGCCGCTGGTGCACATCGAACGGATCGGCAAGCGGATCGGCGTGCCTAACCTGTTCGTGAAGTACGAAGGGATGAACCCGACCGGCTCGTTCAAGGACCGGGGCATGGTCATGGCCATCTCCAAGGCCGTCGAGGCAGGGGACAAGGCAATCATCTGCGCGTCCACCGGCAACACCTCCGCTTCGGCCGCGGCGTACGGGGCGGTCGCCGGTCTCGAGACGATCATCGTTCTGCCCAAGGGCAAGATCGCTCTCGGCAAGATGATCCAGGGCATTGCCGCTGGGGCCAAGGTTCTGGCCGTCGACGGCAATTTCGACGACGCGTTCCGAGTCGTTCGGGAGATGGCCGAGCAGAAGGACCATCCGGTCACGCTCGTGAACCACATCAACCCCAACCGCGTCGAGGGCCAGACAACGGCCGCGTACGAGGTTTGCGACGACCTCGGCCAGGCGCCCGACATCCTGGCGCTGCCGGTCGGTAACGCCGGCAACATCACCGCCTACTGGCTCGGCTTCAACCGATATCAGGCTGCCGGCCGGATCTCGGTCAAGCCCAAGATGTACGGCTTCCAGGCGGCCGGTTCCGCGCCGATCGTGTTGGGCCATCCGATCGAGCATCCCGAGACGATCGCCACGGCCATCCGCATCGGCAACCCGGCTTCGTGGAAGGGCGCCGAAGAGGCGATCAGCGCGTCCAGCGGCGCCGTCAACATCGTCACCGACGAGGAGATCCTCGNNGACGAGTCGGGCGGTCTCATCGACTCCGTCACCGACGATGAGATCATCGCCGCGTACGCGGAGCTGGTTTCCACGCAGGGCATCTTCTGCGAGCCTGCCTCCGCGGCCAGCGTCGCCGGCATTATCAAGATGGCGGCTCTTGGGCGCGTGCCCGCGGACGCGACNNGCCACGGCCTCAAGGATCCGGAGCGCGCCGAGAAGGTGTTCGCCCACGATTCGTCGATCATCGAGGCGCCCGCGAGCACTTTGGGAGTGATGAAAGCCCTGGGCTGGTAGGGGGCGAACTGGCGCGAGCATCGACGCCGATGGTACAAGCGGTTACTCGTACTAGCCGAAAGCCATGGTGGCGGCAGGTGCCCGGGGCTGTGTATGGTGGCCTTCGTCGGGACCCTCGACGCCGGTCCGGAGGTGAGGTTCAAGTGATGCCCGCCAGAATCGTCTCTGTTGCCCTGATCGCGGCCCTGGCCGTAGCTGCCGCAACCTCGATCCCGGCCCGCGCCGCCGACCCCGCGGCGGTGTCCGTGGCGGCGGTTGGCCCAGCGGTGGCGGTGGCCGCGTCGACGCCGCCTCCGACGCCCAAGCCGACACCGCGACCGACCAAGCGCCCCACGCCCAAGCCGGTCGTAACCCCAACTCCGACTCCGACCCCGACGCCAACGCCGACGCCGACGGCCACTCCCAGCCCGACGCCGTCGCCGGCCCCGGACCCCGGGTCGGGCGGCTCGTCGGATCAGACGCCCCTGATCGTAGTGGGCGGGTTTGTCCTGCTGGCCGCCTTGCTGGGCGGAGGGGCCTGGTTCCTGCTGCGGGGCCGCGGTCGGGCCTGAACTCGGCGCGCCTGACTCCGGCATTCGCTGGACTGCCGCTCGCCACGCGGTTCGTGTGACAAGACCCGGGTTCTTTCAGGCGAATCCCAGCATCTCGCCCGCTAGACTTCAGCCGCCAGCCACCCGGCGGCAATGACAGCGCAGCGGAGCACTTCGTCAAGATGGATTGGTCGCCTACCCACCTGGTGCCGGCCGGCGGATTGGTTGCGTGGGAGAACCCCGATCCGTCGCTCCAACCGGTCGCCGTTCTGCCCGAGCGAGTTGAGCTGACCGTCGAGACGTCCCACGGCGACTGGGCCCACGTGCGAGCCCAGAACGGCTGGGTCGGCTGGGTCGACGGCCGGCGTCTGATCTCGATTCAGGCGGCCACGGCGACGCCGGCGGGATGGACCAAACCCGGGGCCGCAGCGGAACAATCGGCCGCAACGGCGGTCTGGGTTGCGCCCGCCGCAGTCCCCGACGATATGGTGTCGGACGTCGAGCCGACCGGCCCGGCGTATCCGGATCTGGACGCGTCGGCGATCCCGGCGGAATCTCAGCGAGCCCGGAGGGACCTTCGGGTTCCCGTTGCGTTGGGCATGGTCGGTCTTCTCGTGGTCATGTTCGCGGCCCTGGTCGTGGCCGGTGTAGTGCCGCCCAAATCACAGACAAGTACGAGCCAGACGGCATCGGCGAGCTCCACGGCATCGGCCGTCGCCGTCGTTCCAACCCCGACGCCGGCGGCAGCCGGACCTTCACTCGCCGTCGATCCGCAGGCGGCCGCGCTGCAAGAACTGATGGTCTCCGTCATCAAGAGAGTCGGCCCGTCCGTCGTCGAGATCGAGACCAACGTGGGACTCGGATCGGGCGTCATCTATGACGCCAACGGCGACATCGTCACGAACGCGCACGTCGTGGGAACGGCCACGACCTTCCAGGTAACGCTGTCGAACGGCCATATCTACACGGGGACCCTGGTGGGCGCCTACGTGCCCGACGACATTGCCGTGATCAGGATCTCGGCGCCGGGCCTTGTTCCGGCGACCTTTGGCGATTCCTCTCAGCTTTCCGTCGGTGACTTCGTCCTGGCGATGGGCAACCCACTCGGTCTGCAGTCGAGCGTGACCGAGGGCATCGTCAGCGCTCTCTCCAGGCAGGTCAGCGAGCCGAGCGGGAACGCGCTCCCGGATGTCATCCAGACCAGCGCCGCGATCAACCCGGGCAACAGCGGTGGCGCTCTCGTCGACCTGAACGGTGAGGTCGTCGGAATTCCGACCCTGGCCGCGACCGACCCGCAGCTGGGTGGGAGCGCCCCGGGCATCGGCTTCGCGATCTCGAGCAACCGTGCCAAGGTCGTCGCCGACCAGCTCATCGCCGGCGGCAAGGTCACCAATTCCGGCCGCGCCTATCTCGGTGTCCAGATCCAGGACGCGCGGTCCGGCGGTGCGCTGGTGATGAACGTCGTTTCCGGCGGACCCGGCGACAAGGCCGGCATCGTGGCCGGCGACACCATCACGGCCATGGACGCTCAGTCGATACCGGACAGCGCCACGCTCATAGAGAACACGGCCGCCCATCGCCCGGGCGATGTCGTCAAGCTCACAATCACCCACGCAGACGGTACGACCGCCACGGTGACCGCGACGCTGGGCACTTTGCCGGGCTGAGCCCCGGCGTCACGGCGATGCAGCCGGCGGTCCGACGCTGCGCCGGGGCAAGATCGCGCGCCTCTGCTGTTGCTATGCTGGCGGCCCGAAGCGTCGGGTAGCGCTGCGGGTGGCGAGGCGGTTCAGTCGAGTCCGGACGGAACCGATACCAGATCTTGAGAGGTGGACGGTTTCGTATGGTCAGAAGACCCCTGTGGCGCGCGGCAATGATCCTGGTCGCCCTCGTCGCGGTCGCAACGCTGCTGCTCTGGGCGAACATGGCTCCACACGCCGGCAGCGTCGCGGTCGAGCCGTCGGCCACGGGCGACGAGGCCTACTTGATCGCGTCGGACGGCAGCGTCGCCCAGGTTCCCAGCCAGACTCCCGTCGACCCGAGCCAGACTCCCGTTGACCCGACTGCGGGGCTGGCCACTCCATCCGCCACTCCATCGCCGGGGATCCCCTCGTCGGCGTTTATCGACACGAGCGTCGTCGGGTTGTTCCGCGAGCCGACAGGCGTTCGGGACCACGACAACTGGAAGATCTGCGGCGCCGGGGCACTCAGGGTTCTGCTGGCGTTCGTGGGCAAGAACCCCCGCTGGGCCGTGGCCTATCAGGCGGCGTCCCCGTCGGCCGCCGCTCAGATGGTGCACTTGTGGCCGAAGATGAGCTACAAGGACCAGTGGTCGGCGAGATATTGGCAGCCGGCGCCGTTTCCCGGTGGCGTGGACAAGACCGGCTGGGGCTACATGCTGTTCATCGCATATACCGTCCATCCGCCCAACTGGCCGGTAGAGCGGAACGGCATGTGGGACGGCGATAGCGAGAGAGGCTACAAGCTCGTCGACGTCGCCAACTGGGAGTACGCCGGAGAGCCTGCGTACGAGCCGGACGGTCCCTTCACCGAGGGCGAGCCGAAGGACAGCTTCCGCAAGTTCGACGCCGCCGTAGAGACTCAGATATCCCAGAAGCATGTGCCCATGGTCGTGTCGGTCATGACGGGCTCATACCCGCCCGCCGGCAACGGAAAAGTGGGTCTGCCGAACTGGAAGGAAAAGACCTGCACCAAGTACGTGCTCGGCCACAACACCAAGCGCTGCGTCGGCAAATACGTCGACTACAAGGACGTGCCCGACTGGATAGTCATCGTGGGCTACGACCAGAACTACTACTACTACCTGTGCACTTGCTGGAATTACCCGGAGCGGTGCCGGCACGGCCCCACGACCCTGCCGGTGAACTATCCCGGCAGCACCCATCCGTACACGTGGCGTCTGGACAAGGCCACCATGTACTGGGAGATGACGCGCCAGACCGTCGGCGGCTACCTCATCTACTCCGGGCCGCCGTCGGACCGCGTCACCGGCTGGTAGAGTCGGGCGCCCGCTCGGGGCCGCCCCACGGCCCTACGACATCGCCTGCTTGATGAGCCCCATGAAGTCGGCGTAAGCGTCCACGGCCGGGAACTGCGGGAACTGCTTCTTCACGTTTTCCGGGGCGTGGAACAGGATGCCCTTGTCGGCCTCGCCCAGCATGGCCGTGTCGTTGAACGAATCGCCCCCGGCGATGACCTGGTAGTTCATGCGCTTGAAGGCGGCGACGGCTTCGCGCTTCTGCTCCCGGATGCGCAGCTGATAGCCCACGATGCAGTCGTCCTCGACGACCAGCCGGTGGCACAGCAGCGTGGGCCAGTTGAGCTGGCGGAGCAGGGGAGCGGCAAACTGCTCGAACGTGTCGGACAGGATCACGACCTGCACGATGGAACGGAGCTCGTCGAGGAAATCCTTCGCGCCGGGAAGCGGCTGGAGCGTGCCGATGACATGCTGGATGTCCGAAAGCTTCAGCCCGTGCTCGTCCAGGATGGCCAGGCGGCCGAGCATCAGCTTGTCGTAGTCCGGCTCATCGCGCGTTGTGCGGCGCAGTTCCGGAATGGCGGTCTTCTCGGCGACCGCGATCCAGATTTCCGGCGTGAGCACGCCTTCCATGTCGAGGGTGACGATCGATTGCTTCATTCGTCGGACTCTTTGTCCTCGTAGGTCGGCAGCGCAGGTTCCCCGATCAACTCGGCCCAGGGCGCGTAGAGGATTTCGGCATCCTCGTCCTCGAGCACGTCGGCCATGACCAGGGCGGCCACCGCATCGGCGACCACGGGGCCGGCCGATTCGCGGGCGCGGGCGTCTTCCTTGGTGGTCGCGAAATGCTCCAGGTACGTTGTCGTGCGGCTCTCCATCCAGGCGAAGACTTCCTCCTGGGCGAGACGCAATTGCTCGCGCCACGCGTGGTCCTCGTCGGCCAGGGCCTGGAGGGCGCGATGGGCGACCCTCAGCTCGTCCTTGGGCTGATCGCGCCAGCCGGACACCAGCTCAACGATCTGGGCGCCGTCGAGGCTGGTGAGCTTGTCGAGGAACTGGATCACCAGCTCGGTGTTGGGACCGAACGGCCCTTCGTTCTCGGCCGCGTCCTCGGGATGGTCATCGGACTTGCCTTTGGTCTCCGCGTTCGGCGAGGCTGCAGCTTCGGCCGCAGCCTCGGGGGCAGTGGTCCCATCTTCGAGGGCGGTCTCGTCGTCTTCCAGGTCCATCACTTCCGACCACGCTCCGTAGAGAGTGTCGAAGTCCGCATCGGCCAGTTCGTCCTCGAGGATCAGCGCGTCGACGGCATCGGTGGCGGCGCTAGCGACGACCGCGTACATCTCGGCGTCGTTAGGGTCGAAGATCTTCAGGGACGAGAGCCAATCGGTGACGCCGCGCTCGGCGATATCCAGTTCATAGGCCCATTTGCCGCCGCGGTGGCGACGTCGCACGACCGACTGGGCGACCTTGCGTTCGGCTTCGGGAATGGCTTCGTACGCGTCGGCGATCGCCTCGGCGGTCTCGTCGTCGATCTCGGGCAGGGAGTTCAGTAGACCCGCCACGTCCTCGCCGTGCGGACCGTACAGGCCGATCGGATTGTCGCCCGTGAGTCCGAACTCTTCCGCCTGGCGCTGCAGTTCGGCCTGCAGCTCCTCCGGGGTCATGGTCGGCTCGGCCCCCTTGGGCTTTTCGAGCTCGTCATCGTCATCGAATTCGGCGTCGTCCGACTCGATCGGGGTCATGCCGTCTGCGGTCCAGGCCCACTCCGTGGCTTCGCTCTCGCCCTCCTTGCCGGGCTTGGTCAGCTTGAGGGTATTCGGCTCGGCCGAGCCGCTCAGCTCATTGGCCAGCGGCTCGTCGCCCTGTCTCTTCATCCGCCTGAACATCGACCCTCCACGCCCGAGCCTGGCCCGGGCCGCAACTCATTCGCCGGAGTCTTCTTCCGGGTCTTCTTCACTGGCGACCGGCAGCGCGGGAGCGCCGATCAGATTGAACCATGCCGCGTACAGGACCTCTGCGTCTGCACGCTCGAGCAGGTCGCCCAGAACAAGCGCAGCGACTGCGTCCGCGAGGGCGGGCCCGGCCATCTTGCGCGATTCACCCTGGCCGGCCTGGCCCAGGAAGCCCGCCTGCTCGGCGACGCGCCCGGCATTGAGCCACGGCGCCAGTTTCTCCTGGGCCTTGCGGACCTGATCGCGCCATTCGGGATCCTCTTCGACCAGGGTGAGCAGCCGCTCGTGCGCTCCCTTGAGAACCTCGCGATCCGCGTTCTGCCAGCCACCGACGAGACGGCCGATCTGTTCGGGGGTCAGCAACCACAGCCGCGTCAAGAAGTCGGTGATCGAGTCCGTGTTCGGGCCGAACTCGCCCTCGCCCTCCTTCTCCTCGCCCTCTTCGTCCTCTTCCTCGTCGTCCTCGTCATCGGCGTCCGCGGCGGTGTCCGATCCTGCGGCGCGTGCCGCTTCGGCGGCATCTGCGGCCTCGTCGAGCGTGGCCATCGTTTCGGACCAGGGCTCGAGGAGCGCTTCGTAGTGCGCTTCTTCCAGCGTGCCCTCGAGGATCACGGCCGTGGCCGCGTCCAGTGCGGCCTCGGCGGATTGGGAGCAGATGCGGCCCCAGTTCGGCTCGGCGTTGACGAAGTCGGGGAAGGGACCCGTGACCGCCGCCCATGTACCGACTGCCTCGCGCGCGAGCTGCAGGTAGCGGTAGATCTCCTCGTCGTTCTCGGCCAGCTTCTGGGCCGCTTTCCTGGCGCGGTCGCGATCCGACTTGGGGATGGCCAGCCACGCTTCGGCAAGCGGCTTGGCCTCGTCCGGCCCGAACCCTTCCAGCCGATCGAGGATATCCAGCACGGCCGCCGCGTTGGGGCCGTACATCCAGGCGTCGTTGTCCTTGAGGTAGTCGGCCGCCTGGGATTCCAGGTCGGCGGTCATGTCCTCGGGCTGATCCTCGGCGGTTTCGTCGTCGAGCTCCGCGTCAGTCCCGGAGGTGTCGATTTCGTCTGAGTCGTCTGCCTTGTCGCGCCGATCGCGTCCTCTGAACATCGAGTCCTCCGCTGCCGGCGCAAGCTTGCGCGCTCGGGAATGGTCGCACAGCCGCGATATCGGCGTAGCAGCCGGAATACGGAAGCAGACTCACAGCGTTCCGTTGGGCGGTGGCCTTCCCGTCGAGGTGGTAGAGCGGGTAGGAGATTGGGCCCACGTCGTCACTTCGAACGGCTGGTCGGGCTGGGTGGACGGTCGCCGCCTCGTCTGACCCCGCAGGTCGCTAGACAGCGCCGGCCCCGACAAACTTCTGGATGCGGGCTACAAACCCAGAATGGTTACAACCTGGCTGCAGCGTGCGTTGGCGAGGGTTTGGGAGAAATCGACTTCGATGCAGGTGGCGGGTGACGGATCGTTCCCGAGTGCCTGGAACCCGCTTCCCCCGTTTGTGGCCAGCTGCACGAGCCAGGCGTGGAGGCGTTGATCGCCCGGGCTAGAACCGGCCGCCAGAGGCGGCGCCTCTATGGCGATGCCCCGAGGGATGCTATTGGAATTCATCAGGAACTCCTGGACGGCGATGTCTGCTTCGTAAGAAGTTGACGCTGCCGGACGGAGAACCACCCATGACGACGGACTCCGCTCCAGAAGGACCTCGACCGAGGAAATGCCTGCCTGAAAAGAGCGCGAGTTGGCTGAAGCTGCATCAGCAGTCACATGGGCTGTGCGCACCTGGGGGGCCATCAAGAGGCCGCAGACCAGGGCGACGACAATGGACGCCGCCATCAGCGTCCGCGAGCCTGGCGCGCCCTCGACCGTCCAGAGACCCAGGATCACAACGAGCATGGCGAAGAACAGCGCGGGGAAGAAGTATCGCCCTTCATAGTCTGCGGGCTGGCCGCCGTAGAAGAAGGCCTGGGGCAGGAACACGAGGACGAAGGCGGCCCCGCCGACAATCAGCGCGGTCCGCACTCTGGGTCGGCTTTGGAGCGGTATCGCAGCCGCCAGACCCAACAACACCGCCAGATACCAGCCGCTCTGCCTGCCGAACTGAACGAGCAGGTATCGAGCCGCGTCGACGGCGGAACCCAACGTCCTGGTCTGGGCGTACGGTGCCCCGTATCTCGCGATTTCGACGAGGACACCCGACCCTTCCAGGATCCCGACTATCCCGACGACCAGGATCGTCTTCCACGCGTTGCGGCCTTGACGCCACGCAAGCCATGCTATGACGGCAGGGAGGAGCAGAATGAAGCTCTCCTTCACCAGCCCGGCCGCCATCAGCAAGATGAGCCCCGCGGTCTGGTGGCGCCATCTGATCATGGCGAGGCCGACTAGCACGATGGGCACGGCGTAGCTTTCCTGAGGGCCAAGGCGTGTCCAGATCTCGGCCTGGGGCCCGGCCAGCAGCATCAGCGGCAAGACGAGGAGCGGGAGTCGCTTCACGTACCCGTAGGCGAGACCAAGCAGTGCGCCTGCGGCCACGAGGCCCAGCAGATACCTGTCCAGATACCAGATCTGCGGGTTTGCGCCGACGGCCGTCGCCTCGAGAACGCGGAGGGTGTAGTAGCCGGGCCGGAATCGCCCATTGCCGTCGATCGCCCACTGGGCGATCTTGGCGGGTAGGTCTGTCACGCCGACGTGGTGGGTCGGGCCAAGGATGGCGACGATTTCGTGGTCGTCGACGAAGCCGAACCCGGCGGTCGCCATCGGAGCCATGACGTATGCCAGGACCGCGGCGAAGATCGTGAAGGCGAGGATTGCCAGAGCCGGTTCCGCGGGTATGCGAGCCCGGAGTCGAGTGCCTTGAGCGCGCGCCCACCGCAAACCCACGTAATCCTCCGATGGGCTCCGCGTATCGGTGATCGGCACGAGCCGAGCAGCCCTCGCCGTGCTGGAGTCCCCTTGATCGCAATCATGAGCCGCTACGGCCCCGTACGATGGCGAATGATATGCGCTCCAGGTCCAGGGACGCTCGCAGAAGAGTGGCCTACCGCGCGCCGGCCCCGACGAACTTCTGGATGCGGGCCCAGGCGTCGTCTGACTGAGTCTGGAACTCGGCCTGCTTGCGGTCGAAGAAGCTGTGTGGGGCGTCCGGCTCCACGACTATGTCGTTGTCGACGTGAGCGGCGGTCAGGGCGTCGCGAAACTCTTGCACCGTGGCCACCGGAATGGCGCCGTCCGCGCCGCCGAAGATCCCCAGAATCGGGCACTCCATCTTCCCGACCACGTCCATCGGGGCGGGCGTGTCGTTGCGCGACGGTCCGCCGGGGAAACCGTAGAAGCCGATCCCGCCGGCGAGACCCAGACCCAGGGTCGTGGCCAGGAACGAGGTCCGGCCGCCCATGCAGAACCCGATCGAATACATGGAGCGAACGCCGTGGCCGGCATCGGAGCGGAGATACGCCGCCACGGCCGCGATGTCGGCCGATAGCCCGGCCCATTTAGTCTGGGCCACGTGCGGGCCGTAGTCGAAGTCGTCGCCGCGATCGCCCGTCCCGGCCGTCCGCCCGAAGTAATCGAGGGCGATCGCCTCGACCCCGATCTCGGCGAATCGGGTCGCCAGCTCCTCGTAGTAGTGATGCAAGCCACGCACGTCGGGCAGGATGACGATCGCCTTGCCGGTGGGCTTGGCCGGCCACGCGTGGAAGACGCGGAACTCATTGCCGTCGGCCGCGTTGAGCGTCAATGAAGCGTGGTCTACCGCCGCCCCGGCGAGTGCCAGGATCGGCGGAGAGCTGTCCAGATCGAAACACATGTCGCACATTCCTCACAGGTTGCGGCCATTGTCCCGGCCCGGCGATGCCGGCGTGTCCCACGCGGCCGGCAGTTGCGCCTCGCGGTGTCGAGAGGAGCGGCCTCCGGCTGGTAGAATGCCCGCCATGTCCAAACCGCTCGTCGTTCAGAAGTTCGGTGGCTCATCCCTGGCCAACGCCGACCGGATCAGGCGCGTTGCCGCTCGGATCGCCCGTGAGCGGGCGACAGGCTGCGACCTGGTGGTCGTCGTATCGGCCATGGGCGATACCACCGACGAGCTACTCGCCCTGGCCGGGGCAATCACAGACGACCCGGATCCGCGCGAGCTCGACATGCTCCTCGCGACCGGCGAGCACCAGAGCGCCACTCTCGTGTCCATGGCGCTGCACGCCCTGGGAGTGCCTGCCATCGCGCTCACCGGCGCGCAGGCCGGCATCACAACCGACGGCAACTACGGCAAGGCGCGGATCGCCGGGATCGATCCGAAGCGAATTCAAGATGAAGTGGCAACCGGCCGTGTCGTGATCGTGGCCGGCTTCCAGGGCCAGAGCAGGCAAGACCCGACGCTGTCCGAGGTAACGACGCTCGGCCGAGGCGGGTCCGACACCAGCGGCGTCGCTCTGGCGGCCGCTCTCGAAGCCGACCGCTGCCAGATCTTCACCGACGTCCGAGGCATCTACACGGCCGATCCCCGGCTCGTCCCCGAGGCGCGCCAGCTGGCCGTGATTTCCTACGAAGAGATGATGGAACTGGCCCACCAGGGCGCCCAGGTCATGCAGGTCCGAGCCGTCGAGCTCGGCTGGGTCAACAACGTCGTCATCGAGGTGCTGAGCTCGTTCGAAGACGTACCCGGCACGCTCATCAAGGAGGATCCGTTCGTGGAGCAGCGCAACAAGGTCCGCGGGCTGGCCCACGACCG
>PMXR01000132.1:57783-63129 GCA_003171035.1 Chloroflexota bacterium
CCAAGCGCATCCTCGAGCCGATCATCCGCGAGCTCGGTTTCCGCGAAATGACGACCGACTCGGCGATGGCCAAGGTCTCGATCGTCGGCGCCGGGATCCAGAACGCACCGGGCTACGCCTCCAAGATGTTCGCGGCGCTGGCCGAAGCCGGCGTGAACATCGAGATCATCTCCACTTCGGAGATCCGGATCACGTGCATGATCGCTGAGGATCAGGTCGAGACGGCCGTCCGGGCATTGCACAAGGCCTTTGCCCTTGAAGCGCCCGAGCCTATGGTCCAGGGCGAGTTGGGGGCCGAGGTCGGATCCGCCGGGGCGTCGAAGACGGGCGCGTGACGACGGCCGACGACGCGGCGCGTAACTCGGGAGTCGGCGCCACGAGCGACGACGCGGCGCGTCCTTCGCGGTCATTCCTCTCGCGGCAGGAGCGGTTTCGGTCGGTCCCATCCACCAACGACATCATTCGATCGTGGATGGCCGACGGAACGGGTGAAGTCTGTCTGGCGGTCGCCGACGAGCAGACCGCCGGTCGCGGCCGATCCGGCCGATCCTGGGTGGCGCCGGCCGGAGCGGCCTTGCTTATGTCGCTGGGCTTCGAACCCACATACGTCACGCCGGAACGGCTGTGGCGCGTGGCGGCGATAGTGGCCCTGGCGATGGCCGATGCCGGCGAGGAAGTCGCTGGTCTGCCGATTGGCATGCTCAAGCTCAAGTGGCCCAACGACATCGTCGTCGCCGCTCCCGACGCCCCGTCCGGCGTGCACAAAGTGGCCGGAGTTCTGGGCGAGACCGACGGCGCCGGCACGCCGGCCGTCAGGGCGGTCGTGGGCATCGGCATCAACGCCGACTGGCCGCGCGAGCAGTTTCCGCCGGAACTCGCCGAGGCCATGACCAGCCTGCGAGAAGCCTCACGCGGTCGCCCGATCGATGCCGGCGAGTTGCTCGACGCCTTCCTGCTGCGTCTCGAGCCGAGGCTTCTGGGCCTGCGAGAGGGCCGCTTCGATGTCGCCGGGTGGCACGACCGCCAGATCACGACCGGCCGGACAGTCCGGATCGACATGCCCGACGGGACGGCGCCGGTGTTCAAGGCCGTCGGCGTCGACGGCGCGTCGGGGGCGCTGCTGGTCGAGGACGCGGCCGGCGGGGAGCGCGGCCTGCTGGTCGGCGAAGTGACCCAGGTGCGGCTCGTGACCGGCGGCGGCGACGCCGAAACCGAGCCGGGGGGTGTAACACTTTGAGCCGCTCGGTGTTTGGCAGAGTGGAGGAAGGCGCCCGTCCCGCCCGGCTCGATCGCGATCGCGGTCTGGTTGAAGCGGCCCGGCGCGACCCGAGTAGATTCGACGCCCTGTATAGGAAGTACCTGGCCCAGGTGTACAGCTACGCCTACTACGAGCTCCGGGATCACCACGCCGCCGAAGACGCCACCGGTCGCGTCTTCATGCAGGCGCTTGTCGGGCTGCCTCGTTTCGAGGAGCGAGTGGACGCGTTCATCGCTTCGCGCATTCCGGCCGGCGAGGCCGACTCGGCCGAGCTTTCGACGTTCCGCGTCTGGCTCTTTCGGATCGCCCGCAACGTCATCGCCAACGAGCGGCGCCGCGATCGTCGCCGCCCCGTCTCGTCCCTCGATGAGGTGGCCGAGTTCTCCGCCCCCGGTGACGTCGTCGACGCCGCCGCCGCTCGCGAAGCCGTCGGTGCCGCCTGGGAGGCCGTGTCGCGGCTGCCCGAAGACCGCCGCCGGGCCGTCATCCTCCGATTCGTGGATGAGATGTCCACGGCCGAGATCGCAGCCGTCCTGGGCCGCTCCGAAGGGGCCGTCCGAGTCCTGCTGCATCGCGCCCTTCGATCGGTCGCCGATGATCTGCGGGGCCGATTGAGCTGATGCTGGGCGATGGAACGCGAGACGCTCGGCGTACTGAGCGATACCTGGACGAGCTGATGGCCGCGGACGAGCGGCGCTCGCCCGGAATCCCCGTGGACGTCGACCTCGATCCCGCCGTCAGGTTTGCCGCCGGCGAATTGAGCACAGGCCTTGTCCGAGTCCATCCCTCGTTCCGCTTCGAGGACGCGCTCGCGTCCCGGCTCAGCGCGGCTGCCGCCAGGCTCAAGGCCGGGCTGCCGGCCGAGGAATACCTGCCGCTCCCGGCGGGTGTCCTGGCGGAATTCCCGAGTCGGGCCGGTCACGCGGCCGGCGCCACCGAACCGGCCGGTCACGCGGCCGGCTCGGCCGGCGCCACCGGCCCGGCGGCCGCCTTGCGGCGTCTGCCCGAAAGGGCCGGCCATCCCTCTCGGCCACTCATCATGGGCGGCGTGGGTGTCGGCGTCGCCTCGGCAGCGCTCTCCCTCGGCGCCGTCTACGTGGCGTGGCGCCATTCCCACCCAGCCTCCGGCAGGATGGCCAGAGCGGCACGGGCGGCCCACGGCCGAACCGGGCAGTCCAGCCAGCACCGCCGAACGGGGGTCATCAACGGAATTCTTGGGGTTGTTTCCTGATGCCGGTTAGATTGCCGTTCCGACCACGTCGCGATGCCTATCCAGCGGACCTCTGGACCAAGTGCCCGGACTGCACGGAGATGCTGTTCAACAAGCAGCTGGACAAGACGCTCCGAGTCTGCCCGAACTGCGGCCACCATTTCCGCATCTCGGCCAGGACGCGAATCAAGCAGCTCGTCGACGGCGGCTCGTTCGTCGAGCGGGACGCGAACCTGCAGCCGGTCGACTCACTCAACTTCGTCGACCTGAAGTCCTATCCCGATCGGTTGCTGGCGGCCCAGCTTTCCACAGGTCTCCGCGACGCGGCCATCTGGGGCACCGCGACGATCGGCGGCAAGCCGGTCTCGATCTGCGTGATGGACTTCTTCTTCATCGGCGGCTCGATGGGCCCGGTGGTCGGCGAGAAGATCGCCCGGGCCGGTGAAGCCGCGCTGGCGGACCGGATCCCGCTGATCATCGTTTCGGCGTCGGGCGGAGCGCGCATGCAGGAGGGCACCTACTCGCTCATGCAACTCGTCAAGACGATGAGCGTGGTCGAGCGAGTCAGGGCCGCGTGCATCCCATACATCTCCGTCCTGACCGACCCGACCACCGGCGGTGTCTTCGCCTCGTTCGCGGTCGTGGGCGACGTCAATATCGCCGAACCGAACGCCCTGATCCGCTTCGCCGGGGACCGCGTCTCGGCCGGCACGATCGGCGAGGAACTGCCGACCATCCCGCGGGCCGAGTTCTGGTTCAGCCACGGTTTCGTGGACCGGGTGGTGCCGCGAGCCAAGCTTCGCGACGAGATCAACGCGCTGCTCGGGCTNNTCTCCAATGGTTGACCGGCTGCTCGGCCGAACCCACGCCACCGACGACGGCCACGTCGAGGACCCGGTAGCCGAAGTCTGGGCCCACGTCCAGCAGGCCCGCAACCTGAAGCGGCCCCATACCCTCGAACTGTTGAAGTTCATGGCCGATGAGTTCATCGAGCTCCACGGCGACAGGCTCTTCGGCGACGACACGGCAATCGTGGCCGGCCTGGCCAGCATCGGCGGCAACCGGACCGTCGTGATCGGTTTCCAGAAGGGCCAGGACACCGAAGAGAACATCCGCCGCAACTTCGGGCTGCCGCACCCGGAGGGCTACCGCAAGGCGATGCGGATGATGGACCTGGCCGAGCGCTTCGCGATGCCGGTCCTGACCTTCGTCGACGTCCAGGGCGCATTCCCCGGCGCCGCCGCCGAAGAGCGTGGCATCGCCGAGGGCATTGCCCGCTCCGTCGGCATGATGACCAGGCTGCGGACTCCGATAGTGGTTGTCATCACCGGTGAGGGCGGTTCGGGCGGAGCGCTCGGGCTGGCGGTCGGAGATACGATCGTCGCTCTCGAGAACTCGATCTACTCGGTCATCAGCCCCGAAGGCTGCGCCGCGATCCTGTGGCGCTCGGGCGAGCAGAGCCACCAGGCCGCCTACGCGATGAAGGTCACCGCCGGCGAGCAGAAGGAACTCGGCATCATCGACATCGTGATCCCCGAGCCGGGCGAGGGCGCTCACACCGATGCCGCCGAAACGGCCCGCCGCATCAAGGAAGTCGTCCTCGAGCAATTCGAAGCGCTCGGCCGGCTCTCGCTTGACGAACTCGTCGAGGCCCGCTTCCAGAAGTTCCGGGACATGGGCCCATTTGTCGTTGCCGATCGCCCCGAGTCACCGCCGGAACGGACCGGCATCGCCGATCGGTTGCGTGGCTTGCTGTCCACCAGGCCGTCCATGCCCCCGTTCCCCGGCACGCGACGATCCGCTCCATCCAATCGAGAGGAGTTGTAGGCGATGGCCGCCCGCACGCAGATTGGGAACCAGAGATCCGAATCGGAGGACGCGCTTCAAGTACAGCGAGACCACGACGCCATCGCCGGCCTGGCCGACGATCTGCTGCCGGCCTTGATCGCCAAGCTCGCGGCCAGCGGCCTGGGCGAGATCGAGGTCCGGCAGGGTGGCTGGAAGGCCAGGCTGAGGATGCCGGCTCCGTCCGACGAGTCGCGCCGTAGCGCCGCCAAAGCCGCCAAAGCCGCCGACAGCCACGGTCACCCGGCCCCTGGACGTGGCTCCGCGGTTCACGCCAGGCCGGAGGATCGCCTCGCGGTCGACGTCGAGGACGTCTCCGACGAGCCGGCGCGGGTCGCGGCCAAGTCGCCGGCCGTGGGCATTTACAACCCCCGCAAGGACCTGGCCGTCGGCATGCGAGTCCGTTCGGGCGATCGCATCGGCCAGGTGAACGTCCTTGGCGTCAACCAGGACGTGATCTCACCGGTCGACGGAATCATCGGCTCCAGCCTGGCTGAAGCCGGCGAGGCGGTGGAGTACGGCCAGGAACTGGTCCGCATCGAGCTACCCGAGCCAGAGCCGCCAACGTCCGAAGCCTCGGTCCACGGCGCGCCGGTCGGCGCGGCAGGGCAGTCCTGATGTTCAACAAGGTCCTGATCGCCAATCGCGGCGAAATCGCGGTACGTATCCTGCGTGCCTGCCGGACCCTGGGCGTGGGTGCCGTGGTCGCGTACAGCGAAGCGGACCGCGAGAGCCTGGCGCCGCAGCTCGCCGACGAGGCCATCTGCATCGGCCCGGCCGACGCCCGCCACAGCTATCTCTCCGCCCCGGCCGTCATCTCCGCCGCGATCGTCACCGGTTGCGACGCCATCCACCCCGGGTACGGGTTCCTCTCCGAAGACGCGAGCTTCGCCGACGTCGTGCGCGCCCACGATCTGGAGTTCATCGGTCCCTCGGCCGAAGTTCTCGAGCGGTTCGCCTCCAAGGAAGCCACTCGCCGGCTCCTCGCCGCTCACGGCCTCCAGACCATCCCCGGCTCCACGATGCTGCGCGA
>PMXR01000065.1 GCA_003171035.1 Chloroflexota bacterium
GCCCGGAACGACCAGGCCAGGCGCGGCCGAGAGCCTGACGTGTCCACGTAGGGGGTTGCCGTCAGACCCTCGAACGCCACCGCCGGAAACGGCACACCCGCAGCAGCCTGCGGAAGAACCGGCGGGGTACGGGCCGCGATCTTGACCCGCACGACCTTCGTGCGCGCCTCCGGATCGGGGTCGAAGACCGAGATCGCCCAGAGGGGCAGCCCCGAGTCTCGATCGTGCGCCTGGACCCGTTGCTCGCGTGTCGAGGCCTCGAAGTCGACGACCTGCTCGACGCCTCCCACGGCGTATACCCCTGCCGGGAACACCAGTTCGTTGGTGATTGGAATGTGCCTGCTAAGTGCCATGTCGTAACCTCCTGGTGATTTGGACAGTCAGAAACAGCCGACGCCTTGCTCACAGCTATCGCCGTTACGAGCTCGCGTAGGGGCTCCGAAAAGTGGGGCGAGCGCTCTCTTTTGGTCCGGAATGCCTTACCGGGACCAGGGCCAGTCGCCACACAACACGCTAGGCCGACCGACCGGGAGAATCAAGGCTTCTGCGTACCATAGCGCGTACCATCGGCGACAAATTCCGGTGAAAGTGCGTCAGCCTATCTGGAAACGGCAGTTCTGAGCTCAAGCGGCGGCCGAGATCGCTGGATCGAACCACGGCGGGGCACATGGTCGGTCGGATGGAAGCGTTCTCGACGGACTTCGCTGATCGCTGCGACCGGCGAGTATGGCCCGATGCACGGAGTCATCGGGCGGGTTCGCCTCTTATCGCCGCGATCCGCTCTTAGGAACTTACCGAGGGGGCCGGGCTGCTGATCATGTCGGCAGAGTCGAGTCCTTGCGCAGGCTGGACCCGAACCTTGGTTGCTGAACCTCGGATGCCGCTTGTTACAACTTTCTCTACGAGATCAAGACCGCGACCGTGTCATGACATTCGGCCGTTGACACCCAGCGGCGCCGAGTTGACCGTTTCAGCCATGATCGACGACTGCCCCATGACCGAGGAATGCCCCGGCTACGACCGCGACAGCCAGGCGTGCCTCATCCATCCGGGCGACTGTGAGTTCTCGCCGGACGCCGCCAGCAAGAGCAGGGCCTGGTGCGATTGTGACGACGCGCCGATTCTCGCTCGTGGACCGGCGACATTCCTTGACCACCCTACGGACTGTACGTTCCCGACCGGGATCTGCACGGTCCGCGCCCATCGGGTCACCGTCCACAAGAAGTGCGGTCGCGAGTTGGCCGTTCGCTTCTGCGGCTGCATACCGTCGGGCTACACCCTCGACACCGAGCGAGGCTGGTGGGTCCACTACTCCTGCGGGTGGCCGACGCGAGCGTGGTACGAGGCAGAGGGCAAGCCGGCACCGGACGACCTACTGGGGATACGTCCGGTCACTCTGCACGAGTTCGCTAGTGTGAACCGCGGATCAAGGAAGAAGCCGGACCGTTTGACACCTGAGCGGCGACTCCAGAACGACGCCCAAGTCGGCAACTGGGTTCGCGACTGAACGTCAGCAGTCGGAGGGGAGGCCAGCATGTCATTGAGCTACTGCGCTATCGACTTCGAGACCGCGAACTCGTTCCGAGGGAGCCCCTGCGCGGTTGGCTTGGCGCGCGTCGTCGATGGACGCCTGGTCGAAACCCACCGCCGCCTGATGCGCCCGCCGGAAGGCTATGACGACTTCGACGCCTTCAACGTCCTGCTCCACGGCATCACCGGGAAGATGGTTGCCCACGAACCACGGTTTGGCGACATCCTGCCCGAGATCATCGAGTTCGGGGACGGATTACCGTTCGTGGCCCACAACGCGGCATTCGACATGGGTGTGATCCGCGAGGCATGCGGCGCCAGCGAAATCGCCTGGCCGCAGCTGTCGTACGCCTGCACCCTCGTACTCTCGAGGCTCACGTGGAAGCTGCTCTCCTACTCCTTGCCTTGGGTCGCGGCAGCCGCCGGCGTCCAACTCGATCATCACCACGAACCCGAAGCCGACGCCCTTGCTGCGGGTTCGATCATGGTCGCGATTGCGCGAGAGCATGGCGCCGACTGTCTGGAGGGGCTTCTCTCTACAACTGGCGTGCGGCTTGGCGCGCTTACTCCCGGTGAATGGTTCGGATGTCACCGGGCGAGCTTCCAACATTTCATCCCAGTGGCCAAGGAGGATGCCAACCCGAACAATCCTCTCTACGGTCGCAACATTGTGTTCACAGGCGAGCTTTCGTCGATGACGCGCGAAACCGCCCGGCAGGTGGTCGCATCAGTCGGAGCGCAGCCTCAGCACGATGTCAACAAGCGAACAAACATCCTCGTGATGGGCTACCAGAACGCGGCGGTCCTCAGGCCCGGAGAATGTCTCTCGGGAAAGGCCCGACGAGTTGAAGAGTTGCGTGCCGCAGGCCAATCCATCGAAGTTATGTGCGAGGCGGACTTCCTCCAGAACCTCAAGGCTTAAGCATGCCCTGGCCCGCCGACGCCGGAGGCGGACGAGTTATCTCAGTTGCTTCCGCTGGTGATGCAACAGCCGGGTGAACCGTGCGGCGGTCTCGTGGATGTGGCCTGAATCCCGAGTTGACCGAGGCAGATGTTCGGAGCTGTCTACCAGCCGCCATTCGCACATTTGATCATATTGCGACCTTCGACGGACCGAACGCCGTGAGCTTGGCCGACATCCCGCTCGATCTGGATGGCACTTGGCGGAGCCTTCGCGCATGCGCGTCCGATAGGGCTCATTAGGTACGCCCATCTTGGGAAGAGCCGCCAGGTCATTTGTTGGAGTAGATCCAGTGATCGACTCCTTGGTGATCCCCGTACGCGGCAGCCCCCGCCTCTGGTTCGCCAGTGGGGGCGTTGTCGCGCTTCTAACAGATGTTGACGCTGGTCCACAATCCGGGCCAATTCGCGGCGGTGCCCGCGACGATGCTGAGTTCATCGTCAGCCGCGGAGACCGCGGCAAATATCGAGTAGTCCGCCCGGTATGCCACTTCGAAGAAGAGTGATGCCTTCAGCGTGACCGTCTTCCCAGCTGGTATCGCCGGAGCCTTCAGCGCTATGCCCGATCCGAAGGCATAACCGTCCTTCAAACTACTCTTCTTCAAGATTGAGACCCCCGACGACCCAATCAGGCCACCCGGTTGGACAACAATCCAGATAGGTTCGGATGCAGTCTTCCCGTGGTTCGTAACGGGGAGCGATAGATCTATTTCCGCGCCCGAAACAAGATGGCCAGCCGAGTCTGTCATTTGGCCGAAACAGGCATTGGCGTTGTAACCCAGGGTGCCGAACGTGATGCCGGCGCGCGGGTCTATGGTCGGAACGGGCGTTGGAGTCGGGATAGGCGTCGCGGTCGGTGGGGCGGTGGGCGTGACCTCAGCGGTAGGTGATGCCCCGACGGACGAGGCTCTCGTGACCACATAGGCCAGGGCGACGACTCCCACGACGACCACGAGCGCGATCTGGGCGATTCTTTGGGTCATGCTGGCACTCGTTGCTGTCCACCCGCCCGGGGTCGCCACGTGGCCCGGCGTTGTCGCGCCACAATGACCGCAGCGCGGGGCTCCCGGCATGACGTACCAGCCGCAGAACGGGCAGTTCATTCCCCACCTCTTTCCGCGCGGAAACTCCCGCATAAGCCGCCGATGATTGGCTGGTGCCTAGTGTGCGCTTCGCGGCTCCACGCCGTATCAAGCTTCTTCAGGCGAAGGGAGAAGGGCTGGGCTTTGGTGAGCACGTTCTTTCGGATTGAAGACGGTCGATCCGAGGCGCTCCACCAACTCACCGTCGCATCCGGGATCAAGATCCCGACGAGCGGGTTAGCCTAAGCCTGACTCCAGTAAACCCTCCGACCACATCCGCCACGGCATGTGATCGCCAGGCTTTACGGTAGCAACGTACGGTAGCAACAGAGCCGGACGCAGCCGGTCAGGTTCGATGAACGGCCGTTCTGTTCGTGCTCAATTCCGACGCAAACGAACGCCTACGGACGTCTCTGGGCGAACTGCAAAACCCCTATTCAGCGGTTCGAATCCGCTCGTCGCCTCCACTTCCCCAACCGAGACGCCGGCGGATTCGTGCGCCCTCGACCGCTTGACTTATGGCACGAAGTAGCCGGTAACCACGAACTCGACGTTCGTCGTGTTTCCGGCGCCGGCCATGTAGGTGACGCTCAGACCGCCGCTAGGGCTGAGAGCTACGGCCATGCTGTTGGACGTGTTGTCGCCTCTCACGAAGTTCAGCGTCGAGGTCGATGGTTTCGGGGTCGGAAGCGGGCCGACGAAGACGGCCCATGAGTTGCTCTGGTTGTAGACGCTGACGATGCCGGTCACGGCTGTGGCGTTGGAGGGAATGCCCCCGCTGCCCCAAACGGCGAAGGTGCGCGGAGAGTTGGCAACGAACCTGCCCGACAGGCCGGTGCCGTTCCGGGTGTCCAAGAGAGCCACTGGCGGCGTGAGCGGCACCCATAGGGCGCCCAGCAGATCGGCGGTGTAGTAGCCGGTGACATCGAAGACCAGATCGGTCTTGCTCTTGGGCTTGGAGAGGAACGTG
The DNA here is from genome assembly GCA_003171035.1 of Chloroflexota bacterium. Classification (GTDB taxonomy): domain Bacteria; phylum Chloroflexota; class Limnocylindria; order Limnocylindrales; family CSP1-4; genus Fen-1039. The sequence continues at coordinate 4,543 of PMXR01000065.1, forward strand.
GCCGCGAGGGTCCCGGACGAGCTCAGAGGCACCGTCACGCTGTTCGCCCGGGTCTGGCGGGCGGCGAAGTTGACCGTGGAAGTGGTCGACTTGGCGATCTTGTCCGGGCCCAGGTAGACGGCCCAGGGATTCGACGCGTTGGTCACGGTCAGGTTGCCCGTTACCGCGGTGGCGTTGTGCGGAACTCCACCTCGGCCCCAGACAAGGAAGCTTCGCGGAACTCCCGCCACGAACTTGCCGGACAGGCCGTTGGCGTGGCGAGTATCGAGCAGGCGGACTGGGGCCAAGGGGTGGTATGTGTCGCCGGTCGTGTCGGAGGTGAAGTACCCCGTCACGTCCATGAGGAGATCCGTGGTTCCCGAGCCGGCCATGTATGTCGCGCTGACGGTCCCTGCGCCGCCGAGCGACACGATGGAACCCGCGGCTTTGATATCGGACCCGTTGACGTTGACCGTGGCGGTGGTCGGGTGGGGGAGCGGGTCGGGTCCCAAGTACACCGACGCTGCGGTGCCGGCGTGGACAACCGTGACGTTGGCCGTGATCGCCGCGGCCCCGATCGGTATGTTGCTCGAGCCGCCGCGGCCCGTGACCTGGAAAGTTGCCGGGATCCCGGCGACCAGCTTACCGCTCAAGCCGTTGCCGATCCGGGTATCCAGCAGGCGTACGGGCGTGACGGGATGGTATGTCTCCGCTCCCACGACATAGTTCGCCGTGTATGTGTCGCCATCGCGGGCGGTCACGGTATGGGAGATTGCCCCGCCGTCCGACCACGAGTCGAACTTGTACGGCGTCCCGTCGACACTGAGTCCCGGCGCCGCCGAGAGGCTGGCTGCCCCGCCGTCGATGAAGGTGACGTCATGTGGCGTGGTGACGGTGTTCCCGTTGCCCACAGTCAGCGCCACGCCGACTGGAGAGCTCCCAATGTGGAGTGTCGCCGTCTTCGGATATAGATAGACCGACGTGCTGGCCGACAGGCCTTGCGCATCCGTCGCGGTCAGGATCAGCTCGAGGTATGAGGGGTAGTCATGGTCCGGCGCCGCCACCGAGCCGGACGTGGTCCCGTCCCACGTCTGAAGGAAGTGGAGGTGGCAGTCGCTGGGGCAGTGGTGCATGACCAGCTGCCAGGAGAGATTCGCCGCGGGTTCCGTGCCGTCCTGCAGGTCTGTCGCATGGCCCGAGAAGGTGATGTTGTCGCCCACGCTCCAGAAGGCGGGCACTCCGTTGGGACGTATTGGCGGCGGAGGCAGGGGACCGCCGGGCTGGGTTGGTGGCGGTGCGTCGTCGATCGCGTCTATGACCGGTACCGGGGGCGCATCTCCGCCCGTGATGGTGTAGGGCACGGAAGTGTCCTGGGCGTTGTTGATGTCGGTGACGGTCAGGGTCACTCCCCACGTACCAAGCGGGAAGGTGCAGGTCGGCGTAGCGGAGGTCAGGCTGTCACAGCTGCCGCCCGGAACGGTCCAGGTGTAGGTCAGACCGCCACCGGCCGGGTCGGAGGAGTGGGCGCCGTCGAGGTGGACCGTCAGGGGTGAGGGTCCGCTGGTCAGGTCGCTCTGGATCAGGGCGGACGGCAGCCCGTAGGAGATACGGTTGATCGTGCCGGAGTCCAGGTCGACGTAGAAGAGATCGCCGTTTGGTCCGGCCTCGAGATCGACTATGCCAAGCCAGTAGGTCGATGCCGCAGGCGAACCCGTCACGACCGGAACAACGTTGGTCGGGTCCGGATTGCCGCTGCCGTCGGGCAGCATGGCCCAGATGCAGTCGCGCGAGTGGTCGCCGAAGAAGAGCGCTCCTCGATACGCCACGGGATACTGAGTTCCCGTGTAGAAAGCCAGAGCCGAAATAGAGGAACTGCCCGTCCGGCACGACTCGCCGGCGTTGATGTGGGCCGCGTGGTTGTATTCGTAGAAGGGTCCCATCGCGTTGCCGGAGTTCACCAGGGATGTGCACTGGTTGAACTGAAGCACGCCGTACGTGATGCCGGCCACATTGCCTTCGTAGCACGGCCACCCGAAGTCGTTGCCCGTGGCGGGGATGGAGCCGCCACCGGTCGGAACCGGAATCTTGTCGATCTCCTCCCAGGTCGCGTTGCCGACGTCACCCAACCAGACCTGATTGCTGAAGCCGGGGCGGAAGGTGAAACGGAACGGGTTGCGGAGACCGTAGGCCAGGATCTTCTTTGCGTTGGCATCCGAACTCGAGGCGAATGGGTTGCCCGGCGCGCCTGCGCCGGTGTTGGGATCGACGCGCAGGAGCGTCCCACTCAGAACGGCGGGGCCGTCGGTCCGGAGCGGGCTCTGGGACCGCAGCATGCCGCCTTCGGCGGTCGGTGCGGTCAGCGCCGTGCCGGCGCCTCCGGGCGGGTCGCCGCATGGATTTGCGGGCGTGACGATCGGGTTGGTCGTGCCGCCCACCTGGCCGTAGTCGGCGACGTTGAACATGTCACCTTCGCCGGCACTCGCGTATAAGTAGCCGTCGGGGCCGAAGGCCAGGTTGTCCATCGCGTGGCTTGGACCCTGCTGGCACCAGCCCTGCACGAGGACGTTCTCGGCGCCCGACCAGGTGGCCCCGCCGGCGTTTGCGGTCAGCTTCGACAGGCGTCCCAGAATGGGGCAGCCGTCGGTTAGCGATCCGGGTGGATTGACGCAATTGTCGTTCCACTGAGTCGGCGCTGACGGCATGTAGTCGCTGACGGGGTTGTGGTCATAGGTGTAGAGCACGTAGACAGACGGGTCGGCCGGGAAGGTCGGGGAGAGTGCCAGGCCCATCAAGCCCCGGTCCCAATAGGAGTTGACCTCGCCGCTGAGATCCGCGAAGACCGTCGGAGTGGTTGCGACCGGACTGCTGTAGCGCAGGACCTTGCCGCTCTTCTGGATGACCCAGACGCTCCCGTCGGACGCGAACCGCACTGCCGTCGGGTTGCTCAGGCCGGAGAAGATGACGGATGAAGTGAATCCGGCGGCCAGGGTGGGGGTCCCAGTCGCGGCCGGGTGCGGGCCGGTCGGGACGGGGCCGGTCGACGAGTCATCAAGGAAGCCGTGCGGATCGGAAGCGTCGGCGCTGGCAGAGGTGACGGTGAGGCCTCCGACTGATGGACCGGGCGCAACGGCGCCGGAGGTACCCGCGCCCGGGTCGGGCGCGCCGCCGGCCAATCTCGCGGCGGCAGCGGCATCGGGAGCGATCGGTGACAGAACGGAGGCCGCCAGAACGGCGACCGCCACTACATGCGAAAGGCGGCGAACCGCCCGCTGGAAGCCGCGCGCTGCTGATGGCCGAACCACGTCGCCCTCCCTGGACCTGAACGGGCAATCGCCCTATGCCAGGGGATCACATTGAGCGCCTGACCGAGCGGGTGGCTCGCGTACCGGTACTGAGTTCCGGCCACCGCGACGGGTGTCCGGGGCGGTAACCTTGGTTGCGTGCCGGAGTGGCGGAACAGGCATACGCAGCGGACTTAAACTCCGCGGCCCGCAAGGGCATCAGGGTTCGAACCCCTGCTCCGGTACCAGAACGACGGGCCCTCTTCAGGCGCCGGGGCGAAGCCTGCTTCAGGCGCCGCGGCGAAACCTGCTCGCAGCCGGGTTGGCGGGGTTGGCAGCCCCTGAGGCTGCGATCACGAATTCGGGGATGAGGACCGCGACCCGGAACGCGAGGAGTTCGGGCGGCTCCGGATTGTCCATATCGATGGTCAGATCCGGAGCGGGCAGCGACGATCTCTCCGTCCTGGTTGCATCGGGCAGCGGCAGCGGCAGGAGCAGCGGCGGCGGCGGCTGGGAGGGACTGGTAAGAGGCCGATGGCGCCTGCTGCGGTGCTTGATCGTCTCAACGGAGGCGCGCAGGAACACCTCCTGGTATCCGGGAAGATTGGCCCGATTCCAGAGCAACGCCGAGGTCTGGGCGTCTGAAGCCGCAACCACGACCACGAGCCCCTGCTGTGCCAGGACTCGAGCAATGGCGCCGAGCCTCTCCACGGAAGTGGCGTTGGCGCGCCCCGAGGTGGCGGTCGCATCGGCCATGGCTTCGCGAACTTCGTCCTCGTCGAGGAGCGCGACTGCCGCCACGGGGTTCACCAGGGCCCGGAGCGCGTAGGCGAGCGTCGACTTGCCTGCTCCCACCGGCCCGCTGAGCCAAACGACGCTCATCAGGCGAGAGCCGTGGGCCGGCGGTCGAGGGCGGTTACCGCGGCCGATCCGCACCCAGACGAATGTCGCAACCGCGCCGCAGGCACCCTCAGGGGTTCAAAGGTGGGAAGGAAGTTGACTCGCATGCGTCGAAATGGTCGCCCGCGCCGGGGCTCGGGTAAAGGCCGCATGAGTGGTCCCGAAACGGGGGGGCCGAGTGTTGCCGCGCCTGGGGTTTCCTCGAAAAACGAAGAACGGGCCGCGAAAGCGACCCGTTCCAGTTACCTCGCCGAATGTGTCAGAGCCCTTTGCCGATCATGCTCAGGAGCTTGTCCAGGTTACCGCTGATGAAAATGAGGGCGGTGACGGCGAGGATCGCGATGATAGAGAGAATGAGTGCGTATTCCGCGAGACCCTGGCCTTCCTCGCGGTGAAGGTCCAAGAACACGAGGCCTCCTTTCGTAGACGACGGTGGCTTGCGTCGCGACCTTCGGGTGGGCACGTGCCGGTTGGCAACTTGTCCTGATGGCCCGAGGGTCGCTGCCAGGATAGGCTTAGACAGCCTCCGAGCGGACAAGACTTTGGTACTGCCACGAACGTCAGGTCGTTCCGTAAGGCGGACCGCAAGGGCGTGGTGGGGAGGCACCGGCGAGGGCCGCGACGACGCGGTGATGGTTGAGAGCGGCGGCCCGTCGGGACTCGCCGCGCCGTCCCTGCTAGAATTCGGCGGTCCTTTCGGCTCCGACCGACCGGCGTTGCCGCTCGCGCATCGGGGCATCCCCATGGGAAGGAGATACTGGCGCATGCGCCGATACGAACTCATGCTCGTGTTGCGACCCGATCTGGCCGACGACAAGGTCCAAGGGGCACTCGAGCGAACCGCCCGGGCCATCGCGGCCGGAGGCGGCCAGATCGTCAAGCAGGCCCCCTGGGGCCGCCGGCGATTGGCCTATCCCATCGACCATCATCGCGAAGGCTCGTACTACGTCATTCTCTTCGAGGCCCCGGCGACGGCCATCAGCGAACTCGAGCGCGGTCTTCTCATCAGCGAGGAAGTGCTCCGCCATCTCGTCACCCGTGTCGAGCGGCCCGTCAGGGCGGCACGCGGTCGTGATGCCGAGGCGGATCTCGATGTCGCGCCGCCGTCCGATGACGAAGAGCCCGACGACGATGTCGAGTTGATCGACGAGTCCGAGACCGAAGCGGCGCCCGCCGCTATCGACTGAGGCCCGCTTCAGGCGGAGCTGGAGGGATGCTCGATGTCGCTGAACAAGGCGATGATCATCGGCAATCTCGGGAAAGATCCGGAGATGCGGTATACGCAAGGCGGCCAGGCGGTGACGCAGTTCACCGTCGCGGTCAACCGCAACTACAAGGATGCCAGCGGCGAGTGGAAAGAGGAAACGGAGTGGTTCCGGGTAGTCGCCTGGGGCCCTCTCGCCGAGCGGAGCGCCGAGTACCTGCGCAAGGGCCGCAAGGTCTACGTGGAGGGCCGACTCCAGACCAGAACCTGGGAAGGCCAGGACGGGCAGAAGCATTACACGACTGAGCTGATCGCCAACACGGTGACCGCGCTGGATCCTCGACCTCGTGAAGACGGGGCCCCCGAGCCGGCAGGCGCCAGGCCAGCTCGAGGCGGTGAGCCGAGTGCCCCCGCCGGTGGTGACGACTTCGGCTCGAGCGATCTGGACGAGCTGCCCTTCTAGGCGGTCCGTCCGGCACCGACGATTTCTATCGCCGCGTCACGCACGCGGCGGGCAAGGAACTGAAGGAATCAAGAAATGCCTTTCAACCCTCGAGAGAAGAGCCGCGGCGGCAAGCGGGACGACATGTATCGGGATCGCCGCCGCCGCAAGGTGTGCACGTTCTGCGCGGACAAGACGGTCATGATCGACTACAAGGAAGTCAACCGCTTGCGCCGCTACCTCTCCGAACGCGCCAAAATCGAGCCGCGACGCAAGACCGGCACCTGCGCCAATCACCAGCGACAGCTGGCCGTGGCTCTCAAGCGCGCCCGGATCGTGGCCCTGCTGCCATACGCTCCGCAGCACGTTCGTCCATAACTTCTCGCCATCGCTTATCGCCACGGCCCGACCTGCCGCTCCGCCGGCTCGGGCCGAGGCGGTCGAGGACCGGCATCGTCGCATTTGCCGGACGTGGGTGAACCCAGCCGCCGCGCACAGTGGCGCGGATCTGAGATGGGCTTGGAGGTCTAGTTGGACGCAGTCCTGCTGATCATCTCTTTCGTGGTGATCCTGGCCGGCTCCGAGCTTTTCACCAACGGCATCGAGTGGTTCGGGCACAAGCTCGAGCTGGGAGAAGGCGCCATTGGGTCCGTGCTGGCGGCGATCGGCACGGCGCTGCCCGAAACGATGGTGCCGCTGATTGCGATCCTTTTCGGAGGCGGCATGGCCGCCAGCGAGATCGGTATCGGCGCGATCCTCGGCGCCCCGTTCATGCTGGCTACGTTGGCCATGTTCGTCACGGGCGCCGCGGTCTGGCTGATGCGGGGGCGCCGCACGTCCGGTACCACCCTGGCAGTGGACACAGGCGTGATCAACCACGACATGGCCTACTTCGCCCTTGCCTACAGCATCGCGATCGGTGCCGCGTTCCTGCCGGTGGAGTTCGAATGGCCCCGCAGATTCGTGGCACTCGTGTTGCTGGCCATCTATGGCCATCACGTCTGGGGCCACCTGCAGGCCGATGCCGCCGAGCACGAAGGCCTCGAGCCGTTGCGGTTCCATCGATTGGATCGGGGTGCCCCGCAGCATCCGGCCGCGCCGCGCCTGGCGATCGTGTCCGTTCAGGTGGTCTTTGCCCTCGCCTGCATCATCGGCGGAGCCTGGGCCTTCGTGGATGCCATCAGGGATCTGACGGCGTCGCCGGCGGTGAATGGGACGCTGATCGCTCTGCTCGTCGCACCGATCGCCACCGAGCTCCCCGAAACCCTCAACAGCGTCCTGTGGGTCCGCCGCGGCAAGGACACTCTGGCGATGGGCAACATCACTGGGGCGATGGTGTTCCAGAGCGCCATTCCCGTCTCGATCGCGCTGGTTTTCGCACCGGCGCTCTGGACGGTTGTCGGCGGGGGTGTCGCATTCGCTTCGGCAGCAATAACACTCGCCGCCACCGCGCTGATCTTCGGCTCGACTTACATCCGCCATCGATTGGACGCAAGTCTGCTCCTTGTGGGTGGGGCTCTATACCTCGGATACATGCTGCTGGTTCTGGCGACCCTCGCCGGCGTCACCTTCTGATCCGGCCCATTTCGCCGGCCGGCTGGGGGGAGCGACCGACGGCTATACTCTTGGTTCGCCGGCTCACCTCCGGCGGCCAGTAACAGGAGCGCAGATCAGATGGTCACGGATGCAACGGCCCCCGCCGCACCTGCGGCGTCAAAGCCCGACCAGAACAGCCTCATGTGCTATTTCCAGGGGAACTACGTAGCGCTGGGCGACGCTCGCATCTCGATCATGACTCACGCGTTTCTGTACGGCACGGGCGTCTTCGAGGGGATCCGCGCGTACTGGAATCCGGATGAGAAGCAGTTGTATGCCCTTCGGGTCAAGGAGCACATCGTCCGGCTGCGGAACTCGAGCAAGATCATGCTCATGGCCGAGATCCCGTCGGTCGACGAGTTCACGCAGATCGTCCTCGAAGTCCTGCGCCGCAACCATTTCACCGAGGATGCCTACTGCCGTCCGTCGGTCTACAAGAGCACCGAAGCCATCGGCGTCAAGCTCCACGGACTCACGCACGACTTCTACGTTCTGGCGATCCCGATGGGCGACTACATCGACACCGAGAAGGGGATCGCCACGGGCACGGTTTCCTGGCGTCGAACGAGCGATGTCTCGATGCCGTCACGAAGCAAGATCACGGGCAGCTATGTGAACCCGGCCTTCTCCAAGAGTGAGGCCATGCTCAACGGCTTCGAGGAAGCGATCGTGCTAACGGCCGAAGGCCACGTTGCCGAGGGCTCCGCGGAGAACCTCTTCATGGTCCGAGATGGCGTGCTGATCACACCGTCCGTGAGCGAGGACATCCTGGAAGGGATCACCCGCGCGGGGATCATCGAGATCGCCGGCCACCTCGGGATCACGGTCAGAGAGCGCCAGATCGATCGCAGCGAGCTGTACATCGCCGACGAAGTCTTCCTTTGCGGAACCGGGGCACAGGTTTCCCCGGTCTCGTCGGTCGACCACCGGCATGTCGGCGATGGACACGTTGGGCCGATTGCGAAACTGATCGGCAAGACGTACTTCGACGCCGTGCGGGGCCGCCTCCCGGCCTTCAGGCACTGGGTCACGCCTGTGTACGAGAGTGAGTGAGGCAGTAAGCCGAGACTCGTCGGCGGTTCGCCCAGCCGTATCGGCGGGGCAGCCGGTGGCGGTTGCGAAGCTGAAGCTTTCGCACCGAATCCTGGAGTTGATCCCGGGTCTGGTTACGTGGACGCTGATCCTGGCGATGGTTCCGCTGGCGCTCCGATTCCCCACGGTGCTCGGCATCTTCGTGCTGTGTTTCGACTTCTACTGGATGTATCGGGCGATGATTCTGGCCGTCAGCGTCGCCATCTCCTTCCGCCGTGTTCGCAAGGTGATGGCGATCGATTGGCGTGAGCGGGCCTTCGCCCTGGCGAACCCGCAACAGCGCTGCGACGAGCTGGCCGGTCTGATCGAGCGGGTCCGTGCCCGAGTCTCCAGTTTGGAGACCTCAGGTAATCGACTCGCCGCCCATGGCGGCCGGCGCGAGTTGAGCCGCCTGATCGACGAGCGTGCCAGCCTCAAGCGGCTGCTACAGAGCGGTGAGCCGATCCCGGACCCAAGGCAGATCTGGCACGTGGCACTTGTTCCGACCTACACGGAGCCATACGAAAAGCTCTACCAGACCGTCAAGGCACTGGCCGATTCCGACTATCCGATCGACATGCGGATGGTCGCCATCATCACTCGCGAGACCGACCTCCAGGGTCGCGAGAACGTGGCCAAGTTGCGCGAGATCTTCGGCTCGCAGTTCCTGCATTTCTTCCACATCCTGGATCCACTCGAGCCCGGAGTGGTCGTCGGCAAGTCCAGCGCGATGGCCTACGGGGGCAGGTGGCTGTACAGCCAGTTGACTGGCCTGGGCTTCGCCCCGAGCCAGGTGATCGTGACGGACCTGGATTCGGACTACCGCGTCCACAAGCAGTACTTCGGCTACCTCACCTACAAGTTCGTGACTGACCCCAATCGATTGCTGCGGCTGTATCAGCCGGTCCCGATGTTCCACAACAACCTCTGGCAGTGCCCGCTCCCGGTCAGGCTGATAGCCGTGAGCTCGACGCACATCCAGATGTGGCGGCACCTCACGCCCGAGAGGCTGGTCAGCTTCAGTTCGTACGGCGTCTCGCTGCAGACTGTCCACGACGTGGACTACTGGGCAACTGATGCGATCCCCGAGGACAGCCGCTTCTACTGGAAGAGCTTCTTCCGCTTCAACGGCAAGTTCAGGGCCGAACCGCTATTCATGCCCATCTACGGCGATGCGGTCCGGGCCAGGTCGTATCCGCGCAGCCTTGTCCAGCAGTACACCCAGATCAGGCGCTGGGCGTGGGGCGTCACCGACATCCCGTTCTTCATCGACAACGCGCTCAACCACCACGAAATCCCGCTTCGCGAGCGGATCGCGCGGCTCTTCGACCTGTGGATCGACCATATCAACTGGGCCATCGCGCCGTTCATCATGATTCTGGGTGCGACTCTCCCAGTCGCGTTGAACCAATCCTTCGCCGCGGCAACCTTCGGGCAGCAGCTGCCTCTTTATGCCGCCTGGCTGCTCACCGGCGCGATGGGTTCACTGATCGTGCTGGTGTTCATCGAGAACCAGCTGGCGCCGCCGCGGCCGCCGGAGTGGGGGATTCGGATGCACGTCGTGTCGTGGCTGCAGTGGATCTTGCTGCCGGTCGTCGGCGTGATCTTCACCAACCTGCCGGCCCTGGATGCCCAGACTCGCCTGCTGACCGGACGCTACCTGGAATACCGCGTCACAGAGAAGGCGTGAAGTCCGGTTCACCGATCGAGACCGGGGTTGGCGCCGGTTCGGTAGGATAACGTTGCAAAGACCCCTCGCCGAGGTTCGGCCGGTCACGGCAAAGCCGCGGTCGGTCGGGCAGACGAGGGGATCGTCGAATCTGGCGGCCCGCCTGTGAGTTCGAGGAAGATGTTCGAACCAGTCAGCTCCAAGCCCGACCTGGTCGGCCGAGAACACGAGGTCCTGACGCTCTGGCGAGAGCGGCGGACCTTTGCTCGTCTGCGGGCGCAGAACGCCGGCAAGGAGCGCTGGAGCTTCCTCGATGGCCCGATCACGGCCAACAACCCGATGGGCGTCCATCACGCCTGGGGACGGGCATACAAGGACCTCTTCCAGCGCTTCTGGGCTATGCATGGCCGCGACCAGCGCTATCAGAACGGCTTCGACTGCCAGGGGTTGTGGGTCGAGGTCAACGTCGAGCGCGACCTCGGGTTCACGAATAAGCGTGACATCGAGGCCTACGGCATCGCCGAGTTCGTGAGCCTTTGCAAGCAGCGCGTGCTGACATATGCGGCGCGGCAGACGGAGCAGTCGATCCGGCTGGGAATGTGGATGGACTGGAACGATCCGCATGAGCTGCGACGCCTGCGCGACGAGCTGGCCGAGGATCCCGCCCGACTTGTCACCACCAGGAGCACCGACGGGACCGAAGTCAGCGACACCGCGGAGTCGCTGGTGGGGCGGCTGGGAATGCCCGAACTGGGCGGCAGCTACTTCACCTTCTCCAACGANNACAACTACCTGATCTGGTCGTTCATTGCCGAGTGCCACCGCCGCGGCTGGCTGTATAAGGGCCACGACACCATGCCGTGGTGCGCCCGCTGCGGCACGGGCATCAGCCAGCACGAGATGACNNACCGAGGGCTACGCCGACCGCGAGGATCCCGGCCTGACCGTCAAGTTCCCGCTGCTCGATCGTCCCGGCGAAGCGCTCCTGGTCTGGACCACTACGCCCTGGACGCTGACCTCCAACGTGGCCGCGGCGGTCGGCGAGGAGCTGCGCTACGTCAAGGTCCGGCAAGGTGAAGAGATGTACTGGCTGGGCCGCGGGACGCTGAAGCAGGCGCTCGAAGGCCCATTCCAGATCGTCGAGGAGAAGCTCGGCCGCGAACTCGCCGGCTGGCGCTACAGCGGCCCGTTCGACGAGCTGCCGGCCGTGCAGGCCGCCTTCGCGGCAGGGGCGTCAGAGGTTGCCAAGGACGGCCCGTATGAGCACCGCGTCGTGACGTGGGACGAGGTTGGCGAGGAAGAGGGCACGGGCATCGTCCACATCGCGCCCGGCTGCGGCGCCGAGGACTTCGCCCTGGGCAAATCCCTCGGTCTGCCGATGATCGCCCCGCTCGACGAGAACGGCTTGGTCCTTGCCGGCTTCGGGCCTTTCTCCGGCCGGGACGTGCGTGACGTCGCGGAGCCAATCCTGGAGTCGCTCAAGCACCGCCACCGGTTCTACAGGCTCGAGACGATCACACACCGGTATCCGCATTGCTGGCGCTGCGGAACGCCGCTGGTATTCCGGCTCGTGGACGAGTGGTACATCAGCATGGGCCCGGTCTACGACGTGCCGCGGGATCAGCTGACGCCCGAGCAGGTCGATGCCAGCCTTCGCTACCAGATCATGGACGTCATCCGCGACATCAAGTGGATTCCGGGGTTCGGGTACGAGCGCGAACTCGACTGGCTCCTGAACATGCACGACTGGATGATCTCCAAGAAGCGCTACTGGGGTCTGGCGCTGCCGATCTACGACTGCTCGGACTGCGGCGCCGTGACCGTCGTCGGCGGCCGTGAGGAACTCGCCGAACAGGCCGTCGAGGGCTGGGCGGAGTTCGAGGGCCACACGCCGCATCGCCCGTACGTCGATGCGGTCAAGATCCGCTGCCCCGGCTGCGGCGAGACTCTGAGCCGCATAGCCGACGTCGGCAACCCCTGGCTCGACGCCGGCATCGTGCCGTTCTCGACGGTCCGGTACCGCAGCGACCCCGACTACTGGCGGCAGTGGTTCCCGGCCGACTTCGTGACCGAGAGTTTCCCAGGCCAGTTCCGCAACTGGTTCTACTCGCTTCTGGCGATGAGCACCGTCCTGCGCCGGGAGACGCCCTTCAAGACACTCTTCGGATATGCCCTCGTCTTCGGCGAGGACGGCCGGCAGATGCACAAGAGCTGGGGCAACGCCATCGAGTTCGACGAGGCGGCCGAACGAATGGGCGCGGACGTGATGCGCTGGATGTTCGCCAACGCCCGGCCCGAGGACAACATCAACTTCGGCTGGCACGCGGCGGACGAAGCACGCCGCCGGCTCCTGGTGCTCTGGAACGTGTACTCGTTCTTCGTCACCTACGCCCGTCTGGCGGAGTGGACGCCAACTGCCCCTGCTCCGGCCGTGGCGGAACGCGGGCCACTCGACCGCTGGATCCTGGCCCGAGTCGCGCGGCTCGCCGCCACCGTGGAGTCGCAACTCAAGGATTACGACGCGCTCGACGCCGCCCGGGAGGTCGACGCCTTCGTGGAGGAGCTGTCGACCTGGTACCTGCGACGGTCACGCGACCGGATGCGGGCGTCGGCCGAGCCGCTCGACAGGATGCGGGCCTTCTCGACACTGCACGAGGTCCTCGTGGCCCTGTCGCGGATCATGGCCCCGATCCTGCCGTTCCTGAGCGAATCGATCTATCAGAACCTCGTGGTGGCCGGTGGTCGGGTGGACGCTCCGGACAGCGTCCACCTGACGAGCTGGCCGACCGCGGAGCTCAAAAGCCTCGACGATCGAGCCCTCCAGGCATCGATGGACGTTGTCACGCGGGCGGTGGATCTGGCCCGGACTCTTCGAAGCCAGGTCGGCATCAAGACACGGCAGCCGCTGGCTCGGATGTGGCTGGCGATGCCCGGCCCGGCCGAGCTGGTCGATCAGGACGCGCTCCTGGAGCTGCTCAAGGACGAGGTCAACGTCAAGTCGATCGAGTTGATCGGCGATGAGTCGCAACTCGTGGACCGCCGCGTGAAGCCGCTGCTGCCCAAGATCGGCAAGAAGCTCGGGGCGGCGATCCCCGCCGTGATGGCTGCGGCGCGTGAGGGCCACTTCGAAATTCGGGCTGACGGCTCCGTGATCCTGGGCGGCGTGACGCTCGCGCCGGACGAGGTCGAGATCCAGGCAACGCCCCGGCCAGGTACCGCCGTTGCCCACGACGAGGGGCTGGTCGTGGTTATCGACACCGAGATGAACCCCCAACTTCTCGCCGAAGGGGATGCCAGGGAACTTCAGCGCGCCATCCAGGACGCTCGCAAGGAGGCCGCGGTGGAGCTCGACGACGAGGTCGCCGTCCGGGTCGAGGCGCCCGAAGCAGTCTCTCGGACGCTGGAGCCATATCTGCGGTCGGTCGAGACCGAGACTCGCAGCAAGATCCAATTCGGGCAGATGCCAGCGGGAGTCAGCCCAATGAGCGTCGATCTCGATTCGGGATCGGTGCTCGTCGGCTTGCTGCCCACAGCCATTGCCCCTTAGGCTAAGCGGAACACACGGAGGCTCGGCACTGGACCCTGGCACCACGCACCCAACAGACCCCTCGAGTCGCTCTGACGCCGGAACCGCGGCCGGGCGGCGCCGCCCGGCCCTCATCGCGTTCGCCCTGATCGCCTGCACGATCGCCGCCAGCGACCAGCTGCTGAAGCGATGGGTCATGACCCACTACTCGCCCGGTCAACCGTCGCAGGTGATCGGCGACTGGCTGCGGATCCAGTACATCCACAATGCCGGCGGTCTGTTCGGCCTCTTCCAGGGGTCCGCGCCGGTCTTCGCGCTCATCACGGTGGCAGTCGTGGCCGTGCTGGTGTCGCTCGAGGTCGGGTCCGGTTGGCGTAGCTGGCTTCTGACGCTGACCCTGGGCCTCTTGCTCGGCGGCGCGGTCGGGAACTTCATCGACCGCATCCGCTTCGGCTACGTCGTCGACTTCGCCGACATCGGCATCGGAACGTCGCGCTTCTACATATTCAACATCGCGGATTCGGCCGTCACGGTCGCGATCCTGCTGCTGTTCGTGCTCTGGTTCCTGGCGCCGCATCTCGGTGGAGTCGTCCCGGTCGATAAGGACGGCAGGACGGATGCGGCCGATGCGGCCAGGAACGACGATGCCGGCCGGGTAGAGGTCCGTTAGGCGATGAGGCGGTTGACGATCACAGTACCGGAGACCGCCGAAGGTCGAATCGATCATTTCCTCGCCATTGAGTCCGGCCTCTCTCGCAGCTATCTCCAGAAGCTGATCACCGAAGGCCACGTCACCACCGCCGGCGAACCGATCAAGGCCAACGAGGCGGCGGTGGCCGGCCAGGTCGTGGAACTGGAGATCCCGGATCCGGTGCCGTTGGAACTCGCGGCTGAGAACATCCCGATATCGGTCGTGTATGAGGACGCCGATCTCCTCATCGTCGACAAGGCATCGGGGCTGGTGGTCCATCCCGCCCCGGGTCACTCGGGCGGAACGCTGGTCAACGCCCTGTTGGCACGGGGAACCGAATACGGCGGCATCGCCGGCGTGCAGAGGCCGGGCATCGTGCACCGTTTGGACCGCGACACCAGCGGTCTGCTGATGGTCGCGAAGGACGACAAGGCACAAGCCAGCCTCATGGGCCAACTCAAGGATCGCGATATCAAGAAGACGTACCTGGCTCTGGTCCAGGGCTCCGTCGTGGCGAATACCGGGCGCATCGAGGCCCCGATCGGGCGCGATCCGCACCACCGCACCAGGATGGCCGTCGTTCCATCGGGTAGGGCCGCCGTCACCGGCTATCGCGTGCGCGAGCGTCTCCCGGGCTGGACGCTGCTGGAACTCGACCTGATCACGGGCCGGACCCACCAGATCCGAGTCCATCTCACGGCCGTCGGCCATCCCGTCGCGGGCGATCCCCTGTACGGCACCGGCACGTCCAAGCGCGGCCCGGAAGGTCTCGGCCGCCTGTTCCTGCACAGCTGGCGGATCGAACTGCATTCACCCAGCGATGGCCACATCATCCGGGCCGTGGCGCCCTTGCCGCCCGAACTGGAGTCGGTCATCGAGAGCCTAAGAGCCGCGGGAGCCGGACAGGTCGGGCCGGCCGCAGGCATCGGCGGGTCGTCGGAGGTGACCCAATCGGTCGCGCCGGTAGAGAAGAGGCCGGCATGACCGCAGACTCGCTCGAGATCCCGATCGAGCGGCCGGCCGCGCAACCCATCACCGGAGAACGGGCCGCTCTTGCGGACCCCGATGCGGCCCACCCGATGCTGGTCATCATCTCCGGGCCTTCGGGCGTGGGCAAAGACACCATCATCGAGGCGCTTCAGAAGCGTGGTCACCGGCCCGAGTATCACTACGTCGTGACTTGTACGACCCGATCCCGGCGGCCCAAGGAGATCGACGGCGTGAGCTACAACTTCGTCTCGCCGAGCGAGTTCGCCGCGCTGCGCGATGCCGGCGAGCTGCTCGAAGCCAACGTTGTTCACGACAATTGGTACGGGACTCCGCGAGCCGGCGTTCGGGCCGCTCTTGCCGGCGGCCGGCATGCCATCCTCAAGATCGACGTCCAGGGCGCCCGCGTCGTCAAGGGCTGCGTGCCCGAGGCGCTGCTGATCTTTGTTGTGCCGCCGTCCCTGGACACACTGGTCGAACATCTCAAGGCTCGTCGAACCGAATCTGCCGAGCAGCTCGAGATCAGGCAACGCGACGCCGCCATCGAACTGGCGCGCAAGGACGACTACGACTATGTCGTCGTGAACGAGGAAGGCCGGGTCGACCTCACGGCGCAGCGGATCGAGGAGATCATCGAACAGGAGGAACGTCGCGGCTCGCGCGCCGCGGTGACCGTCTGAGGATTGCCGTGTCGGGTCGCCGGAGCGACGCTTCCGGACGGGAGAGCTGATGGCCGACGACGTTGAAGGGATCCTGGATCTTGGCATCATCCTCGGTGCCGGCGTAGCGCATCTGCTCCGGCAGAACGCGCACGGTCCGGTCGAGGTGGCGGTGGATGCGCCGGGTGCATCCCGCACCTACGACTACTCGGTCCCCGAGCGGCTTGCCCCGATCGAGCCGGGCGAGGCCGTCCTCGTGGAGTTCGGTCGTCAACGCCAGGCACTCGGAATTGTTCTGCGGCCGTCGGTCGACGTCACGGGGATGAAGCTCAAGCCACTCCTGGCCCGTGTCCACGCCGATGGCCCGCTCGTCCCGCCGTTGACTCTGGCCTTCGCGCGCTGGCTATCGGAGGAATACCTGGCGCCGCCGGCCACGACGCTGCGGTCGATGCTGCCGCCGGGCATGCTCGAACGGCTCGAACTGGTCGCCGAACTCACGCCGCCGCAGCACGGAACCGACGCGGCCGGTGCCGGCGCCGATGCCGCGGCCGCGGCCGCCGGCGACGAGGCGCCGCGCGACGGCGAGGAGCAGTCGGTCCTGGAACGGCTCGCCGGCGGCCCCCGCGCGGTCAGGGACCTGGAGGGAGCCGACGGCCGGGCCGCCGCCCTGAGGCGGCTCCGCTCGATGGCGTCGCGCGGCCTGGTTTCTCTGGAGTGGACCTTGACTGCCGCCTCGGCCGGGCCGCGGTATGAGCGATGGTTGACGCTGACCGACCGGGGACGTGAGGTGGCGGCGTCACTCGCGTCCGACGGCTCGGTCCGGGACGCCAGGCTCGGGCCGCGCCAGCGAGCATTGCTGGCCGAGATGCGCAACGAGGAAGCCGCCGGCGGAGTGGGTCTGGCGGGCGCCGAAGCCGCCGGCCGCCACGGTTCCGGGACAGCCACGGGTCTGGCCCGGCGTGGCCTGGTGTCGTCAGAACTCAGAGAGCGGCCGCGCCGGCCGCTCGAACGTAGACGGGCCGGACGCCGCGGCAGCCGCCCGGAGGGATCGGCTCTGACGGGGCCGCAGGCGCAAGCGCTGGCGGTGATCCTCGCCGCCGCGGAGGCCCGCGACTCGACGCCGTTGCTGCTGGAGGGCGTAACCGGAGCCGGCAAGACCGCGGTCTACGCCGAAGCCATCGCCGAGACCATTTCGGCCGGCCGCCCCGCACTGGTGCTCGTGCCGGAGATCGCGCTGGCGATGCCGCTGGTGGACCGCCTCCGGACCGACCTCGAAGCCGAGATCGCGATCCTGCATTCCGGGCTGGGCGAGGGCGAGCGTGCCGACGAGTGGCGGCGCATCCGCTCGGGCGAGGTCGACGTGGTGGTCGGGACGCGGATGGCGTTGACGGCGCCGCTGGCCGACGTCGGTCTGATCGTCGTCGACGAAGAACACGACGCCGCCTACAAGAGCGATCGCACGCCACGCTATCAGGCCCGCGACGCGGCCGTGGCCCTGGCCCGACTCGCCGGGGCGGCCGTAGTCCTGGGCAGTGCCACGCCGGCGGTCGAGACCGTCGGGCGGGTTCGGGAGGGTCGCTACCGCCACGCGGTCCTGCCGGACCGGCCTACCGGTGCGCCGCCGCGGATCGAGGTCGTGGATCTTCGAGCCGAGCTGGCGGCCGGAAATCGTGGTCTGCTCTCGGCTTCGCTGTCGGCGGCACTGGCGTCGCTACCGCCCGGCGAGCGGGCGATCCTGGTGATCAACCGGCGGGGAACCGCGTCGGTGGTGATATGCCGTGACTGCGGCTACGTCCAACGCTGCCCGGAATGCGAGAGCAGCCTCGTCTACCACCAGGCCGGCGTCACCCTGCGATGCCACCACTGCGGGACCGCCTCTCCTCTGGCGTCGCGCTGCCCGGCCTGCAGGTCGCCCCGTATCCGCTACCTCGGCGGAGGCACTCAACGCGTCGAGGAGGAGGTTAGGGCGGCGTTTCCAAACCTTCGAGTCGGCCGCCTCGATCGCGACGTGGCCGAGCGCAAGGGAGCGGTGCAGCAGGTGCTGGACGCCTTCGCGGAAGGCCGTCTCGACGTTCTGGTCGGGACGAGCCTCGTGGCCAAGGGTCTCGACATTCCGGAAGTGACGCTGGTCGGGGTCGTGTCTGCCGATATCGCCCTGAACCTCCCGGACGAGCGCGCCGCCGAGCGTACGTACCAGCTGCTCAGCCAGGCCGTGGGGCGCGCGGGACGTGGAGACGCACCGGGCCTGGCGATCATCCAGACATATCAGCCCGACCACCCGGCGATCCTCGCGGTTGCGAGCGGCGACGGCGCGGCGTTCTACGATGCCGAGTTGGCCGTTCGCCGCCGCTTTGGATCGCCACCGTTCGGGCGCCTGGTCAAGCTTACGGTGGGACTGCCGGACCGTCTGGCGGCCGAGCAGGAAGCCGGGGCGATGGCGGACCGGCTCCGGGCGGAATGCGCGTCCCCGGTTTCTGCCGCGGCCGGCATCAAGGTGTCGGTACTCGGGCCGGCGCCGGCATACATCGCCCGCCGCGCCGGCCGCTGGCGCTGGAACGTGATTCTGCGGGGAGACAGGCCCGTCGAAATCCTGGGCGACCCGCCCGGCGCACCCTGGTCTGTCGACGTGGATCCGGACTCGCTGCTGTAGACCGACGTGGGCCGTAATGGCCGCGCACGGATCGGCAAGTGGGCTACCTCGACTCGGCCGGATGACCCGATGCCGTCGATCGGATATTCTCCGGCCATGAGCGTTCGACCTATCGTCCTACTCGGTGACCCGCGGCTGCGCCTCAAGGGCGAGCCCGTCGGCAGTTTTGGCAAGTACATACACGAGTTGCTGGACGACCTGACCGACACGGTGCGCAAGGCGCCGGGGGTTGGGCTGGCCGCGCCTCAGATCGGCGAGGCCGTGAGTGCCTGCGTCATCGACGTCGAAGGCCAGCTCCACCAGCTGGTCAACCCGCGCATCGTCCGCGCCGACGGTGACGATCGCGACCTGGAGGGCTGCCTCTCGATCCCGGGCTACGTGGCCTATGTGACCCGGCGCGAGAAGGTCTGGGTCGTGGCCCAGAATCGCTTCGGCCGGAAGATCAAGCTGGCCGGAACCGGGCTGATGAGCCGCGCCATGCAGCACGAGCTCGATCACCTCGACGGCAAGCTCTACATCGACTACCTCGACTCGATGGACGACCTCATCGAGGTCGGCGCCGGCGAGGAAGAAGAAGTGGAAGGGCGACCGGCAAGGGCGCTCACAGCTGTCGGGTGAGCGACGGGGCGGCCGAAGACTCTTCCCTCGGCGGTGCGCTCTCAGGCTCGGCGGCTTCGGCGTCGTCCGGCTATGCGCCCGCAGGCTCGACCGTCCGCACCATCTTCTTTGGCAGCGGCGGGTTCGCCGTCCCGATTCTGGATGCCCTCGTCTCAACGCCGGGCATTCGGGTTACGGCCGTGGTCTCGGCTCCCGATCGGCCGGCCGGCCGAAACGCCGTCTCCACGGCGACGCCGGTAACCGTCCGCGCCAGAGAACTGGGTCTGGTGGTCGCTCAGCCGACCCGAGTTCGTCGCCCCGAGGCCATCGACGAGTTGCGCGAGCTGGCCCCGGAGTTGATCGTCCTGGCCGATTACGGCCAGCTCATCCCGAAGGTTCTGATCGACCTGCCGCCACGCGGCTTCCTGAATCTCCATCCCTCGGCCCTGCCGCGTCACCGCGGGGCGGCGCCGATCCCGGCGACTATCCTGGCCGGCGACACGGAGTCGGCGGTGACGCTGATGGTCGTGACAGAGGAGATGGACGCCGGCCCGATCGTGGCGGTCGAGCCGCTCGAGGTTCGCCCCGACGATACGGCCGCGACGCTCGAGGAGCGAGCGGCCCTGGTTGCCGCCCGGTTGCTACGCCGCGCCCTGCCGGAGTGGCTCGACGGCGGCCTGACGGCCAGGCCGCAGGCCGCGGATGGCGTCACGATGACCAGGCCGCTGCGGCGTGAGGATGGGCGCTGGCGGCCCGGCGACGCGGGCGACGTTCAGGCTCTCGAGCGGCGGGTCCGCGCCTACCAGCCGTGGCCCGGCAGCTTCCTGGAGACTCCGGTTGGGCGGCTCGTCGTCTGGCGGGCGGCGACGGCACCGGCCGAGCCGGCCGACGTTCCGGATCGAATCATGGCCCACGGCGACGGCATCGCCCTGTCCGGACTGTACGGCCGGCTGGTCCTTGACGAAGTGCAGCTCGCCGGCAGGCGGCGCATCTCAGGAGCCGAACTGCGGCGGGGACACCCGGGACTCATCGGCGCCAGCGTCGGTTAGGTTGGCGCCCCGGACTGGTCACGGCGCCAGTCGCCGCGCGCGTGCGATAATCGCGGCTCTGTGAGCCCTACCGATCCGACGGCAGACCCGACTGCCGGCGACGATTCCGTCACTCGACCCGAGAAGACCGTGCCGGCACGTGCTTCGCGCCGCGATTCCCGGCGAACCTCGGGTGAACGCCCCGGGCTCGGTGGCCTGCCGCTTGGGGATCTCGAGAAATGGCTGGAGTCCGAAGGCCAGCCTGCATTCCGGGCCAAGCAGATCCGCGATGCCGTGTGGCGCCAGAACGCCGCCACTGCCGGCGAGCTGAAGCCGCTGCCCGCCCCGCTGCAAGCTCGGATCGACCAATCGTTCCGCATCGACACGATCGTCGAGGACGAAGTCAAGGTCGCCGACGGCGGTAACACTGAGAAGACGCTCCACCTCCTGTTCGACGGCGCGCTCATCGAATCGGTGCTGATGCACTATCCGGCGCGTGGCTATGCCGGGCCGGGACGGCCGCTTCACCGCGAGCGAAACACGTTGTGCATCTCCAGCCAGGCCGGCTGCGCGGTCGGCTGCCCGTTCTGCGCCACCGGAGAGCTGGGCTTCGGCCGCGACCTGGAAACGGCCGAGATCGTCGATCAGGTTCGCCATGCCGCCAGGCGCCTGGCGCGGAGCGGCCGCCACCTGACCAACGTCGTCTTCATGGGCATGGGCGAGCCGTTGCTCAACCTCGACCGGGTCCTCGAGGCCGTTGAGATCCTGGCGGACCCGCGCAAGTTCGCCCTGGGTGCCAGGCACGTCGTCGTATCGACGTCCGGGGTGGTTCCGGGCATCCGGAGGCTCACCGCACTTGGGCCGCAGTTCACATTGGCGATCAGCCTTCATGCCGCCCGCGATCCGCTGAGAGACGTGCTGGTGCCGCTGAACCGNNTACGAGTACGTGATGATCTCCGGTGTGAACGACACCGACGTCGATGCCGATGCTCTGGCCCGTCTATTGCGGGGCGATCTGGCACACGTCAACCTGATCCCGATGAACCCGGTGGCCCACACGCCCTGGCAGGGCAGTTCGGCGGAACGTGTCGCCCAATTCGCCGCCCGCGTTCGACACGGTGGCATCGGCGTCACGATCCGCGCCAATCGCGGTCAGGACGCCGGCGCCGCGTGCGGCCAGCTCGCGGCCAACAGGGCCGGGGAGCCGACGGCGCCAACGGTTGCTCATCGCCGCGAGACGATCGTCCGCCAGAGCGAGGCGGCGCTCCGGGGCAGCCGCAGCGTGGAGAGTCTGCCCGCCGATCTCGAGGCGGCGGTGAGCAAGAAGGGCGCCCGCTGATGGCCGGCCACCGGAGTCTCGTAAGTGCGAGCATCCTCGATGCCGACCTCTCGAACCTGAGCCGAGATTCCCGGAAGGCGCTCAGAGGCGGGGCGGACCGCATCCACCTCGACGTCATGGACGGCCACTTCGTCCCGAACATCAGCTTTGGGCCCGCCATCATCAAACGCCTGCGGAAGATCGGCAAGCAACCGTTCGACGCCCATCTGATGATCTCCGAGCCGGGCCGGTACATGGACCAGTTCATCGATGCCGGCTGCGACTCGATCACCTTCCACGTTGAAGTCGAGGAACCGATCGAGCCGATCCTGCTCAAGATCCGGAAAGCCGGCAGGCTGGCCGGTCTGGCGATCAAGCCCGCGACGCCTTTGACTGCTCTCGATCCGTACCGCGACCTGCTCGATATCGTTATGGTCATGACGGTCGAACCCGGGTTCGGTGGTCAGAAGTTCATTACGGATGCGGCTGCCAAGATTGAGCCCGCGCATCAGGTCTTCCGGGATCGCATCGGGGAGAGGCCGTCTCAGCGTGAGGTTCATGTGGACGGCGGAGTGAATCGCGACTCGGCCGAGGTATGCGGCCGCCAGGGAGCCGATATCCTCGTGGTCGGATCGGTTCTGTGGAAGAAGGGGACCGATCTTCAGCGCGAAATCAAACTGATAAAGTCCCTCGCCGACAAGGGCTACAGGACCCGAGGGCACTCAAAGTCGGCATCGAAGAAGACGACGGCAGGAGAGGCTCAGTGAAAGAGAAAGCGGCACTGGACGTCGGCATACCGAGCCCCGGCTCCGAGGGCTTGACGGCCGAGCCGGCTGAAGTCGCGATCCAGCCCCACGCTCACCTGGGTAAGCGCAACGATCGGCTCCTGCTGGGCGCCATCGTGGCGTACGCGGTCCTGCTCTCGTTCTTGATGATCGCTCGCGGCATCTCGCTCACCCCGGACGTGGTCGTCGTCGGCTTCGGGCTCGCGGCGATAATCCTGGGCCGTGGCCGGCTCTTCCTGCGCGACTGGATCCCGTTCGTGGCGCTCTTCTTCGCCTACGAACTGATGCGCGGCTACGCGGACAAGTTCGGGCTGCCGATCCACGTGACCGACATCGTCGCCATCGAAAAGGCGATCAGCTTCCCGCTGGGCCAGCTGCCCACGACCTTGGTGCAGAGCCTGCATCAGGGCGCTGCCAGCGCTTCCGACCCACTGGCGACGATCTCGGTGATCTTCTACTTCTTGCACTTCCCGTTGCCGCTGGCCATCGGCTTCCTGCTCTGGATCCGCCAGCGGCGCATCTACTACGACTTCGTGGCTGCGCTCATCGTGCTGTCGATGGCAGCCTTCGTGACCTACCTGCTGTTGCCGGTCGCGCCCCCGTGGTACGCGGCGGATCCGTTGAAGACGCAGGGGGTTTGCGCGAACGCATGCGTCACAGGTGTCCTCCACCTGCGGGACACCGGCTTCAACGGCCTCGAGAGCTTGTTCGGCTTTGGCAACTACTTCTTCTCGTACCAGAACGTATACGGCATAAGCTCGAACGACGTAGCGGCGTTCCCGTCACTGCACGCCGCGTACCCGTTCCTGGCCTTCCTGTTCGCGCGCAAAGCTTTCGGCAAGGCCGGCTTCCTGATGCTTGCCTATACCGCTTGCGTCTGGTTCGCCATCGTCTACTTGGGCGAGCACTGGGTCACGGACATCATCGGCGGCGTCGTGTACGCCTCGGCCGCCTACTTCGTGGTCATGCACGGTCCGAGCTGGGTGCAGCGCTTCATGGCTCAGGCCGCCGACGAGGAGATCGAGGCCGGCGTCGAGGCCGAGGAGGAGGGCGACGTCGGGGCGCTGAGACGCCTCGGCCGGCACGTGCGCTGGTCGCTCGTAGCCCAGGGCCTGGCGGTGGCGCTGGTGGGCGGGAGCGTGGGCTACTGCATGAACGCCCTGGACTGGTTCGGCGGTTCCGGCACCCCTCTGTACCTGCTGCCGTGGCTCGCCATCCTGGGCGGCCTCTGGCGGGCCGCTGCCGGTCTGCTCAGTCGCTAGGGCTGGCCGTGCGCGCCCTGCTTCAGCGTGTCTCCCGGGCCGAGGTTCGGGTCGACGGTGAGAGCGTCGGGGCGATCGGGCCGGGTCTGCTGGTCTTCGTCGCCGTGGCTCCGTCCGACGATGAGTTGGTCGCCGCCGCCCTGGCTACCCGGGTCGTGGGACTGCGCATCTTCCCGGACGACGCAGGCCGGACCAACCTCTCGCTGCTCGATCTCGGCGGTGCCGTGCTCGTCGTGAGCCAGTTCACGCTGTATGCGGATTCGCGCCGCGGCCGCCGCCCTTCGTTCATAGGCGCGGCCGGTCCGGTCCAGGGCGAGAGACTCTATGAATCGTTCTGCGGCGCCGTGGCCTCCAGCGGCGTGCCTCTGGAACGCGGTCGCTTCGGTGCGGATATGGAGGTGGAACTGGTCAACGAAGGGCCATTCACGGTCTGGCTGGACAGCGCGGAACTCGGAATCGAGTCACCGCAAGCCGGCTGAGTGGCAATTCGTCGGTCCTGGAGCAGGCGGCCTGACTCGGAACCCGCTCTGAAATAGCAAACGGCGTCGAGGGGGTGCTCGACGCCGACGGGATTTCGGGGTTGGCCGGCTGGACCGGCCGGCGGGTCCTACTGATCGGCCCGCGAGAGGGTGCGCTGGCAGCGGGTGCAGACGAGGGTCTTCACGGACTTGCCGTGGACCTGGATCGTCGTCTGCTGCAGATTGACGTTGAAGCGGCGGTGCGCGCGTACCCGGTTCAT